>CAXNGW010000071.1:0-7913 GCA_964201975.1 Longimicrobiales bacterium | reverse complement strand
TGGAAGTGCCATCCCGAGCCGTAGATCGAATATCCACTCGGGGGCGCGGCCACCACGGCGTTGGGCTGCGTGGACAGATACTGGACCGTGCGGAAGATGCGTAGCCCGACTCCGTAGTTCTCGGGCGTGAACTTCGATCCGCTCGCAGCGAACGACTGGCGGGTCACCACGCCGTTCTCGGGCGGTCCAGCCGGCACCGCCGCGGCCCATGCGCGCCGCGACGCCACCTCGCCGGCGATCTCCGCGGTCCCCTCCTCCATCCATGCGGGGTGGAGGCTGAACGACACTCCGGTGATGCGCTGGTTGAACGAGACGACGTGCTTGACCTCGTGCACCAGCGTCTCGAGCGCCTGGTAGTTCCCGCTCCCCATCAGGTTGATCAGGTCGGAGTTGAAGTACACCAGCTCCATCTCGTTGGAAGCCGGGCACGACACCTTGGCGAGCTGATCGCCTCCCCACACGAACGCCGCGACCGAGACCGAGACCGAGGTCGAGTCGAACAGGGTCGCGAACACGACCACCTGCCCGTTGCGGTCGCGGTCGGGGATCGCGCCGAAATGGCTCTCGATCGTGCTCCTGCCGAAGCGGGTGAAGAAGTCGAGCAGTCGCTGGACGTGCGCCGCTGCGAGCGGCTTTGCCTGCGCTTGCGCGCTCTCCTGGTAGACGGCGATGTCGCTGTTTTGCGCGACCAACACCCCATTGACCGCGGGCTTGGCGGTGCAGCTCGTCTCGCTCGAGGTGCGAGCCGAGAACGTGCGCTGGGACGGCGATACCTTCATCGGGCCGTCGGGTGACGCGAGCAGCCGCGGGACGCTGGGACGGAGCGGGCCGACCCGTCGCAGCAGCTCCTCCTCCGCCGCGCGCAGGCGCAGATGCGCGCGCGCGGTCTCGTCCGCGACCGCGGCCGACCGCTCGAGCAGCGCCGCCTCGCGCGGTCCGAAGAGCGGCGCCAGCGCGGGCGCCAGGATCCGCGGAGGCGCGTCCGCGACCACGCCGCCGCGCGGGGCCAGCGTGAGCGTCGCGGTCGTGGACCCCGCGTCCACCGCCGAGGTCAACCGCACGATCGCGACCCGGTAGCGGTCGCCCGCGTTGCCCGCCGGGAGCGTGAGCGCGCAGCTCGCGGACGCCGGCGGGTCGCTCACCAGCATCTGTCCGGGGCTGAGCTGAACGAGCTGCGGCTGCACGCACGTCGGGATGTCCACCGTGACGTCGGCCTGGCCGGACGCGCCGCCCGACTGGGCGATCACGGCCGCGTCCCCCTCGGCCACCGCGGTGGCCAGGCCGGTCGCGTCCACGCGCAGCACGGCGGCGTTCGAGCTCCGCCAGGTCACAGAGACTCCCGGAACCGTGCTCCCGTTCCCGTCCTCGGCCTGCGCGGAGAACCGCTGCGTGGCGCCCGCGGCGAGGAGCGTGACCTCGCCCGGGCTCACCTCGATCCGCGACGCGAGCTCGGGACCGGTGCCTTTTTCCCCCTGACAGGCGGCCAGGAGGAGGAGCAATGCGATTCTGACTCTGCGCATGGAGCGGGTGAGGTGGAGGTGAATCCCGGGGCAGGTGGCCCCGCTCTTGCCATTCCGGCCGCCACGACGGACCGTCGCACGTGCGAGCAGCTGATCCAGCCGCCGGATCGGGCGAGCGTGGACCCCATTGGGTACCGTTGGAGCTTCCGGGAGGATAACGACGCATGCACGCGGTCCAGCGCCCAGCACGGCGCGCGCGCATCCCATTTCTGTGGGCAGCGGCGCTCCTGTTACTACCCGGCTGCGGCCGCGATGAGCCCGACGAGAGCGTCCCGCCCCCTTCGGGCGCGGTCGCATCCGCGACCCCCGAGGCCACCGCGGCCGGCACGCGCATCCTCGCGCTCGGAGGGAACGCGGTGGACGCCGCGGTCGCGGTGTCGCTCGCGCTCGGCGTCACCGAGCCGTCGGAGTCGGGGCTCGGGGGGAGCGTGGTGATGCTGATCGTCCCGGCCGCTGGCGATGCGGTGGTCCTGCATGCCTTTCCCGAGTCGGTCGCAGCCGCAGGTGGCGCCTTCCTGCGGCCCAGCGCGCTCCCCGTCCTCGTGGCGGCGTGGCGCAAGTACGGAAGCGGCAACGTGTCCTGGGAGGAGGTAGTGGATCCCGCACGCCGCCTCGCCGAGCGCGGGTACGTGTTGGGCCGCTTCCGCCACCGCATGCTGGTGAGCGAGTACCGACGGCTCCAGGGGGACTCGGCGGCGGCCGCCCTGGTGTTGCATCCCGACCGGTCGATCCCCGGAGAGGGAACGGTGATCAAGCTCCCCGCGCTCGCGGCGACCCTGGAGCAGCTGGCCGGGACCGCCCCGGACGACCTCGCGGGCGGCGCCTTCGCGGCGTCCCTGTCCGCCGACGTGGCCGAGCTGGTGGGCGCGGGCGCCGCGCGCGCTCTCGCGAGCCCACCGCAGGTGCGAGAGGAGCGGCCGCTCCAGGGCGTCTACCGCGGATGGACGGTGCTGGTGGCGGGAGAGCCCTATGCAGGGCGGCGGGTGCTGCGGGCGCTCGAGCTGCTCCAGGCCGCGCCGGTCGCAGCGCTGCGCCGGACCGACGAGGTGCGCGCGCTCTGGCTCGCCGAGGCGCTGGGCTATGCGTCGGACCCGGCCGGCGGCGGGCTCTCAACCTACCTCGCGGCGCTGCCGCCCCTGCCGATCGTGGTGGACACCACCCAGCCGCTCGCGGGTGCGCCGCGGCCGCAGAACCCGGCCCCGGCGCCGATGCCGGTCCCTGCGCCGATCGATACGGTGGCCGCCGGCACGGGACAGGAGACCTCTCACTTCTCGATCGTGGACGCGTCCGGGATGGCGGTGAGCGTCACGCAGTCGCTCGGCGGTCCGTTCGGGCAGCGGGCCACGCGTCTGGGATTCTTCCTGGGACGGCCGCCCGCAGATGGCGCCGCGGCCGCCGCCCTGTCCACCGACTCGGTCGGACAGGCGATCGCGATCCCGAGCGATGCCTGGGCGGAGCCGGTCAGCTGGGCGGTGCCGACCGTGCTGGTGCGCGACGGCGTGCCCGGCTTGGTGCTGGGAAGTGCGGGAGGCCCACGCGCGGTGTCCGCGGTGGTGCAGGTGATCGCCGACTGGGTGGACGGAGGGCGCCCGATCGAGCGCGCGGTGGCGAGGCCGCGGCTGCACGTAGACCGCGATTCGCTCCCCCGTCCCAGCATGGCGCTCGAGAGTGTGGAGTGGATCGATCCGGTGGCCGGATCCCCCGCCGCGCTGGCGCCGTGGGGAAGGGGGATCCGCGAGCTGGCGGCAGGGCGGGGGCTCCGCCTCGGCGAGTGGGTGAGCGGCCTTGAGTACCTGGGGATGAGCGCCTACTTCGGCGGAGTCCAGGCCGTGGCGCGCGAGGACGAAGCGTGGGCCGCGGCGGCGGATCCGCGGCGGGACGGCGAGGGGCACGGCCTCACTGAAGAGGACGTTTTCCAGGCGCGTCAGGACCTTGACGAGGAGGTCGAGGACCCGCTCGATACGCAGGGACCTCCGCCTGCCTCGCGTCCGTCAGCGCGGCCTGAATAGCGGGTCATCTCCCGCGCGCGACGGTCCACGCCAGCGCCAGCCAGCCGGCGAGGAGCGCGAGCCCGCCCAGCGGGGTGACCGCGCCCAGCCAGCGGGCCCCCGTCAGCACGAGCAGGTACAGGCTCCCCGAGAACACCAACGTCCCCAGGGCGAACAGCCAGCCGGCCGCTGCCGCCAACCCTCCGGGCCAGCGCCCCGCCGCCCAGGCGACCGCCAGCAGGGCGAGCGCGTGGTACATCTGGTAACGCGCAGCGGTCTCGAAGATGGCCAGATCGGCGGGGGAAAGACGGCCCCGCAGCGCGTGCGCCCCGAATGCTCCCGCCGCCACGGCCAGGAACGCCAGCACCGACCCCAGCAGCGCGAAAGTGCGCTCCACACGGACCTCCAAATTACGTGAAACAGTATGATCCATATTATTATGGATCAATCACTTATGACCATAGACGCGAGGCTGATTCGCGGCCGCGCGGCCGGGCGTCCAGCGGGGGAGAGTGTGCACCCGCGGCCCCGCGCGCGCCAGGTCCGCGGCGTGGACGAAAACCGGTACCGCCGGTATGGTGAGGGCCCACCCCCGGGCCAGGAGCAGGAGCGCGTGCAGAGAGCCGTCGTCTGATGCCGCTTCGCCTCGAGCCCGTCCGGGACCGGAAGCTGTACCGGCTGAGCAAGTCGGCCCCCGAGCGCCCCACCCGGAAAGGGGAGGTCATCTTCCGGAGCGGGGAACCGGGCGGAGTGGTCTTCCTCGTCCAGGAGGGGCACGTCTGCCTGCGACTGGGTGGGGAGGAGGGGTCCGGGCGCACGGTAGCGGTGGCGGGGCCGTGCGAGCTGTTCGGCGAGGAGGGAATGGTCCCGGGCGCCCTCCGTCCATACAGCGCGGTCGCCGGGGAGCGGGGAGTCGTCGTCACGCTCGATGGAACCGCCGTGCGGGCCGTCCTGCGCAGCTCGCAGCACACCCTCACCACCTACCTCGAGGTGAAGGAGCGGGACCTCCATCTGCTGCGAGCTGCCGCCGCCGGATCCCCGGGGCCGAGCGCGCGGGAGCGGCTCGCCGGGGTCATCCTGGACCTGGTGGAGCGGCTCGGTGAGCGGGACGGAGAGAAGGTCCTCCTGCCGCACTGGTTCACTCACCGGGAGCTGGCCGACCTCGCGGGTGCGCACCGCTCGACGGTCACCACGTCGCTGAACGACTGGATCTGGCGCGGGGTGATCGACACCCGCGGAAGGTCGTTCGTGCTCGGCCAGGCGGGTCTGGCCGCGCTCGCGCGGGAGCGCGCGGGCGGCCCCGGCTCCGTTGACCGAAATCCGCGCCAGGACTAGGTTTTCCTGTTCTGACCCCGCCTCGGCGGGCCCCGAACCGGTAACCCCCAGCCCAGGTAGAGCCCGTGGCCACCCGCCATCCCGCAGCGTCCAAAGTCCACACCCGCTCCGTCGCGGACGGCGACGACATCTTCATCGAAAAGACGCTGGTCCTCGGCGGGTGGGCGCAGCGAAATCGCCAGGCGCTCGTCGGCGGCGGCATCGTGCTCGCCGTCGCGCTGGCGGGCGGGCTCTACTACGTGAACTACCGGAAGAGTCACCTGGAGCGCGCGGCCGTGGACCTCGAGCGGGTGCATCAGGGCGTCGCCTTCGGGGACACCGCCACCGCCAAGGTCGAGCTTGCGCGCTACATCGAAACCTTCGGCGGCACACCGTACGCCGACGAGGCGCGGCTGCTCCTCGGGGGCCTCTACCTCGAGTCCAGCCAGCCGGAGCAGGCAGCCGACGTGCTCCAGCCGGCCGCCGACGCCTCGAAACCGATCGGCCTCCAGGTCACGCTCCTCCTCGCCAAGGCGCGCGAGCAGCAGGGACAGCTCGACGAGGCCGAGGATCTCCTCCTGCGCGCCGCCGACCGGGCCGACCTGGACTTCCAGTCCCGCGAAGCGCTCGAGGAGGCGGCCCGCATCCGGCGCGGCCGCGGCAACCTCGCCGGGGCCCTGGAGCTCTATCAGCGCATCCTCGATCAGCTGGAAGAGACGGCCCCGGAGCGAGGCGTCTACGAGATGCGCCTCGAGGAGATCAAGGTCCAGGTGGCTAAAAGTTAACTGCGTATAATAGATATTATGTAAGGTAGGACAGAAACGAGGGGCCCTTCAGGAACCGAGTTGGACGACGCTCAGCAGAGGATGGTGGTCGGAGCCGTACCGGTCGTCCACTTGGTTCAGACTGGCCGTCCAACCGCTCGGCAGGCGGAAGAGCAAATGGTCGAGCCGCCGCGGCACCAAGCCGGCGGCGCGGAACGTCGGCCCTGTCTCCGCGGGGCTCGATGGAAAGAGCCCGCGCAGGAGCGGGACCGCGTTCTCCAGCAGTCCGACGCTCCAGCTATTGAAGTCCCCGCCGAGGACCGCCACGGGCTCCCCCACCGCGCCGGCCAGCGCCTGCGCCTGTCGGGTCCGGCCCGGGCCGAAGCTGTCGAGCAGGCGGGTCCACCGCGACCGGTTGTCCAGGTGAGCGCTGACCAGACGCAGCGTCCACACAGCTCCCCCGCGCGTCACGCCCGTGATCGTCCCCGCCACGGCGACCCGCCGCTGGGCCTCATAGGGAAGCTCGATGGCCTCGAACGACGCGATCGGGGGCGTGGAGAGGATCGCGTTACCGCGATCCTCGGCGGCACCGTTAAGGCCGTTGCGCATGGAAGGCGCGTAGAAAAGATGGAGGCCAAGCTGGCGCGCAGCTTCTACGACGTCGATGCGATCGCCCGACGGCGGCCGCTTCTCGATGCGCTGGGGGACCCCCTTCCGGGAAGCGCTCGCGGGAACGGCCGCACCGGTGCGAAATGCCTCCTGGAGGAGGAGGACGAAATCGCCGACGGGCCGCCCGCCGGTCAGGGCGCCCGATCGCAGGTCACCCACGAACCGGCCGACGTCCCCGCCCCCGACGTGCACGTTCCAGGTGACGATCACGAGAGACTCCAAGCCCGTCACGGCGGCCGACCCCGCGCCCGTATTCGCGACGATGGCCGGACCCACCGCGGCGCACCACGCGTCGAGCGCGGCGACGTCGGCCGTGGTGCCGGTGCGACGCCAGGCGATTTCCGGACTCTCCGGGGAGGCGATCATGCATCCCTCTGCGCGCGCTTCCGCATCCGCTCGGCCGCGGGCGGCCAGTAGGTCGGCCGTGCAGCCGACGAACGTACACACGACTCCCAGAGCTGTGGCGCGAACCACCCAGGTCGTGGATCGGACATGACCATCCATGGGGAGGGCGGGTCTGGAGAACCGGCGTGCGGAGGAGGTCGGCCAGCAGTGGTGATACACCCGCGGGGCCCCGCCGGTCCGCCGAATTACGCCTTGCGGCCCAGCATCGCGATCCGCCGCCGCAACGGCGGGACCGCGGACATCAACGCCCGCTCGAGGGTGGAGAGGCCGGGAAGATGCGACTCCGCGTAGTACGCCTTCTCCAGGACGAAGCCGGCGGAGCCGAGCAGCCCCTGGAGCCGCTCCATGGACTTATAGTCCACGTGCGAAGGGTCGGGTTTCAGCAGAATACGGTTGTTCTTCAGGATCTCGAGAACGTGACCGCGGTGCGGGGTCCAGACTGAGAAACGCCCGCCCCGCTTGAGGACGCGGTGAGCCTCCCTCGCCACGCGCGCCGAATCGTCCGGGTAGAGGTGCTCGAACAGGTCGGCGGCGATGACCAGATCGAATGACTCGGCCGGGAGACCGGTGGCGCCCGCGTCGGCATGGACGAAGCGCACGTTGGCGAGCCCCAGCTGCGCGCGCTGGCGCTCGCACAGCTCCACGCTCTTGGCGCTGAAGTCCACGCCTACCACCTCGGCGACGCGGGGCGCGAGCGACCACTCGAACGTCCCCCAGCCGCAGCCCAGGTCGAGCACGCGCTCGCCCGGGAGCGGATCGTAGATCCCGAGCACCTTGGCGACGCGGTAGCGCTGGAAGGGGCTGCCGCGATCGGTCAGGTGACCGGCGGCGAAGTACTCGGAGCGGTCGTACCAGGCAGCGTCGATGCGCTCGGTCATAGGCGCCCCGCGAGGTCCTGGATGCGCAGCCACCACACCCGCCACACTGCCTCGCGCACGATGCGCTTGCTCATCTTCGACTCGCCGCTCTCGCGCTCGATGAAGACGATGGGCAGCTCGAGCAGACGGAAGCCGCGCCGGTACGCGCGGAACTTGAGCTCGATCTGGAACGCGTAGCCGTTGGCCTTGATACGGTTGAGATCGAGCGTCTCGAGCACCTCGCGCCGGAAGCAGTTGAAGCCTCCGGTGGCGTCGCGCACGGGCAGCCCCGTGATCGTGCGCGCGTAGAAGCTCCCGAAGTAGCTGACCAGGAGCCGGGCCATCGGCCAGTTCACCACGTTGACGCGCCCGTCCACGTAGCGCGAGCCGACGACG
>CAXNGW010000070.1:0-8002 GCA_964201975.1 Longimicrobiales bacterium | reverse complement strand
TGCTCCGGGCGGCGGGGGTGGCGGAGGAGCGGCTGCTGCCCGCGTTCGGCGTGATCGACAAGCTCGAGCGCGAGGGCCAGGACAAGAGCCGCGAGCGGCTCGGTGCCGAGACCGGGCTCGCCCCCGCCGACGCGGGAGGCGTGCTCGAGCTGCTCGACGGCGGACTGGACGAGGTGGCCGCGCGGTTCGGCGGCCGCGACGAGGTGGCTCTGGAAGTGACCCGGCTGCGCGAGTACTTCGGCATGCTGGGAGCGATGGGCCTCCATCGCTTCGTCGAGCTGGATCTGCACATCGTGCGCGGGCTCGCGTACTACACGGGCATCGTGTTCGAGCTGTTCGACCGCCAGGGCGCGATGCGCGCCATCTGCGGAGGGGGCCGCTACGACGGGCTGCTCGAGCGGGTGGGCGGCGAGGCGCTCCCCGCGGTCGGCTTCGGCATGGGGGACGTGGTGCTGACCGACCTGCTGCGCGAGCGCGCGCTGCTCCCCGACACCACCCGCGCAGTGGACTACTTCGTGGTGACGGTGGGGGAGGAACTGCGCCCGCGCGCGCTGGCGCTGGCGCACGCGCTGCGCGAGCGCGGACGGAGCGTGCTGTACGCGCTCAAGTCCCAGCCGGTGGGGAAGCAGTTCAAGGCCGCCGGCAGCGAGGGTGCGCGGGAGGTGATCGTGTTGGCCCCCGACGAGATGGCGCGCGGGGTGGCGATGGTGCGGGACATGACGTCCGGGCAGGAACGGGAAGTGGCATTGGCCGAACTGGAGGGCTGACGAGCGATGGCGGATGACAAGAAGCTGACCCCGCGGGCTGAGGATTTTTCCGCGTGGTATAACGAGGTCGTGCTGCGCGGGGAGCTGGCGGACTATTCGCCGGTGCGCGGGAGCATGGTGATCCGTCCTTGGGGCTACGGCATCTGGGAACGGATGCAGTCCGCCCTGGACCAGCGTTTCAAGGATACCGGCCACGAGAACGCGTACTTCCCGCTCCTCATCCCGATGAGCTTCATCGAGAAGGAAAAGGAGCACGTCGCGGGCTTCAAGCCCGAGCTCGCGGTGGTCACGCACGCGGGCGGCAAGGAGCTCGAGGAGCCGCTGGTCGTCCGGCCCACGTCCGAGACGATGATCTATCACATGATGTCGAAGTGGGTCCAGAGCTACCGCGACCTCCCCATGCTCTTGAACCAATGGGCGAACGTGATGCGGTGGGAGCTGCGCACGCGGCTCTTCCTGCGCACCGCCGAGTTCCTCTGGCAGGAGGGCCACACAGCCCACGCCACCGCCGCGGAGGCCGAGGAGGAGACGCGGCGGATGCTCGGCATCTACCGCGAGGTGATGGAGCGGATGATCGCGATGCCGGTGGTCACCGGCCTCAAGACCGACTCCGAGAAGTTCGCCGGCGCGGTGCGCAGCTACTCGTGCGAGGCGCTGATGCAGGACAACCGGGCTCTCCAGGCCGGCACCTCGCACTTTCTCGGGCAGAATTTCTCCAAACAGTTCGACCTCAAGTTCCAGAGCGTCGAGGGCAAAGAGGAGTATGCCTGGAACACGTCCTGGGGCGTGTCCACGCGCATGGTGGGCGGCATGGTGATGACGCACGGCGACGACGAGGGCGTGGTGGTGCCGCCGCGTCTGGCTCCTGTGCAGGTCGTGATCGTGCCGATCCTGAAGGGGGACGATGCCAAGTCGATCGCGATCCGACACAAGGCCGATGAGCTGTGCAGCATGCTGGCCTCGCACCAGGTGCGCGCCAAGGTGGACCATCGCGAGCACCTGAGCCCCGGCGCGCGCTTTTACGAGTGGGAGCGGAAGGGTGTGCCGTACCGGATGGAGATCGGTCCCAAGGACCTCGACCAGGAGCAGGTGGTACTGGTGCGGCGGCTGCCGCCGGCGGAAGGGAAGCGCAAGGAGTTTCTGCCGCAGGCGCACGCGATCAGCCTCATGCCGGATCGGCTGGAGGCCTTCCAGCGCGATCTGTTGGAACGCGCCAAGAAGCGACGCGAAGAGAACTCGCACCGGGGCGTGACCGACTGGGGCGAGATGAAGGAGATCCTCGATACCAAGGGCGGCTTCGTCTACACCGGCTGGAGCGGCGATCCCGCGGTCGAGCAGCGCGCCAAGGATGAGATGAAGGCGACCATCCGGGTCATTCCCGACGAGGAATTCCGGTCGCCGAGCGCGCCCTCGAAATGCATCGGCGGCGGCGGGGCGGCGAAGATGGAGGTGATTTGGGCACGGGCGTACTGACGATGCCGTTCCCCCGGGTGGACGGCGAGCTCACGGCTGGAGCGTACGGCCTGTCGGAGCTCGCCGAGCGCTTCGGCACCCCCCTCTATGTCTATGACCTGGAGCAGATCGAGGAGCGCTACCACGCGTTCGCCCGCGCGTTCCAGGACATCGACCACCTGATTGCGTACTCGGTCAAGGCGAACGGCAATCTCGCGCTTCTCCACCGGCTGGGATCGCTGGGCGCGGGCGCGGACATCGTCAGCCTGGGCGAGCTGTATCGGGCGCTGCGCGCCGGCATTCCGGCCGAACGAATGGTGTTCGCCGGCGTGGGGAAGACCAAGGTCGAGCTGCAGGAAGGTCTCCAGGCCGGCATCCACGTCTTCAACGTGGAGAGCCGGGGCGAGCTGGAGCGGCTGGACGCGGTGGCCGCCGCGATGCGCGTGGTGGCCCCGTTCGCCGTGCGGGTGAACCCCGACATCCTGTCGCCGACGTTCCACGAATACACGGCCACCGGCCACGCCGAGAGCAAGTTCGGGGTCCCGGTCGAGGAGGCGTTCGAGCTGTACGCGTGGGCGCGCGCCCGCCCATGGCTGCGCGCGCGCGGGGTGGACGTGCACATCGGCTCGCAGATCCTCGACCCCGTTCCCTACTTCGACGCGCTCTCGCGCGTGGTGGGCATGGTGCCGAAGCTGCGCGAGGCCGGCGACGAGCTCGAGTTCGTAGACATCGGCGGCGGCTACGGCGTCCCGTACCACGAGGAGCCGCGCATGATCATCGCGGACCTGGCGAACGCCATCCTCCCGCTCATCCGCTCGGTCGACCTCCGCCTCATCCTCGAGCCCGGCCGCTTCATCGTGGGCGAGGCGGGCGTGCTGCTGACGCGCGTCGAGTACGTGAAGCGGGTAGGTCGGAAGTGGTTCGTGATCGTGGACGGCGGCATGAGCGAGCTGATCCGTCCCAGCCATTACGAAGCCTACCACGCAATCGAGCCGGTCATCTTGCCCGGGCCGCGCACGGTCGAGGTGGTGGACGTGGTCGGCCCGCTCTGCGAGAGCGGCGATTTCCTCGCGCGCGCCCGTCCGCTCGAGCTCCCCGAGCCCGGCGAGCTGCTCGCGGTGCGCACGGCCGGCGCCTACGGATTCGCCATGGCATCCAATTATAACGCGCGCCGGCGCCCCGCCGAGGTCATGGTCGAGGGTGAGCGGGTGCATCTGGTGCGGCGCCGCGAGACCCTCGAGGACCTGATCCGCGGGGAGAGCATCCCGTGGGAGGCGCCGAGCGCCGCGGGGGAGAGCACCTAGTGCACGGGCACGACCGCATCCTGATCCTCGACTACGGATCGCAGTTCACGCAGCTGATCGCGCGCCGCATCCGCGAAGAGCGCGTCTACTGCGAGATCCATCCGCCCGAGCGGACCCTGGAGTGGATCCGCGACTGGGCGCCCACCGGGATCGTGCTTTCCGGCGGCCCCGCGTCGGTCTACGAGAAGGATGCCCCCACCGCGGAGCCGGGCATCCTCACGCTCGGCATCCCGATCCTCGGCATTTGCTACGGGATGCAGCTCATCGCGCATCTCGAGGGCGCCAAGGTGGTGCACGGCAAGCGCGAGTATGGGCGCGCCGAGCTGAACGTTCGCGAGCCCGGCGCCCTCTTCGACGGCTTTGCGAGCGGGGAGCGCACCGTGGTGTGGTGCTCGCACGGCGACCACGTGGATGCGCCCCCCGCCGGCTACCGGGTGCTCGCGTCCACCGAAAGCCTGGCCGTGGCGGCGTTCGCGCATCCCGAGCGGAAGATCTACGGAGTGCAGTTCCACCCCGAGGTGGCGCATACCGTCCGCGGCGACGAGGTGATCTCGAATTTTTTGTTCGGGGTGTGCGGGTGCGAGCCGACCTGGACCGCGGGCGCGTTCATCGAGGACACGGTGGAGGCGGTGCGCCGGCAGGTGGGAGACGAGGGCCAGGTCATCTGTGGGCTGTCCGGGGGAGTGGACTCGTCGGTCGCGGCGTCGCTCGTGCACCGCGCTGTGGGGGATCGGCTCACCTGCGTGTTCGTGGACAACGGCGTGCTGCGCAAGCATGAGCGCGAGACCGTCGAGCGCACTTTCCGCAAGCACATGCACATCAAGCTCATCGTGGTGGACGCCGCCGATCGCTTTCTGGACGCGCTGGCTGGCGTGACCGACCCCGAACAGAAGCGGAAAAAGATCGGCGGCACATTCATCGACGTGTTTGCGGATGCGGTCCGGACCGAGGGCTCGGGCGCCAAGTTCCTGGTGCAGGGCACGCTCTATCCCGACGTCATCGAGTCGTTCTCGGCCAAGGGGGGGCCCTCGGCGACGATCAAGACCCACCATAACGTTGGCGGTTTGCCCAAGGACATGCCGTTCGAGCTGATCGAGCCCCTGCGCGAGCTCTTCAAGGACGAGGTACGCCAGGTGGGTCGCGAGCTCGGCCTCCCCGAGGAGTTCGTGGGGCGTCACCCGTTCCCGGGACCGGGGCTGGCGATCCGGGTGCTCGGGGAGGTGACCCGTCTGCGGCTCGACGTGCTGCGCGAGGCCGACGTGATCTACCTCGAGGAGATCAGGGCGGCCGGCCTCTACGACGAGATCTGGCAGGCGTTCGCGGTGCTGCTGCCCGTGCAGTCGGTCGGCGTGATGGGGGATTTTCGCACCTACGAGAACGTGGTGGCGCTGCGCGCGGTCACCTCCCGCGACGGCATGACCGCGGACTGGTATCCGTTCCCGCACGACGTGCTGGCGCGCATGAGCACGCGCATCATCAACGAGGTGAAGGGCGTGAACCGCGTCACGTACGACATCTCGTCGAAGCCGCCGGCGACGATTGAGTGGGAGTAGGACCCCGGAGTTGGTCGCCTCCGCGACCGCGCTGGCGCTGACCATCGCCCTTGGATCGCGGCTCGCGGCCGCCGTCTTCCAGCTCCGCGTCCACAGAGGCGCTCACACCACCGCGTCGGCTTCGATCTCGATCAGCATGTCGGGGTGGATCAACCGCCGCACCTCCACCATCGTCGTTGTGGGTGGGTGCATTCCGAACACCTCCGCGTGCGCCCTCCCGAACTCCTGCCAGCGGTCGATGTCGGTCACTAACATGCGCGTGCGCGTGATGCGGTCCATCCCCACGCCCAGCTCGGTGAGCGCGGTGCGGATGATCTCGAGGCAGCGGATCGTGGATGGTACCGTCGGGCTCGACCGCGGCCGTGCCGGTCACCAAAACCAAGGGGTCCGCCTTGAGGGCGCGGCAGTAGCCGACGTGCTGCTCCCAGGGGGCTCCGCTGTGGACGCGCTGGAACGTGGTCATCGAAAGCTCCCAATGGTTCGGTAATCGCGGCGCTTGTGGCGAGCGGCCCGGCAGGTATATCCAAACACGGCGAGGCGGTTCCCCGTTCCACCGGATTCCGAATGGCGAGCCAATGGACGTGACGCGGAACGCGATGTGGTGTGCGCTGGCGCTGGCCCTGTCGGCGCTCGGGGCATGCGGCGGTGACGAAGATGCTGCGAAGGACCCGGCAGCCGACGACGGCGCGGCGCGGGCCCTAGCGGCCATCGAGGCGAGTCCGTGCGACATCGCGGCTGCCTGGGCGCTCTCGGATTCGGCGATCGCCGCGATACTCACCGGGGAGGCGCGTATCGATGCCGAGGTCGGGGACTGCCAGCGCCTGGTGATGAGCGCCGGACCTGGGGGGGAGTTCGGTCCGTTGGTGGGATTATTTCCATTGGACGCTACGTTGGAGCTTCCCCGCGCGGACTACGCGACACCTCTCCCCGCGGCGGCGATCTACAGCTGGGGGGCGGCCGGCGGTGGCTACCCGGCCGCGTATCCTGCACTCGGTCTCGGCGTGGGCGCGCACTGTCTCTGGATGCGCAACGTGGGCGACGGCGCCGGGGGCTGGAGGGCGACGATTGTAGCCGGTGCCGGATGCGGGAGAGGTGTGCTGCCCCCGCCAGATTCCGCGTTCGCGCTTCCGGTCTTCGAGCGGACCTATGCGGACACCGATGCCGCCGACTACCCGCGGACCGCGCGCTGGGAGTGGGATCTCGACTCCGGCAGCCAGCTGATCGGTCTCAAGTGCGGCGACGCCTGGTGTGCGGTGATGGCGGGGGGTGGGGCGCCCCCCCGCACGCAGCCGCTCGAAGGCGGCATGCTGGTCGCGCGCGAAAAAGTGCCGGGGTGGTCGGACGCCCAGCACCTCGCGGTGTTCGACTCGGCCGCTGGTCGGGCGCGGCCCGGGCCGTGGGGGGCGGTGGTCGCCTATCCGGGCATCGCCGCCGCAGCGCCAGCGTGGGTTGAGGGGCTGCTGGCGGCCCGCATTACCGTCTTCGGCACCGCCGGCCGCTTCGCGGATCGCTTCTACCTGCAGCCCGAGGGCGACTCCGGCCACGACGACCTGATCCTGCGCTTTCCCGGCATGCAGGATGAGGCCTGGCTCCAGCAGGGGCCGATGCGGCGGCGAAAGGCGAGAGGGATCCGGTTCGCGCCGCGGCTGGCCCAAGTGGTCGCCGGTGCCGTGCGATGGCGCTGGGCGGAAACCGGTGAGTCGATCTGGATTTCCTGTCCATCGGGGGTGTGCGCGGTCGCGCCGTGACCTCACTCCACATCGCACACCACACACTTGAGGTAGGCCGTCTCAGGGCAGGTCGGAGACACCGGATGATCCCCCGCCTGCCCGCGGCTCTCGACGATGCGGATGCGCCGGCCGGTCAACGTCTCGACATCGGCCAGGACGCCGGTGAACTGCTCGCGGCTCACGCGCCCGGTGCACGAGCAGGTGACCAGCACGCCGCCCGGAACCAGGCAGCGCACGGCGAGCTCGTTCAGCCTGCGGTAGCCGCGCAGCGCACCGGATACTCCGCGCGATGACCGCGCGAACCGCGGCGGATCCAGGATGACCATGTCGAAGCGCTCGCCCGCCGCGGCGCGCGCCTCGAGCCACTTGAACGCGTCGCTCGCCTCGAAGTGGACACGCCCGTCGTCCAGCCCGTTCGCGCGCGCGTTGGCCGCGGCCAGCTCCAGCGCGTGCGCGGACACGTCCACCCCGACGACCGACGCCGCGCCCGCGCGCAGGCAGGGCAGGGTAAAGCCGCCCGTGTAGCAAAACACGTCCGCGACCCGCCGCCCGCCGGCGAGCGCGGCCACCGCCACGCGGTTGTCGCGCTGATCGAGGAAATAGCCGGTCTTCTGGCCGGTTCTTAGATCGACCAGAAACGAGAGGCCGTTCTCGACGACCGGCAGGGGCTCCTCGGGCGCCTCCCCGCGCAGGACGCCGTCGCGCGCCTCCAGCCCTTCCTCCTCGAGCACTCCTTTTTCGGTACGCAGGAGGAAGCCCCGCGGACGCAGCCGCTCCTCGAGCAGGTCGAGCAGCAGGTCGCGCCGGGTCGCGAGGGCGAGGCTCGTCAGCTGCACCGAGAGCAGATCGCGGTAGCGGTCCACCACCAGGCCGGACAGCCCGTCGCCCTCCGAGAAGATCAGGCGGCAGCCGCCCTCGGGCGCCATCAACCCGAGCGAACGCCGGACCGCGAGCGCGCGATCGATGCGCTCCGCGAAGAAGCGCTCGTCGATGCGCTCGGCGGCGTCCCACGTGTAGAGGCGGACGCGGATCTGGCTCTGGGCGTTGTAGAGGCCGCGCGCGACGAACGTCCCGTCTGCAGCCACGACGTCCACCTCGTCCCCGTCGCGAGGCTCGCCCTCGACCCGGGAAATAGCGCCCGAGAACACCCAGGGGTGGCGTCCGCGCGCCGGGCGATCCCGCCCGGGCGCGAGCAC
>CAXNGW010000069.1:0-8098 GCA_964201975.1 Longimicrobiales bacterium | reverse complement strand
GCCGCGCACCAGCGGCTCCACGTCCTCGAGCGCCCGCGCGAGCGCGGGCACCGCGGCTTCTGCGCCCCAGTTTCCCAGCGCCACCGCCACGTTCCGCAGCAGGCCCGCGCGCCCCGCGCGCCGGAGCGCCGAGCCGCGCGTGAAGCGGTCCCACGCCGCCTCGTCCATCCCGATCAGCTCGAGCAGCGGGGGCGCCTCGGTCAGCGGCCGGGGACGGAAGTCGGCCTCGCGCGTGAGTTGAACGAACTTGGGACCGTTGAACGGGCACACCTCCTGGCAGATGTCACAGCCGAAGATGCGGTTGCCGATCGCGGGACGGAGCGCGCGCGGGATCGCCCCGCGGAGCTCGATGGTGAGGTAGGAGATGCAGCGCGTGGAGTCGATCACGGGCGCGCCATCGTCGTCCCGCCCGAGCAACGCGCCGGTGGGGCAGGCGTCCAGGCAGCGCGCGCAGCTGCCGCAGTGATCGGCGGCAAACGGGGCGTCCGGGTCGAGTTCCACGTCCACCAGAAGCGCGCCGAGGAAAAACCACGAGCCGCGACGCGGGTGGATCAGCATCGTGCTCTTTCCGAACCATCCCAGCCCGGCCCGCTGCGCGAGCTCGCGCTCGAGGATCGGGCCGGTGTCCACGTACGCGCGCGCGCGCGCCGACGCCGGCGTGTGCTTCTCGATGCGCTTCGCGAGCGCAAGCAGCTTTCCTTTCAACACGCGGTGGTAGTCGCGACCGCGCGCGTAGCGCGCGATCACACCGCGCGCCGGATCGTCCGCGGGGGGATTCGCGGCGTCGGCGAAGTAGTCGAGGCCGACCACCACCACTGAGCGGACCTCCGCGAGGCTGCCGCGCGGATCTGACCTCCGGCTCACGGCGTCGGGGCGCGCGAGATATCCCATCTCGCCGTGGCGCCCGGCGGCCAGCCAGGCCCGGTAGAAGGGCAGGTGGCCGCTAGGATCGGGACGCGCGATCCCCACCAGGGTGAATCCCAGCGCGCGCGCCTCCTCCCGGACGGCCTCGGCGAGCGCGGCGGCCTCCGACGTCGACGCGGCGGCGCGGCCGGTCACTGGCCCGCTTGCCGGGACGCGTCGGCAGCATCGTCACGCACGTCCGCATACACGTCCCAGGCGTAGTCCCGCCCCTTCCAGCGCACCCTGGTCCGCCCCAGCCAGCTGCGCAGGAGGATCCAGTGCCCCACGAGAGCGCCCAGCGGATAGAGTGGCCCGACCCACGCGGGAGCGCCGAAGCGCACCCCCCACACCGTCCAGAAGAGCACGAGCAGCGCAGTCACGGCGGCGGACCACGCGAGCAGGGCAGGACCGCCGATGCCGAGCAGCGCGGCCCCGAGGGCGGCCGGCGGCAGGAGCCAGATCGCCACGCCTGCTAGGAACATGAACAGCGGCGCGAGCGGTCGCATGACGGGGGGAATGGTCTGGAGCCCCGCCTGGATCATGTTCTTGGACCACCCGCCGACCAACTCACGCAGCCCCCGGTACATGCGCGTGCCGAAGTCATCACGCGCGCTCCGCACCACCAGACTGCCGCCCGTCCGCACCACGCGCTGCGCCAGGCGGAGGTCCTCCGCCGCCTCGTACCGCACCGCCGCGTGCCCACCGAGCGCGGCGTACGAGGCGCGCTGGAAGAGCAGGTACTGTCCGTTCGCGATCGCGCTACGCCACTTCCGCTTGGGCAGCGGCGCCGCGCCTAAGCGGGGATAGCGGATCGCCAGCAGCGTGAAGACCTGCGGCTGCACCAGCCGCACCCAGAACGACTCCATGATCTGGCGGCCGATCACGGTGAGGCAGTCGGCGCGGGTGGCAGCCAACTCGGCGACCGCGCGCGCCAGCAGCCGAGGTCCGTGCACCGTGTCCGCGTCGGTGAACAGCAGCAGCTCGCCCCGTGCCTCGCGCGCCCCTTGCCAGCACGCCCACTGCTTGCCGAACCAAGCGGCCGGGACGGCCTCGCCGTCCACCACGACCACCCGCGACGCGCCCCCAACCGCCACCGCCCGCGCCGCCGCACCCGTTCCGTCCTCGCTGCGATCGTCCACCACGATCACCTCGAACGCCGGATACGAGCTGGCGACGAGGGAGCCCACGCAGGTCGCGATGTTGTGCAGCTCGTTGCGCGCCGGCACGATCACGCTAACGAAGGGAAGCGCAGCTCCCCCGCCCTTCGTTTCGGCAAAGACAGGAAGGGGAGGAGGCTCCCGCACCGCGACCACGATGTACGTGATTAGGGCGACCCAGGGCAGCGACCAGAGGGCGACGATCAGGAGCATGCAGGAATGTCGCGATGGCTCGCCCTACCGACCAATGCCCTATGCGCTCACGGCTCCTCTTTCCGCACCCACCGCGACATGTCCCGCACGCGATATTTTTCCAGGACGAGCTCGAGCGACGCCCCCAGATCCACCTTCTGCTCATTCGCGATCACCAGCAGCACAAACAGCACGTCCGCGAGCTCCTCCCCCAGGTCCTGCTCGGCCTCGCCGGGCTTCTTTGTCTTTGGTCCGAACCGGTGGTTGAGCAGCCGCGCCAGCTCGCCCACCTCCTCGGTGAGGCGCGCGAGGTTCGCCAGCGGAGGCCAGTAGCCCTCCTCGAACTGTCCGATCCACGCGTCCACCCGCGCCTGCGCCTCGCTCAGCTCCATCTTCCCCTCTACGGTTTGAGGACCAGCTTGCCAAATACGCGGCCCGCCTCGAGCAGCTCGTGGGCGCGGCGCGCCTCGGCGAGCGGGAGGAGTTCCTGGATCACGGGCGAGAGCCGGCCCGCGAAGACGTGCGCCATCACGGTCCGGAACTCCTCCGGCGAGCCCATCGTGGTGCCCAGGATCGAAAGCTGCTTCCAGAAGAGCAGTGTGATGTCAGTATCGCCCGCGCGGCCGCTGGTGGCGCCGTAGCTCACCAGCCTGCCGCGCGGCGCGAGCGAGCGGAGGTTGGCCGCCCACAGCGCCTGCCCGACCGAATCGAGCACCACGTCCACGCCGCGGCGGCCAGTGTCGCTCCACGCGGCTCGGGCCCAGTCCACCTCGAGCCGGTCGTATACGATGTCGGCGCCGAGCTCACGCGCGCGCATCGCGTTCGCGGGGCCGCTCGTGACCGCGAGGACGCGCGCGCCCAGCAGCCGCGCGACCTGGATCGCCATGGTCGCGACGCCCCCCGAGGCCCCCGTAACCAGCACGGTCTCTCCGGGCTTCACCCGCGCGCGCGTGACGAGGCCGTGCCATGCGGTCACTGCGACCAGGCCAGCCGCGGCCGCCGTCTCGAAGGCCACGCCGTCGGGGAGGGAGACCAGGTTGGCCGCGGGAACCAGGCAGCATTCGGCGAATCCGCCCTGCGTGTGCTCGCCGAGGAGGCGAAAGCGCTTCTCCGGCTGCGCGCCCGAGCCGGACCCTTGCTCGTACCAGGCGTAGTCGAGGGAGGGGTCCACCGCCACGCGTGCCCCTACCCATATCGGATCGACCCCGGGGCCCACCGCGTCCACCTCGCCCGCCACGTCGGCACCGCCGATGTGGGGCATCGGCGTTGCGATCGGCAGCCCCCGGCGCACCCACAGGTCGAGGTGGTTGAGGGCGGCGGCCCCGACCCGCACGCGGACCTCGCCCGAGCCGGGCTCCGGGACCGGAACGTCCTCGATCCGGACCACGTCCGGCCCGCCGTGCCGCGCGAACACCGCCGCCTTCATGATGGGCCAACCTACCCGGCCCCCCGGGAGGGGGCCAGCGCCCCCCCGCGCAGCGGCCCGGCCCCTGCTAACTTGGCGGCTGTGATCCCGCCGACCGAGTCCGACCCGCCCGCCGACGCCACGCTCGGAGGCTACCTGGAGGTGCACAACCGTCCACCCGCGTTCGAGGGCGTGGACGGGCAGCCCTACACGGTCTCTGTCGAGGTGGAGAAGACCTCCAATCTGAGGGCGCCTTGGATCGCTTACCTCGTCTTCCCGCGTTGGGCGGAGACGGGGCTCGGCATCGTCGGCCATGTAGAAACGCCGGTGCTGTGGGAAGGGACGTCGCGCGACGAGGTCGTCGCGCGGGTCGGGGCCACGCCGCTGCTTGAGGTGAAGGGGCTGCTGGACGAAGCGATTCGCCGGCGCGCGGGCGAGACCGGATAGGGACGATGCTGCGGAACGCTCTTCTGACCCTGGCCGGATCAAGCACCGCGCGCGCGCTGGTGACCCGCACTCCGCTCCGCGGCATAAGCCGCCGCTTCGTGCCAGGCGCGACGGTCGACGATCTGCTCGGGGCGGTTCGGCACGCTCGCGCCGCGGGGCTCGGAACGACCGTCAACTACCTGGGCGAGGCGGTGCGCGACGAGGCCCAGGCGCTCCAAGCCGCGAGCGTCTACGTCGGCGTGCTCGATCGGTTGGCCGCGGAGGGGCTGCCGGGCAACGTATCGATCAAGCCCACCCAGCTCGGCCAGGACATCTCTGAGCGCGTCCTCGATACCGCCCTGGAGCGGGTGCTCGAGAAGGCGCGCGCGACCGACGCGTTCGTGCGCTTCGACATGGAATCATCCGCCTACACCACGCGCACGCTCGACACCCTCGTCCACCTGTGGTCCGCGGGTTGGCGCAATGTCGGCGTGGTCCTGCAGGCCGCCCTGCGCCGCACCGCCGGCGATGTGGTGCGCATGAACGAGCTCGGGGTGCGCGTCCGCCTGTGCAAGGGTGCCTACGCCGAGCCCGCGGGGATCGCCTACCAGGACAAGGCCGAGGTGGACCGGAGCTTCCTCGAGCTCATGCGCAGGCTGTTGTCGGGCGGCGCCCACCCCGCGATCGCCACCCACGACGAGCGCATGATCGACGGCACTCTCGACTTCACGGCTGCCGAAGGCATCGGCGCCGACGTGTTCGAGTTCCAGATGCTGCACGGGGTGCGCCGCGACCTGCAGCGGCAGCTCGTCGCGGACGGATGGAGCGTGCGCGTGTACATCCCGTTCGGCGAGCAGTGGTATCCCTACCTGATGCGCCGCCTGGCCGAGCGGCCGGCCAACGTGCTCTTCCTCGCCGGCAGCGTGGTGCGTGAATCCCCGTTGCGTTTTCTGTGGCCCGGCGGACGATCCTCGCGGAGGCGGCGATGAGCGCGGACGCGCCCTTCCTGCGCGTGACCGAGATCTTCCACTCGGTGCAGGGAGAATCCACCTGGGCTGGACTGCCGTGCACGTTCGTGCGCCTGACCGGCTGCCCCCTGCGCTGCGTCTGGTGCGACACCGCGTACGCGTTCCACGGGGGCGAGCGGATGACGCTCGACGCGATCGTGGACCGCGTGCGCACCATCGGCAGCTCGCTGGTCGAGGTCACCGGCGGAGAGCCGCTCGCGCACGCCAACGCCTTCCCGCTCGTGCGGCGCCTGTTGGACGACGGCCGTGTGGTGCTGGTCGAGACGTCGGGGTCGGTGAACGTCGAACCGCTCGATCGCCGTGCCCACACGATCATGGACCTGAAGTGTCCAGGCTCGGGCGAATCGCACCGCAACCTGTGGTCCAACCTCGACCACCTCGGCGCCGGCGACGAGGTGAAGTTCGTGGTGAAGGATCGGGGCGACTGGGACTGGACCGAGGCGGTCATCCGCGAGCGCGGCCTGGACGCGCGCGTGCGCGCAGGCACCCTCGCCGCCCTCCTCGTGTCGCCGGTCTGGGGCGACGTGGACCTGGGGGAGCTCGCGGAGTGGGTGCTCGCGTCCGGGCTCCCCGTCCGCTACCAGGTGCAGCTGCACAAGCTGATCTGGGGCGCCGAGCGGACCGGGGTGTGAGCCGGCTCGCCGATCCCCGCTTCGCCGTCCTCCGCGAGGCGCTCGCCGCCTACGCGTCGGACCCGGACGACCCGACCCCGGCTCCGTCCGAGCCTCTCCAGGCGGCGGTCGCGCTGGTTGTGCGCGCCGGCGAAGCCCTCGAGGTGCTGCTCATCAAGCGCGCGAAGCGCGCGGGCGATCCCTGGTCCGGGCACATGGCGCTTCCCGGCGGGAGGCGCGACGCGGAGGACGAATCCCTGCTGCACACGGCGATGCGCGAGACGCGCGAGGAGACCGGGGTGGCGCTCGCGGAGCGGGGAGTCCACCTGGGGCGGCTGGAAGAGGTGCGGCCCCAGAGCGCGAGCCTGCCGCGACTGAGCGTGACCCCGCACGTCTTCGGCGTCCCCGCCGGCACGCGCGCGCTGGTGGCGAGCGCCGAGGTGGAGGCCGTGCACTGGGTCGCGATCGACCGGCTCCGCCACTCGGACACCCGGAACGAAGTGGAGATTCCGCTCCCCGGCGGCGCGCGCAGCTTTCCCTGTCTGACCGTCGGCGACGATGTCGTCTGGGGGTTGACGTACCGCATCCTCGACGAGTTTCTCGCGCGCGCACCCGAGGTATTCCCGCTGCCGCGCGGGAGTTAGCGGGAACGAGCGTCAGGGCAGCGGCGCGGGCAGCGTCGAGCTTCCCATCAGGAACGCGTCCACGCCGCGCGCCGCCGAGCGGCCCTCTGCGATCGCCCATACGATGAGCGACTGCCCGCGCTGCATGTCGCCGCACGTGAAGACCCCGGGCACGCTGGTCATCCACGCCCCGTCCCGCCACACGTTGCCGAGCTCGGTGAGCTTCACCCCGAGTTCGCTCACCACGCCGGGGCGCTCCGGCCCCACGAACCCCATCGCCAGCAGCACCAGTTCCGTGGGAATCGTGAGCTGACCGCCGGGCACGGGCCGTATCTCGACCCGTCCCCCCGAGCGCACCATCTCCACCTGCACCGCTTCGAGCGCGCGCACGCGTCGGCCCGCGTCGCCCAGGAAGCGCTGGGTCGCAACGGCGTAGACGCGCTCGCCCCCCTCCTCGTGCGCGGGCGAGACGCGGAAGACGTGCGGCCATTCGGGCCAGGGATTGTCCGCGTCGCGCTCAGCCGGCGGGCGCGGCATCAGCTCGAGCTGGTGCACGGAGGCCGCACCTTGGCGATGCGCGGTGCCCAGGCAGTCGGCGCCGGTATCGCCGCCGCCGATGATCACCACGTGCCGACCCGCCGCGCTGATGAAGCGGTCGTCCGGGACCTGCTCCCCCTCGTTGCGCCGGTTCTGGAGGGTGAGGTACTCCATCGCCAGGTGGATGCCGGACAGCTCGCGGCCGGGAATCGGCAGCTCGCGTGCCTGGCATGCGCCCCCCGCCAGCACGATGGCGTCGAAACCCTCGCGCAGCTCACGCACGGGCACGGTCACGCCGACGTTCGCGCCGGGCCGGAACGCCACGCCCTCTTCGACCATCAGCGCGAGCCGGCGATCGAGGACGCGCTTCTCCATCTTGAACTCGGGAATGCCGTAGCGCAGCAGCCCGCCGATGCGGTCGTCGCGCTCGAGCACGGTGACCAGGTGGCCGGCGCGGTTCAACTGCTCGGCAGCCGCGAGGCCCGCGGGACCGGAGCCGACCACGGCGACGCGCTTGCCGGTGCGCCGGGCAGGCTGCTGCGCCGTGACCCACCCCTCGTCGAACGCGCGATCGATGATCGCGACCTCGATCGCCTTGATCGTGACCGGGTCATCGTTGATAGCGAGCACGCAGGACCCCTCACAGGGCGCCGGACACAGCCGCCCGGTGAATTCCGGGAAATTGTTGGTCGAATGGAGCCGCTCGATCGCGTCCTTCCACTGGTCCCGGTAGACCAGGTCGTTCCAGTCCGGGATCAGGTTTCCGAGCGGGCACCCCTGATGGCAGAAAGGGATGCCGCAGTCCATGCAGCGGGCTCCCTGCCTGCGCAGCTCCTGCTCCGCGTAGGGAAGGTAGACCTCGTCCCAGTCGCGGATCCGCTCCGCGACCGGCCGGGTCGGGTGCTTCTTGTATTTGATCTCGATGAACCCGGTCGGCTTACCCACCGACGGCTCCCACCAGCTCGGCGAAGGTCACTTCCCGCCCCTCCGCCAGCGCGTGCGCCTCGGTCTCCAGCACGCGCCGATAGTCCCTCGGCATGACGGTCACGAATCTCGGCACCACCGCGTCCCACTCCTCCAGCAGTCGCTGACCCAGCGCCGAGCGCGTATGCTCGACGTGTTGGGCAATGAGCCCCCGCACCAACGCCACCTCCTGGGGCCGCGCGAGCGGCTCCAGGTCCACCATCCCCAGGTTGCAGCGCCCCTCGAAGTCCCC
>CAXNGW010000068.1:0-8360 GCA_964201975.1 Longimicrobiales bacterium | reverse complement strand
CGTGAACGGATAATCCGTGGAGCCCGTGCGGGAAAGGCCCGCCCCCGCCACATTCGGCCTCCCCGTGAACGTCCCCGAACCGGTCCCTCCCGAGCGCGCCGACGTCACCGCCGCCCCCGGCGCGCCCCGCCGACTCCTGGGGCTCGCGCTGGTGGCGGCTGCCTACCTCCCTGCGCACCGGCTGCTCGATCCCGCGGCCACCGGCGTCGCCGGCGCCGCCACCCGGGACATCGGGGACGCGCTCTGGGGGCTAACGCTCTGGGGCACGGTGCTGGCCGTCGCCGCGGCGTTGGCGCTGACGGTGCTCGCCCCCCCGGTGCCGCTGCGCGCGCTGCTTCGCGGCCCCGGCGATCGGCTGCTCGGGAGCGGAGCGCTCGCCGTAGTGGCGGCCGCGGGAGTTGCCTTCGGTCTGTCGCTCGCCGCCGGCGTCTGGGTCTTCGACCGCCTCCCCACCCTCGTCGACGCGATGGTGCAGCTGGCGCACGCCCGCGCGTGGGCACACGGCGCCCTCGCCGCCCCGCTGGCGGACCCGGCCGCGGCGCGTATGCTGCAGAACGGCGTCGGCACGGCGGACGGATGGGTGTCGGTGTACCCTCCCGGACACACCGCTCTGCTCGCGCTCGGGATGCGGCTCGGCGTCCCCTGGCTCGTTGGACCGCTCCTCACCGCGGTCACCGCCGGGGCGACCACGCTGGCCGCGCGCTCAGCCCTCCCCGATCGCCCGCGCACCGCGCTGCTCGGCGGGCTCCTGGTCGCGCTGTCCCCGTTCGTCGCGCTGCTCGGCGGCGGCTACCTGAGCCACACGTCGGCGGCGGCGGCCGGCGCGCTCGCCTGCTGGGCCGCGCTCCGCGCGCGCGACGGCCGCGCCCGGTGGGCGCTCGCCGCGGGCGCCGCGATGGGCGTGATGGTGACGAGCCGCCCGTGGACGGGGCTGGTGCTGGGGAGCACGCTCACCATCGGCGTGTGGGCGGCGGCTACCGTCGGCCGAGCGCAGGAGCGAGCGAGCGCGGGGCCGCGGTGGCTGGCGGCGCGCGCAGCGCTGTGGGCGCTCGGGGGGCTGCCCTTCGCCGTCGCGCTCGGCCTCTACAACGCGCGCTGGTTTGGCCATCCCCTCCGCCTCGGGTACGATGTCGCCTTCGGTGCCGCGCACGGGCTCGGCCTGCACCCGGGCCCGTGGGGCGACGCCTACGGCGCGCGCGAGGCGCTCTCATACTCGGGGTTCGACTTGATGGCGCTCGGGGCGCACCTGTTCGAGACACCGGTGTCTGCGATCGCGGTCGTTGGCGTGTGGCTGGCGACCGCGCGCGCGCTGCCGCGCGGGGCGGGGCTGCTGCTCGCGTGGGCGCTGCTGCCGGTGCTCGGCAACGCGCTCTACTGGCACCACGGCTATCACCTGGGGCCGCGCATGCTCTACGAGGCCGCGCCCGCGTGGTGCGTGCTGACCGTGCTGGCGGTGGTCGAGTTGACGCGCGGAGGCGACCGCCGCGCGCGCGCGGCCCTCTGGCTGGCGGTGATCGCGGTGCCCGCGGGGCTGCTGCTCCAGGTGCCGGCCCGCATCCAGGCGTCGCGCTGGAGCGGCGAGGCGCGCGCGCGCGCGACGCCCCCCCCGCTGCCCCCCGGGCCCGCGATCGTGTTCGTGCACGGCAGCTGGCCGAGCCGCGTGGCCGCGCGCCTGGCCGGGGCGGGGATGCGGCGGGACTCGATCGAGTCGGCGCTTCGGCGCAACGACCTCTGCCTCGTGCAGGGGCTCGCGGAAGCGCGCGAAGCCGGGGTGGACGTGGACGACGGCCCCGAGCTCGACTTCGAGCCGCGGCCCGGCTCCCCTCCCGAGCTGCGCGCCGTCGCGGTCGCGCCGGGCACCTTCGCCCGCGTGGACCCGCGCCTCGCCCCCATCCCCGCGTGCGTGCGCGAAGCGAGCGCGGACCGGGAGGGGACGCTTGAGCTGGAGCCGCTCGCGTGGCAGACGCCGATCCCCGGGCTCGAGGAGGGCGGGCCGCTCTTCTTCCGCGATCTCGGTCCCGAGGCGAACGCGCGCGTCCTCGCCCGCCATCCGGGGCTGCCCGCGTGGCTGGCGCTGCCGACCGCGGGGGGCGCTCTCCTCCCCTACGAAGAGGCGGAGCGTAGACTCTGGGGAGGCGCCGGCGGCTGAGCCGCAGTGGATCGGAGCGTCAGTGGGTGGCGGGCAGCTCGAGCACCTGGCCGGGACGGATGCGGCTCGACGGGAGCGCGTTCTTCGCCCGGAGCAGCGCTACCGTCGTGCCGTGCGTGCGCGCGATGTTCCACAGCGAGTCGCCCGCGCGCACCTCGTAGCGAGCCGCCGCCCGCGTTTGGTCCGCGCTGGCCGCCTTCGCCTGCGGCGGCGAGGCGGCCATGTGGAGAGTCGGGCTGCGGCCCTCCACCCAGCGCGTGTACGGCTCGGGGAAGACCGCGATGTGGTAGTGGGCCGGACGGCGCTCGCGCGTCGCCTCGATCACGTGGCGGCGCTCAAGGTCCAGCAGCACCCGCTCAAGCCAGCGCCGGCAGTGGGGCTGCCGGCTGAGTCGCAGGTCCACCGCCATGCCGGTCGGATGCACGGACCGGTCAGACGCGTTCTCGGGCTGGAGCGACGCCGGCCGTGTCAGGCTCGTCACCACGAGCGGCTCGCCACAGGCGGAATGGTACTGCGCGGAGAGCCGCTTCACGAACAGGATGATCTCGGGCCGAGCGACCGGAAACGACACCTCGTGCAGGTCGAAGTCGTGCGTCGGCGACAGCGGCACCAGAAAGCCCGAGCGGACAAACTTCTGCACCTGGCCCGTGGTGGCGAGGAAGCTGAGGTCGTGCGCCTTCGCCATCCGGTTCTGGATGTCGAGCGAGGCGCGCGATCCGGTAAGGCTCTGCCCGTCCGCCGCGGGGGTGAGAGCGAGCATGGCGAGAAGCGCGAAGCGCGGTACGAAGAAACGCACGATTTTGGTCGGGGCTGTCGAGGGGCGGTCCGAACTCTGCACCACCATGAGTAAACAGATGTATTGAGTCGTGCAAGGACTTTTTGTAGGAGACGGGACGGATGGGCTCGAGCTCAGCCCTTGCGGGCGGCCGCGTAGCGGCGCGCAACCTCGTCCCAGTTCACCACGTCCCAAAACGCCTTCAGATAGTCGGGACGCCGATTCTGGTACTTGAGGTAGTAGGCGTGCTCCCACACGTCCACGCCGAGGATCGGGGTGAGCCCGTCCATCAGCGGGCTGTCTTGATTTGCCGTCGAGGTGATCTGGAGCGCCTTGTCGGCGCCGACGCACAGCCAGCCCCAGCCGGAGCCGAACCGGTTGGACGCCGCGTCGGTGAGCTTGGTCTTGAATGCGTCGAAGGAGCCGAACGCCGCATCGATCGCGCCGGCCAGCTCCGGTGTGGGCGCCTTCGCGCCCCCGGGAGCGATCACGGTCCAGAACAAATTGTGGTTGTGGTATCCACCGCCGTGATTCCGCACCGCGCCGCGGATCTCCTCGGGCAGGGTCTGGACGGCGCGCAGCAGCTGCTCGTCACTCTGCTTGTGCAGGTCGGCGTGCTTCTCGAGCGCAGCGTTCAGCTTGTCGGTGTACGTCTGATGGTGCTTGGTGTGGTGGATCTCCATGGTGCGCGCATCGATGTGCGGCTCCAGGGCGGCGTAGTCGTAGCCGAGCTGGGGAAGCTCGAACGGATAGCCCATGTGCGTCTCCCTTCCGTGGGGTGGGTCCAGCTAGTCCTGCACCCCTCCGCTGCCACCGGGTTCCGTGCGCAGCGAGCGGATCTCATACGTGCAGCATGTGTAACCGGTGAGCTGATGCGTGGAGCGGCGCACCTCGGTCTCGGGCAGCGCCTTCCGGAGAAAGCTGATTTCGCTGTTGCAGGCCTGGGCGTACTTTTCGCCGAGGATGCGCACAGGGCAGTTGCGCACGACGATCCGCCACTCGCCCTCGCGCGGATTCTGCAGCTCGGGGTAGTAGCCCTCCTCGTCGAGGATGCGGACCAGCTCCCGCACCCGATCCTGCAGGTCCAGATGCTCGAGCCGCGGACGCACGGCTTCGAAGCGGCGCTGGCTGCGTCGCGCGAACACCCGGTCCACGAGCGCGGGATCGGCCTCGCGCACATACCCCAGCAGCTCGCTCAAGAGCTCGGCGTACCGCCTCGGGAAGAGCGCGTCGCCGCGCTCGGTGAGCTCGTACAGATGGCGGGGGCGGCCGGGGCCCTGCCGCACCCTTTGGTAGGTCACGACGCCATCGCGCTCGAGCGACGACAGATGCTGCCGCGCGCCGGAGACGGTCACGTCGAGTGCGTCGGCAATTTCCTCCACCGGCAGCGGCCCGCGCCGCTTGAGCAGACGGATGATCTCACGCCGCGGCTCCGGAATCAGATCCAGATTCGCGTCGAACCCGCTGGGCGTCGCCATGTATCCCGCCATAGATCCCACTCGATGCGGACGCGGCGGCACGTGCCGCTGCCGGTTGGTCTGCGCGTTGGTCAGTCGTCCTGCCGGGTGTTCGTCGCCGTGATCGAGGCGGTGGCGCCTACGCCCAGGCGAATCCTCCTCGTCGACTGCGACATGTTCTTCGTCCAGGTCGCTCGGCTGGAGGACCCCCACGGAGCCGGTCGCGAGCCCCTGCTGCTGGTCGGCGGCTCGCCCAGCGGCCGCGGCGTCGTCACCTCCGCTTCGTACGAAGCCCGCGTGTTCGGCGTGCGCTCCGGGATGCCGTCCGCGCAGGCCCTCCGCCTCTGTCCCCAAGCTGTCATCGCTTCCGTCCCCCGCGGGTCGTGTGCTCGCAAGAGCCGGGCCATCAACGACACGCTTCGAAGATTGGCCCCGGTGGTGCAGGCGGCGTCGATCGACGAGTTCTACCTGGATCTTTCGGGGACCGAGCGGCTGTTCGCCGAGGCGCTGCTGGCGACCGCGCACCGCATCCGCGAGAGCGTACTCGCCGAAACGCTCGTCTCCGTCTCGGTCGGCGGCGGGACCAGCCGGGTGGTGGCCAAGCTGGCCGTGCGCCGGGCGAAGCCCGCCGGCGCACTGGTGATCCCGCCCGGTGACGAGGAGGCATTCCTGCGCTCGCACCGGCTCGAGGAGCTGCCCGGGGTCGGCCCCGCCTTCGCCGACGAGCTCAAGCGCCGCGGCCTCGTGCGCGTCGAGGACGCCGTGCGCGTGGAGCGTGACTGGCTGCGCAGCTGGTTGGGTGAAGGACGCGGGGACTGGCTGTGGGCGCGCATGCGCGGCATCGATCCGACCCCGGTCAACCACCACGACCCGCGCAAATCGCTGAGCTCCGAGCGCACGTTCGGGCGCGACCTGGCGCGCGACCACGACGTCGAGCGCGAGCTGCTGCGGCTGTGCGTGTCCGTCACCTCGGGGCTGCGCGAAGAATCCCTGCGCGCGCGTACGATCACGGTCAAGCTGAGGGACGGCGACTTCACCACGCGCCAATCCAGCCACACGCTGCCCGACCCGGTGGAGACCGACCGCGCCGTGTACGCGGTCGCGCTGCCGCTCGTGCGCGAGCTGCGCCGCCGGCGGCGCACCGGCGTGCGCCTGCTCGGCGTGGGCCTGTCGGGGTTGATCGAGCGGGACGACACCGCCGAGGGGGAGGCGCAGCTCGGGCTCTTCCCGGGGCCGAAGTCGCTCGAGTCCGACCGCGACCGCGCGCTGGCCCGCGTCGTGGACGACCTGCGCGACCGCTTCGGCAAGGGTGCGGTGCTGCCGGGGCGCGTGTTGGAGCGTGAGGACTAGCCCCGGGTCACGCGCGCGAGGAACTCCCCCGCCCTCCCCCGCCACACCACGCGGGCGGCGAGACCGACCGACCGCGCCGCGCGGCCGAGCCGCAGCGGATCCACGAACAGCTGCGGGAACGGCGGGCCCCGCTCGCCTTCGTACTCGAGCTGGTATTGGAGCTCGCCGACGTAGCGGCCGTCGCCGCGCACGGGCCGGCGGCCCGGCTCGCGCAGGTCGGTCGAGTCGACCAGCAGCTGGCCGTCAGGAGCGAGCGGCGCCGCCAGCGCCGCCAAAAGGGGGCCCAGCCCCGCGAGCGTCCCGGCGGGCGCGGTCCCATTCATGAGCGCGAGCACGGTGTCGTAGAGGCGCCGCGGGCGGAAGGTCCACAGATCGCCCCGCCGAGCCTCCTGCACACCACGCTCGCGAAGCACTCGCACCGCCCCCGGCAGGATCTCCAGGGCCGTCACCGGGTGGCCGGCATCCTGGAGGGCGAGCGCGAGCGCGCCGCCGCCAGCCCCAACGTCCAGCACGCGGCCCCGGCTGAGTGCGAGGGCCTGCCGATCCGCCGGGCGGAGCGAGCGGCCGGCACGGAAGAAGACCCCGACCGGCATCTCCTGGACGCCGCCGTCGTCCATCCACACCCGCAGAATACCTCCCTCGGCGCCCGCCTGGTGCGCCTCCAGCGCGCGCTCGAGGGGAGCCAGCGCAGCCCGGGGGGGCGGCCCAGGAGGCCGCCAGGACCCCGCGCTTCCACCCCCTTTCCGACGTGCCGCCATCGCGCTCTCCACCAGAAATTTGGAGCATGAAACAGGCATGGAAGTGAAGAAACGAGTGGATCGTCTCCTCCTCGCTCTCCTTCCGCAACGCATGCAACCACCCGCCGACGAGTAGGAGGCCGTCTGGGTCCACAACAGGGTGGCCAGGTCGGGGCCCGGTAGATATCGACGCCCGCTTGGTTCGTCGGCTTTTGGGCGCCCGAGGTCTGAGCATCGTGAGGCGGCTCGTGCGTGCGCTCGGCGGCGACATCGCGGTCGCCAGCGCGCCGGGAGAGGGGAGCGCCCGATGGCGACGGAGTCCTGGCGCCCGGCCGCTGACGGTCCGGCCTCCCCACCCTATACTTCTAGCCTCAACGAGGCTGAACCCCTTAGGAAGGACGAGGCGGCGATGGAGATGGCGACGGTGAGCGGGCGGGCGACCGAGAAGGCGGGCGGGGCGCGTCCCCCCTTCGCCGTGAAGGATCTCACGCTAGCGGAATGGGGACGGAAGGAGATCCGGCTCGCCGAGCAGGAGATGCCCGGGCTCATGTCGCTGCGCGAGCGTCACGGGAAGGAGCAGCCCCTGGCGGGCGTGCGCGTGATGGGCTCCCTCCATATGACCGTCCAGACCGCCGTCCTGATCGAGACACTCGCGCATCTGGGCGCCGACGTGCGCTGGGTCTCGTGCAACATTTTTTCCACCCAGGACCACGCGGCGGCGGCGGTGGCGGTCGGTCCCGACGGCACCGCGGACGACCCCAAGGGCATCCCCGTCTTCGCCTGGAAGGGGGAGACGCTCGAGGAATACTGGTGGGCGACCGACGAGGCCCTGCAGTGGCCGGATGGGGGCGGGCCCAACCTGATCGTGGACGACGGCGGCGACGCCACCCTGCTCGTCCACAAGGGCGTCGAGTTCGAGGACGCCGGCCGGGTGCCGGCGTTCGACCCCGACAAGGACCCTGAGGAGTGGGGGGTCATCCTCGACCTGCTGCGCCGGACGCTGCGCGAGGATCCGCAACGCTGGCACCGCACGGCCGAGCGGTTGCGGGGGGTCTCGGAAGAGACGACCACGGGCGTGCACCGCCTCTACGAGATGGAGCGCAAGGGCACCCTGCTCTTCCCCGCCATCAACGTCAACGACTCGGTCACCAAGTCCAAGTTCGACAACAACTACGGGTGCCGGCATTCGGTCCTGGACGGGCTCAACCGCGCCACCGACGTGATGATGGGCGGCAAGGTCGCGGTGGTGTGCGGATACGGGGAGGTCGGCAAGGGATGCGCGCAGGCGCTGCGCGGGCAGGGCGCCCGCGTGATCGTGACCGAGATCGACCCGATCTGCGCGCTGCAGGCGGCAATGGAGGGGTTCGAGGTGACCACGCTCGAGGACGCGGTGGCGACCGCCGACATCTTCATCACCGCCACGGGGAACAAGGATGTGGTCACCGCGGACCACATGGCGCGCATGAAGGACAAAGCGATCGTCGGCAACATCGGCCATTTCGACAACGAGATCGACATGGCCGGGCTCAAGAAGCTGCCGGGGATCCGGCGCGAGAACATCAAGCCGCAGTACGACGAGTGGATCTTCCCGGACGGCCATTCGGTGCTGATCCTGGCGGAGGGGCGGCTGATGAACCTGGGCTGCGCCACCGGCCATCCTAGCTTCGTGATGAGCGCCAGCTTCACCAACCAGGTGCTGGCGCAGATCGAGCTGTGGAAGAACCAGGCGAGCTACGAGCGGAAGGTCTACGTCCTGCCCAAGCACCTCGATGAGGAGGTGGCGCGGCTGCACCTCGACAAGCTCGGGGTCAGGCTGACGCGGCTGACGGCGGATCAGGCGTCCTACCTGGGGATCGAGCCCCATGGCCCGTACAAGCCGGAGCACTATCGGT
>CAXNGW010000067.1:0-8512 GCA_964201975.1 Longimicrobiales bacterium | reverse complement strand
ACGGCGGCGGCCACCGAGGAAGGACGCTTCGACGTGGGCGCGCCCTCGGCCGAGCTGTTCCACCCGCGTGCGCAGCTGCCCGACTCGGTCCCGCCACCGCCGGCGCCGACGGGGCCGGACGCCCGCGCACGGCCGCTGCGCGCCCACCCGCTTCCGTACCTGCTGCTCCTGGGGCTGCTGTGCTCGGAGTGGGTGGGCCGCCGCCGCCGGGGGCTCCGCTAACGGCCCATCCAGGGGGTGCCGCCGCGTCAGCCCCCGTGCCACCTTTGGGCCCGTGCGTGCAGGGCGCTCCCTCGCGCCCCTCCCCGTCCCGCGAGCGCCCGAGCCCACCGCATGACCAGGCTCTTCCGCACCAAGACCGAGAAGAAGAAATCCCTCTGGCGGCGCGCCGTGGACCTCGCGCTGACCGACGTGCGGGTGCTCGCCGGTGGCATGGATCACGAGACGCTGGAGACGCTCGAGGAGAAGCTGCTCGCGGCGGACTTCGGCGTGCGGGCGACGCTCAGGCTGGTGGACGCGGTAGAGCAACAGGCGCGGCGCGGCACCGTGCGCGGCGGGCGCGAACTGCGCAAAGCGCTCGAGGAGGAGGTCGGCCGCATCCTCGAGCCCGCCCGCGAGGCCGGCCTGCGCATGGCCGACGCGGGGCCCACGGTGTGGTTGATCGTCGGCGTGAACGGGGTGGGGAAGACGACCACGATCGCCAAGCTCGCCTATCGCCTGCGCCAGGAGGGGAAGTCGGTGCTGGTGGCCGCCGCGGACACCTACCGCGCCGGAGCGGTCGCGCAGCTCGGCGTGTGGGCGGAGCGGGTGGGCGCCGAGTTCGTGGGCGGCAAGGACGGGGGGGACCCGGCGGCGGTTGCGTATGACGCCATCGACGCCGCCGCAGCGCGCGGCATCGACGTCGTGCTGGTGGACACGGCCGGACGCCTGCATACCAACCGCAACCTGATGGACGAGCTGAAGAAGGTGGAGCGGGTGATCGCGCGCCGCCTCGAGGGTGCCCCCCACGAGACGATGATCGTGCTCGACGCGACCGTGGGGCAGAACGCGCTCGGCCAGGTGCGCACGTTCGGCGAGGTGGTTGGGCTCACCGGCATCCTGCTCGCCAAGCTCGACAGCACCGCGCGCGGCGGCATCGTCGTCGCTCTCCAGGAGGAGATGGGGCTACCGGTGAAGTGGGTGGGAACGGGCGAGGGGATGACGGACCTGGAGCCGTTCGACCCCGACGCCTTCATCGAGGGTGTGTTCGCCGACTCGTGACCTTTTCCTCCCTGGACCGCCCGGTCCAGTTCCTAAAGGGCGTGGGGCCCCGCCGCGCGGAGTCGCTCGCGCGCATGGGGATCCTCACCGCGCGGGGCTTGCTCTACCATCTCCCCCGCCGCTACGACGACGCCTCCACCGTACAGCCGATCGCGCGCCTCGACGTGGGCATGGACGCGACGGTCGTGGGCCGCGTGCGCACGCGCGGCATCGTCCCCACCCGCGGGGGGCTCAAGATCTTCCAGGCGGTGCTGCAGGACGAGAGCGGGATGATCACCGCGTCGTGGCCCGGCCAGCCCTGGCTCGACCGGCGCATCCGGGAAGGCGACCTGCTGCTCGCGACCGGGCCGGTGCGGTTCTTTCACGGTCGCCAGCTACAGCCGCGCGAGTTCACGCTCCTGGCGCGCCAGGGCGAGGGAGAGGAGGGGGCGCCCGCCGCAGGGGTGATCTTCACCAGCTATCCCGCCAGCGAGGACGTGCCGCAGTGGACGCTGCGGAAGCTCTACGACGACAACCTCACCGCGCTCCTCGCCCTCGCCGACGATGACGAGCACCTGTCACCGACGGAGCTGGGCGAGCTCGACCTGCCCGGTCTGCCCGAGGCACTGCGGGCGCTGCACCGCCCCAAGACGCTGGCCGAGGCCGAGCGTGGACGGCGGCGCCTCGCGTACGACGAGCTGTTCTTCCTCCAGCTCGTGCAGGCGCGCGTGCGCCGCGAGCAGAGCCTGGCGCGGCCCGGCATCGCCCACCGCCGCACCAACGCGCTCATCCGCCCCCTGCTCGAGGGGCTCGGGTTCGAGCTGACGGGAGCGCAGGCGCGCGTGCTGCGCGAGATCGTCACCGATATGACCACCCCGCGGCGCATGAACCGGATGCTGCAGGGCGACGTGGGCTCGGGCAAGACGATCGTGGCGCTGTTCGCCATGCTGCTCGCCGCCGAGGGCGGTTGGCAGTCGGCGCTGATGGCGCCCACCGAGCTGCTCGCCGAGCAGCACGCGCGCCGCATCCGAGAATGGGTGGTTCCGCTCGGCGTGCGCATGGCGCTGCTCACCGGGAGCACCCCGGCGGCCGCGCGCCGCAAGAGCCTGGCGGGCCTCGCCGCGGGGGACATCACGCTCGCGGTGGGCACGCACGCGCTCATCCAGGAGGGGGTCGAATTCCACAAGCTCGGGCTGGTGGTGGTGGACGAGCAGCACCGCTTCGGCGTGCGCCAGCGCATGGCGCTGGGCGAGCGCGCCACCAACCCCGACGTGCTGGTGATGTCGGCGACCCCCATCCCGCGCTCGCTCGCGCTCGCGCTGTACGGCGACCTCGACCTGAGCCTGCTCGACGAGCTGCCACCCGGCCGCCAGCCGGTCCGCACGCAGCTGCGCGCCCCGGGCCAGCGAGACGAGGTCTATCGGTTCGTCGAGGAGCAGCTCGCGCAGGGTCGGCAGGCGTATTGGGTCTTCCCGCTGGTGGACGAGTCGGAAAAGATCGATCTGTTATCGGCCAACCGCGAGCACGAACGGCTAGCGCGCGACGTCTTTCCCCGGCGCCGGCTCGGCCTCGTGCACGGCCAGCTTCCAGGCGAGGAAAAGGAGCGCGTCATGCGCGCTTTCATCGCCGGCGACATCGACGTGCTGGTCGCGACCTCGGTGATTGAGGTGGGCATCGACGTAGCCAACGCCAGCGTCATGGTGGTGGAGCACGCCGAGCGCTTCGGCCTTTCCCAGCTCCACCAGCTGCGCGGGCGCGTGGGCAGGGGCGCGGCGGAGAGCCACTGCGTGCTGATCGCCGAGGCGGGCGAGGGCGCGTCGGAGCGGCTCAAGGTGCTCGTGGGCACCAACGACGGCTTCGCGATCGCGCGCGCCGACCTGCGCATCCGGGGCCAGGGCGACCTGTTCGGCGCGCAGCAGCACGGACGCGACCCGGTGCTCCTGCACGCCGACCTGCTGCGCGACGAAGAGCTGCTGGTCGAGGCGCAGCGGCGCGCGCGCACCCTGGTGGACGACGATCCCGCCCTTGCGAAGCCGGCGCACGAGCGCACCCGCACCGTGCTGGAGAACCGCTATGCGGAGCGCCTACGCATGGGCGGGGTGGGGTGATGGGCGGCCGCATCGCGTTCCTCGGCATGGACGACCTGGGCGTCTACGTCTCCGACGACGACCTGTCGCACCCGCACCTGGCCGCGCTCGGCTGGGAGGTGGAGGTCGTCCCGTGGCGGTCGCCGGGCGTGCGCTGGGAGCGCTTCGCCGCCGCGGTGATCCGCACCACCTGGGACTATCAGGACCACGTGCCCGCGTTCCTCGCCGCGCTCGAACGCATCGAGGCCGCAGGCGTCCCGGTCGCGAACCCGCTGCCGCTCGTGCGCGCGAACGTGCGCAAGACCTACCTGCTCGACCTGGCCGCGCGCGGCTGCAGGGTCCCGCGGACGGAGGTCGTGCGCGCGTTGGACGCGAGCGCGTTGGCTGCCTTCGCGCGCGACGCCGGTAGCGCGGGGCTGGTGGCCAAGCCGGTGATCGGGGCGAGCGGGTGGGAGGCGTTCCACGTGCGGCCGGGCGACACCGCCGCGGCCGTGGCCGCGCTGCGCGTGCTCGCCGGCCGCGAGGTGCTCCTGCAGCCGTTTCTCCCCGCCGTGCTGGTCGAGGGCGAGCGCTCCCTCGTGTTCTTCGGCGGCGTCTTCAGTCACGCGCTCGACAAGGTGCCGGTGGCGGGCGAGTTCCGCGTCCAGGAGGAGCACGGGGGGATCATCTCCGGGGTCGAGCCCGACGCCGCATCGATGGAAGTGGCGGAGACGGCCCTTCGTCTCCTTGACTCCGTCCCGCTGTACGCGCGGGTGGATCTGGTGCGGGACGCCGGGCGGCCCGTGCTCATGGAGCTCGAGCTGATCGAGCCCTCCCTCTACCTGCGCACTGACCCTGGCGCCCCCGTCCGCTTCGCCGCCGCAGTGGACGCGTGGGTGCGCGCCGCCGTTGGGCCGCCGTTGTCCCCGACCCGTCCGTCCCTATCTTCCCGCCCATGAAAGCGACCGTAGAGGTGCGCGAGCTGGGCTCCCACGTGGGCGAGCGAGTGACCGTGACCGGGTGGGTGGACTCGACCCGCGGCCACGGCAAGGTCGCGTTCCTCGACGTGCGCGACGGCACCGGCATCGTGCAGTGCGTGGTGGTGAAGAAAGAGGTAGCGGAGGCGGTGTGGGAGACCCGCGCCGCGCTCACCCAGGAGGCGTCGGTGGCGGTAACCGGCAGCGTGCGCGCCGAGCCGCGTGCACCCGGCGGCTACGAGATGGGGGTGACGGACCTCACCCTCATCGGCAAGAGCGACGAGTACCCGATTCAACCCAAGGAGCACGGGGTGGACTTCCTCCTCGACCAGCGCCATCTGTGGCTGCGCTCGCGCATGCAGTGGGCCGGGCTGCGCGTGCGCGCCGAGGTCGAGCAGGCGATCCACGACTTCTTCTACCAGCGCGGCTTCGTCCGCATCGACAGCCCGATCTTGACCGGCGCGATCGGCGAGCACGCCGGCACGCTGTTCGAGACCGACTACTTCGGCGAGAAGGCGTACCTCGCGCAGACGGGCCAGTTGTACGGCGAGGCCGCGGCGGCGGCGTTCCGGAAGATCTACACGTTCGGTCCCACCTTCCGCGCCGAGAAATCGAAGACGCGGCGGCACCTGACCGAGTTCTGGATGGTCGAGCCCGAGGTCGCGTTCATGGACTCGGCCGGCAACATGCGCCTTCAGGAGGAGTTCATCTCCTACGTGGTCGAGCGCGCTCTCGAGCGCTGCCAGACCGAGCTCGCGATCCTCGAGCGCGACACGTCGAAGCTCGCCAACGTGCGGCCGCCGTTCCACCGCATGTCGTACACGGACGCGGTGGCCAAGCTGAAGGCAATGGGGAAGGAGATCGAGTGGGGGAGCGACCTGGGCGCTGCCGACGAAACCGCGCTCACCGAAGGCCTCGACCGGCCGCTCTTTGTGCACGATTACCCGAAGGTGTGCAAGGCCTTCTACATGAAGGAAAACCCCGCCGACCCGCGCACCGTGCTGTGCGATGATTGCCTCGCGCCCGAGGGCTACGGGGAAATCATCGGCGGCAGCCAGCGCGAGGACGACCTGGACCTGCTGCTGGCGCGGATCCGGGAGCAGAAGCTGCCGGAGGAGACGTACGACTGGTACTTGGACTTGCGGCGCTTCGGGACGTTTCCGCATTCGGGGTTCGGTCTTGGCGTCGAACGCACGGTTACGTGGATCACTGGGAGGCCGCATATCCGCGAGTTGATCCCTTTTCCAAGACTCATGAATCGGCTTCGTCCCTAGCGAGGCCGCATGGTGGCCAAGAAGCTCGTGCTGGACATGCAGGATCGGCGCTCCATTTGGGCCATGCCCCCCTGGGTGCCCGAGCGCATCCGCGCCGCCCTGCCTCCGGGTTGGTCGCTCCAGGTCATCGACGAGCCGGCTGACGGCTCAGGCGATGGGAGCGCGCGGGTCGCACCAGCCGTGCTCGCCGCGGTGACGGACGCGGGCGGCTATCTCGGCTTCGGCATCCCCATGGAGGTGCTCGCGCGCGGGGCCGGCCTGGTGTGGGTCCACTCCGGCTCCGCGGGGGTCGGCAGCTCGCTGACCCCGGAGCTGATGAGCCGGCCCGACCTCGTCTTCACCAACTCGGCCGGGATCCACGCCGCGCCCATGGCCGAGACCGTGCTCGGCATGATCCTCCACTTCACCCGCGGGCTCGACCTCGCGCTCGACGGCCAAGCGCGCGGCGAATGGGCACAGGAGCGCTTCTTCGCCAGCGACGCTCCGGTGGTCGAGCTGGCGAGCGCCACGGTCGGTATCCTCGGCTTCGGCGGGATCGGCTACGAGGTCGGGCGGCGCGTCGCCGCGCTGGGCGCACGCGTGATCGGCGTGGTGCGGCGTCCCCGCGCGCGCGCCGTGGAGGCGCTGGTCGCGGTAGGCTCCGACGCGGTGGTCGGCATCGCGGAGCTCGTGCATGGCGAGAGCGGAACGGCGCGCATGCTCGAGGAGTCCGACGTGGTCGTGGTGGCCGCACCCGACACGCCCGCCACGCGCGGCTTCGTGGACCGCGCGCGGCTAGCGCGCATGAAGCGGGGCGCGATCCTGATCAACGTGGCGCGCGGCAAGCTGGTGGACGAAGACGCACTGGTAGAGGCGCTGCGCGCGGGTCGTATCCGCGGCGCCGGGCTAGACGTGTTCGGCACGGAGCCGCTGCCCGCCGGACACTCCCTGTGGACCGCCCCCAACGTGCTGCTGACGCCGCACGTGTCGGCGGTGACCCGTGGTTTCTGGGAGCGGGAGACGGAGCTGATTCTAGCGAATGTCGCCGCGCTCGCCGGCGGTCGGCCGCTCCGCAACGTGGTGGACCGGAACGCGGGGTATTGAAGCCGCCCCACCCTCCTCCCGCTTGACCTCGTCCCATAGGGCGTCGAGCGCCTCCAGTCCGACCTCGCCGAGCTGGACGCCGCGCGCTCGCGCGCGCGCCTCCAGCTGCGCGAAGCGGTTACCAAACTTGCGATTCGCGCGCGCGAGCGCTGTGGTAGGGTGGGCGCCGGCCAGCCTGGTGAGATTCACGACCGCGAACAGCAGGTCGCCCAGCTCCTCCTCGACGTGATCCGCGTCGTCCGCGGCGAGCGCGTCGCGTACCTCCTCCACCTCTTCGGCCACCTTGGCGAAGGCGCCCGCGGGGTCCGCCCAGTCGAAGCCCACCCCCGAGACGCGCTCCTGGATGCGGTGTGCGCGGGTGAGCGGATCGAGCCCGCGCGCCAGCCCCGACAGCACGCCCTCGGCGCCCCCCGCGGCGCGCCGCTCGTCGGCCTTGAGCGCCGCCCAACTGCGGCGCTCGCCGCCGCCGAACAGGTGGGGGTGGCGGCGCACCATCTTGGCCACCAGGCGGTCGCTCACCGAGCGGGCGCTGAGCGTCCCCGCCTCCTCCGCCACCACGATCTGGAAGGCCAGGTTGAGGAGGAGGTCGCCCAGCTCTCCCTCGAGCGCGTCCGCGTCGCCGTCCTCGACCGCGTCCACCACCTCGTGCGTCTCCTCGAGCAGGTGGGGAACGAGCGAGCGCGCGGTCTGCTCGGCGTCCCAGGGGCAGTGGGCGCGCAGGAGCCGCACGAGCGCCAGCGCCCGGTCGAGCGCGCCTTCGGTGGCGGGAACCTGGAGGGGAGGCCGGGGCTGCTGGTCGGACATGGACACCTCGCTCGGGTGGTGCGCTCGCGTGACGGGCCTAGGGTCCGGGGCGCCGCTCCGCCTTGCCGGCCGGCAATGTTCTCCCATGTTTCGCGGTCATGTCAACGGACCGCACCCCCGCGTCGGACCGGCGCGTCCGCGCCTGGATCGAGGTGCGGGCGGGTGCGCTGCGCGCGAACTACCGTCGCGTGCAGGAGGCGGTCGGCCCGGACGTGGGGCTGATCCCGATGGCCAAGGCCGACGGCTACGGGTTGGGAGCCGATCGGATGGTGGCCGCGCTCGAGCCCGAGACGCCGCTGGCGTGGGGAGTCGCGACCGTGGACGAGGGCCGGCGGTTGCGCGAGCTCGGGGTCGGCCGCCCGGTGCTGGTGTGCGCTCCCGTGCCCCCCGGCTCGTACGCGGAAGCGGTCGCGGCGGACCTCACCGTGTGCCTGTCGAGCCTGGAGGGTCTCGCCCGGCTCGAGGAGGCGACGGTCCGCTCCGGCCGCAGCGCGGCCTACCAGGTCGAGGTGGACACCGGCATGGGCCGCGCCGGCTTCGACTGGAGGGAGGCGGCGGTGTGGGGCCCCGTGGTCGCCGCCCGCCACCGACCTGGGCTGCGCTGGACGGGTTGCTTCACGCACCTTCACTCCGCCGACGACGATCCGGCCACCGTGGCTGTGCAGTGGCAACGGCTGGTGGACGCCCTCTCGACGCTGGCGCACCCGCGCGAGGACTTCCTGGTCCACGTCCAGAACAGCGCGGGGGCGCTGCGAGCGGGGCGGCTGGAGGCGGGCCCCTACCGGGTGGGAGCGGTGCGCCCGGGGATCTTTCTCTACGGCGGCTCGGCCGGACCGGGGACGCCGGAGCCGGAGCCGGTGGCGGCGGTGCGGGCGCGGGTGGTGCACCTGCGGGACGCCCCGCCCGGGACCACCCTGGGGTACGGGTCGACCCATACCGCGCGCGGTTGGGAGCGTTGGGCGACGCTCGCGATCGGGTACGGCGACGGCCTGCCGCGGGCGTTGGGCAACCGCGGCCACGCCATCCTGGGGGGCAGCCGGGTCCCCATCGTGGGCCGCGTGTCGATGGA
>CAXNGW010000066.1:0-8559 GCA_964201975.1 Longimicrobiales bacterium | reverse complement strand
CGACCTCCCCGGGGTCGCGCGTCTGACCGGGGACGCGGTGGCCGAGACGGTGCGGTGGCGGCTGGATCCCGACGCCCGCCTGGAGGTGCGCGTGGAGCGCGGCTGGACCGCGTTCACGCTGCTCGCCACGCCCGACGTCTGGGTGCGATCGTGGGCGGTCCTCGAGGACGTGCTCTTCCGGGTGCCGCTGACGAGCGCACCGATCGAGGCCGCGCGCGCGGCGCTGCTCGCGGGGTTCACGTTCGAGCAGGGGGCGCCGGTGCGCGAGTTCCAGCGCGAGCTGTACGCGACCCTCGCGGGCCGGGTAAGCGCATGGAGCCACGATCCGCGCGGCGAGCCGGGGGCACTGCGAAAGGTGGATCCCGCCGTCGTCGAGAGCTTCCGCGCGCGCGCCTACCAGTTGCGCACCGCCACCGCCGCTGTGGTCGGGCCGGTGAACGAGGGGGAGGCGCGCAGCGCGGTCGCGCCCGTGGGCACGAGCCCGCTGCCCGAGCGCGCGGTCGGGGACGATATGGCGTGGGACGACGGCAAGCGGATTCTGCTCGAGCGCGAGGTGACGAACGCATGGATCGGCGCGTTCTTCCCCGCCCCCGCCGACCTCCCGCGCACCCGGCTCGATTTCCTCGCCCACGAGGTGCGCGAGGCGCTCCACCCCTCGCCTCCCGACCCCGGGCTGTTCAGCGCCGACGTGCGCATCGAAGACACGCCGGGCGGCCCCGTGCTCGTGGTCGAGGCGGCCGTGATGCCCGAGGGCGCGCCCGCATGGGAGCGGCGCATCCTGGCCGCCGTGAAAAGCCTCGAGCGCGAGCCCGATGTGGGATTCTTCGGCTATCACCGCCGCCGCTTCCGCAACGCGATGCTGCTGCGCGAGGGACAGCCCGAGCTGGCCGCGCTGCGCATGGCGCTCGACCTCCAGCGCGAAGGGCGCGTGCGGCCGCTTCAGGACGAGGTCTGGGAGATCGGCCCGCGCGCGCAGGCGGACGCGGCCGACGAGTTGGGCGAGCCGCGCGTGCTGGTGATGGGGCCGGAGCTCGCTCGGGGCGCAGGATCGGGACAGCGCTGAGCGGCGTCTGCCCGGCACCCCTCACTACGTAGGGGGTTCGTACTCCCATGGCCCACGACCACTCCACCCCGCCCCCACGGCCCAACCCCGCGCTCCAGATCGACGAGCACGGGATCGGCTGGCTCACGCTGGACGACCCCGACCGCAAGGTCAACGTCCTCACCGAAGCCGTGATGCGGCGCCTGGCAGAGCTGGTGAAGGAGGTGGACCGGCGGGTGGCGGCGCGGCAGATGCGCGCGCTGGTGGTGTGGAGCGGGAAGGCCGACAGCTTCATCGTGGGCGCCGACGTGGACGCCATCGCGAAAGTCACGGACGCGGCGCGCGGCGAGGCCGCTTCGCGCATGGGACAGGCGATCTTCCAGAGCGTCGAGGGGATCCAAGTCCCGACGGTCGCCGCCATTCACGGCACCTGCCTGGGCGGGGGCACCGAGCTGTCGCTGGCGTGCCGGCACCGGGTGGCGTCCGACGCGCCCAGCACGCGCATCGGCCTCCCGGAGGTGCAGCTCGGCATCCTGCCCGCGTGGGGCGGCACCACCCGGCTCCCCCGTCTGGTCGGCCTCCAGGCCGCGCTCCCGATTCTGCTCACCGGCGAGCCCGTGTCGGTGTCGAAGGCGCGCCGCATCGGTCTGGTGGACGACGTGCTGCCCGCGCCCGGCTTCAAGGACCGCGTGCGGGCGTACACGCGCGCGCTGGCGGACGGCGTCGCGCCGCGCCGCGCCAAGCGGCCGCTGCTGAAGCGGATGGTCGAGGATACGCCCCCCGGCCGGCTGCTCATCCTGTCCGTGGCGCGGAAGAGCGTGCGCGCCAAGACCGGCGGCCGCTATCCGGCCCCGCTCCGCATCCTTGACGTGCTCAAGGAAGGGCTGGGTGGGCCCCTCCAGACCGCCTTCCGGATCGAGGCGGCCGCGGCGGGCGAGCTGATCGCGGGCGACGTCTCCAAGAACCTGATCCACGTCTTCCATCTGCGCGAGCGCGCCAAGAAAGACACCGGCGCCGCGCCCGGCGTCGCCCCGCGGCCGGTGCGCGCGGCGGCGGTGCTGGGCGCCGGCGTGATGGGCGGCGGCATCGCGCAATTGCTCGCCTACAAAGGCATCCGCGTACGCATGAAGGACGTGAAGCACGAGGCGGTGGCGGGAGGCCTCCAGCACGCCCGCGGCCTCTTCGACGACGCGGTCGAGCGACGCAAGATGACGTCCCGCGAGGCCGACCAGAGCATGGAGCTGATTTCCGGGGGGATCGAGTACCACGGCTTCGCCGAGACCGATCTCGTCATCGAGGCGGTGGTCGAAAAGCTGGAAGTGAAGCGCGCGGTGCTGCGCGAGGTGGAGGCGCAGGTGCGCGCGGACTGCATCCTCGCGAGCAACACCTCTTCGCTGTCGGTGGACGCGATGGCGGAGCCGTTGGCGCGGCCGCAGGAGCTCGTCGGCATGCACTTCTTCAACCCCGTGCACCGCATGCCGCTGGTCGAGGTGGTGCGCGGGCCCCGCTCGTCCGAGGAGGCGGTCGCCACCGTCTACCGGCTGGCGCTCGACCTGGGCAAGGTGCCGGTGGTGGTCGCCGACGGCGCGGGCTTCGTGGTCAACCGGATCCTGGGGCCGTATCTGAACGAGGCGGGCTGGCTGCTCGCGGACGGCGCCTCCATCGAGAGGATCGACGCGGCGGCGCGCGCCTTCGGCATGCCGATGGGGCCGATCCGGCTGCTCGACGAGGTGGGCCTCGACATCGCCCGCCACGCCGGCACCACCCTCCACGAGGCGTTCGGCGAGCGCATGGCGCCCGCGCCCGTGCTGCAGGCGCTCGCCGGTACCGACCGGCTGGGCAAGAAGAACGGCAAGGGCTTCTACCGCTACGAGGGCGGCCGCGACAAAGGTGTGGACGACAGCGTCTACCGTGACCTCGCCGGCACCGTGCCGGCGGAGCGCGGAGAGGGGCCGGACGACGACGAGGTCCGCCAGCGGCTGGTGCTGACGATGGTGAACGAAGCCGCGCGCATCCTCTCCGACCGCGTCGTGAAACGGGCCGGTGCGGTGGATCTGGCGATGATCATGGGCACCGGCTTCCCTCCCTTCACGGGCGGCCTCCTTCGCTTCGCCGACTCGCTCGGTGCCGGCGCGGTGACCGCGCGGCTCCAGGAGCTGGCCGCCAAGGTGGGGCCCCGCTTCGAGCCCGCGCCGATCCTGGTCCAACTGGCCGCCAAGAACCGCACCTTCTACGAGACCTTCGGCGGGTGAGCCGGATCGCGGGCGTCGTCCCGGCGGCGGGGCGGTCGCTCCGCATGGGGCGGCCCAAGTCGCTGCTCGATGCCGGCGGCGGACGCACGTTCATCGAGCGGGTGGCGACCACGCTCGCGCGCGGCGGGTGCGCTCCCGTGGTGGTGGTGCTGCGTGACGTGAATGCGCCAGAGGGCGCGCTCGCGCGCCGGGTGGGCGCGCGCGTGGTCGCCAATCCGAGCCCGGAGGAGGGCCCGGTGGCGTCGGTGCGCTGCGCCCTGCGCGCGCTTCCGGCCGGCGTCGGCGGGATCGCCGTGCTGCCGGTGGACCACCCGCTGGTCGAGCCGACCACGATCGAGGAGCTGATCGCGGCATTCGACGCGGACGCAGAGCCGGACGCGGTCGTGCCCACCTACCAGGGCCGACGCGGCCACCCCGTGCTGCTCCGCAGCACCCTGTTCGCGGAGATCATGGAGGACGACCTCGCCGAGGGGCTCCGCACCGTCCTCCGCCGCGACCCCGCGCGCGTGCGCGAGCTGGCGGTGGACGACCCGGGCGTGCTCGCGGACCTGGACACCCCCGACGCGCTCCGGCGCCACCTGCCGGCGGCGCTCCCGGAGAGCGAGAGGTGAGCGAGCTGGGCGCGGCGGCGGCTGCGCTTCGGCTGCTCGATCTGGCCGCGCGCGCGGAGAGCGCGTTCCTGTGGGTGGCAGCCGACGCGCGCGCGGCAGGACGACGCCTGCTCGGCTGCACGGCGGGTGCGGGCAACGCGCTCGAGGTGACCGGGACGCTGGGCGACCCCGACAGCGACCGGGCGGCAGTCGAGCTCGGTCTCCGCGCGCTCGCGGGCGACGCGAACGTGGCGGAGGGACTGCACCGCCTGGCCGGGGGAGAGGCGTACCTGGAGCTGCACCATCCCGCTCCGGAGCTGGTCATCGTCGGCGCGGGCCACGTGGCACAGCCGCTCGCGGAGGTGGGCGTGCTGCTGGGCATGGCGGTCACCGTGCTCGACGACCGTCCCGAGTTCGCGACCCGCGAGCGCTTCCCGAGCGCCGCGCGCGTGCTGCGGGTGGACCTGGGCGATCCGTTCCGCACCGTCCGCATCCACGCCGCCAGCCACCTGGTGCTGGTCACGCGCGGCCACAAGCACGATTTCGAGGCGCTGCGGCGCTTGCTCGCCATGGAGACCGAGCCCGCCTACCTGGGGATGATCGGCAGCCGGCGCCGCGTGCGCGCCACCTTCACCAAGCTGCTCGAGGACGGAGTGGAGCCGGCGCGGCTCGCGCGCGTGCGCGCGCCGATCGGGCTTGACCTGGGCGCCGAAACGCCGGCCGAGATCGCGGTCGCGGTGGCGGGAGAGATCGTGCTGTTGCGACGGGGCGGCTCGGGCGCGCCGCTGCGCGACGTCGAGGGGGTGCTCGAGCGCTTCTTCCCCGCCCCGCCGGTCCCGGCCGAGGAGGTCTGATGCGCCAGGACGATGTGCTTCTCTATGGCGCGATCGTGGACGCGGCCCGCGCGGGCCGCCGCTGCGCCCTCGCCACCGTGGTGGACACGCGCGGCTCCACGCCGCGCAAGGCGGGCACCAAGATGGTCGTCGATCCGGAGCGCGGGCTGGTGGGGACGGTCGGCGGCGGGTGCGGGGAGGCGGAGGTGATCGAGGCCGCGCACGCGGCACTGGCCGACGGCCGGCCGCGGCGACTGCGCATCGACCTCACCAAGGATCCGCTGTCCTGGAGTCCGGCGGTGTGCGGCGGCATAATGGACGTGCTGGTCGAGCCGGTCGAGCCGATCCTGCCGCCCATCGTGCCGGCAGCGGCGCCCTGAGGCGATGGCGCGCTCCCCGCTTGTCCACATCCACTACCACCGCCCCCCCGACCGCCTCCAGGTCCACGCGCAGCCGCTCGTGCACGACGGCGCCGACGTGAAGGTCACAGTCAAGGAAGCGACGCGGCTGGAACGCCCGATCGAGATCGACGGACGCACGGTGCTCGAAACCGGCGCCGCGGTGGTGTGGTTCACCTTCCCCGGACTGTGGCACGACGTCGGACGCTTCCACACCGCCGACGGCGCGTTCACCGGACTCTACGCGAACGTTCTCACCCCCGTGGAGTTCCGGCCGGACCACGTCTGGCACACCACCGATCTCTTTCTCGACCTGTGGGTGGACGACGGGGGCGCGCGGGTGCTGGACGAGGACGAGCTGGAGGAGGCGCGGGCGCGGGGATGGGTGGACGCGCCGACCGGCGCGCGCGCGCGCCGCGAGGTGGAGCGGATCCGGTGGGAGGCGGAGGCCGGGCTGTGGCCCCCCGCGGTGGTGCGGGAGTGGACGCTCGAGCGGGCGCTCGATGCGGTGGAGGGATAGGGGGGCGGCGCCCGGAGGCGCCGCCCCCCTATCACCCTAGCTCATTCGGGAGCGGCGGCCACCCAGAGGCTGTCCTTGGCCAGCTTAAAGGTGCCGTCCGCCTGGCGGGCCAGGACCGCCTTGTAGAACCCGCTCGCCCGGGTGGCTTCCTTCGTCTGCGGATCGAGCGTGCGCATGACGAAGGTGCCCTGGTCGGTGGCCATGTCGCCGGCCGCCTCGAATGACTGGGGGACGAGGGCGAGCGAGTCCATGCCAGCCGCCATCATCTCAATGAACTTGGCCTCGATCGCGGGCTTCCCGGTGGTGACCGATCCATCCGCGCCGTACATGACGGCGTCGTCTGCGTAGAAGGCCACGGCCCCGGCTGCATTCTTGCTCATGTACGCGGTCACGAACGCGTCCCGCATCGCGTTCGCGCCCGCCTGGCTCATGGGCTCAACGACCGGCGCCGGCTCGGCTTCGGCGTCGCCGCCGCCACACGCGGCCAGCGACAGGGGCAGAACGACCAGGATTCCGCGGGCCAATCTGGACAGCGTCATGGGACCTCCGAGAAGGATCGAGGCGCCGGACCGAGCCCCGGCGGACGGTAACAAAGCGGCAAGTATCCTAAGCGCCCGGGCTCCTGGCCGCAAGTGTAGAACGACGCGCGTAAGCCCCGCGTCAGCCTTCGTCTTCGACCAGCCAGGCCGCGCACAGGCGTGCCACGTCCACCCAGATCTCGCGCAGCACGGCGGGATCCTCGCGCAGACAGTCGATGAGGCGCTCGTAGCCGGCAAGCGCATCGCGCGGGACGGTCACCGTCTCGTGGTGGTAGGCGCCGCCGTCCACGAACAGGAGGCGGACCCGCGCACGCGCGCTCATGCGCGCATTCCGCGGCGGAACTCGGGAAGAGAGCAGAGAAAGATCACGGTCATCAGCACGGCCGAGATCACGCACCACATGCACCAGGCGTTGATCACGGCCGCCTCCAGGTAGGTGAGGTAGGCGGAATAGGCGACGCCGATGGTGGCGAGCCCGAGCATCACAAGCCCCGGCCAGCGCGCGTCCTGACGGTCGGGGTGGAGCCCGATCAGCGCGACCACGAGCAGCGACAGGTAGCCGCCCACGCCCAGTAGCGGCACCGGGACCCTCCCCACCTTGGCCCACTGGCTCGCCTGCACCGTCTCGCAAGAGCCGACGCCGCAGATCAGGGGGATCAGGCCCGCGCTGTAGGCCAGCAGATAGAGAGCGATGAACAGCCCCACCAGAGAGAGGACGGCCACCGCCATGCGGTTGCGTGGCGGTGGCCGGTGCGGCGGCGACGCGGGGTCGGCCGCCGTGCCCAGGGCGTCCGCGGTCATCCGCCCGTCGGCAAGAGCCCGATGGCCTCGCGAATCCCCTCGATGCTGGGGCTGACCCGGCGACCGATGCCGCGGCCCTGGGTCACCATCACGGTCGGCGTGCCGCTGATCTGGAGCTGGTAGCCCAGCTCCATGTTGGCGGTCACCACGTCCGCGTGCTTGTCGCTCGCGAGGCAGCCCGAGAAGGCGTCCGCGTCGATGCCGATGTCGTCGGCGTAGTCCCCGAACATGCTGGACGGATTCTGCGACGCCGACCAGCGCGGCTGGTTCCGGTACAGGATGTCGTGGTACTCCCAGAACTTCCCCTGGTCCTCGGCGCAGTGCCCCGCGCGCGCGGCGAGGAACGCGTTGGGGTGGATGCTCACCAGCGGGAAGTCGTAGTACAGGAACTTGGCCTTGCCGGTGGCCAGGAACTCGGCCTGGATGAGCGGCCCCACCTCGCGCGCGAACTGGCCGCAGCCGGGGCACTGGAAGTCCGCGAACTCGATGATCGTGATGGGCGCATCGGCGTTCCCCTTCGTCACCCCGCGCGCCACCTCCATCAGCTTGGCCGGATCGTCCAGCCCCGCCATCTCGATGGGCTCGGACACGGTGGACCCCAGCGCCTTGGAGCCGACCGAGTAGCCCACGATCCCGACCCCCGCGACCGCGACGATGCCGAGGATCCAGTAGAACTTCGTCATCTCGCTCCTGGCGGCGCCCGCGGCGTCGCCCGACCCGTACTTACGCTCGCGATTCTTCTTGGACACGGGTCCTGCTCCTGGCTGGGAAACGGCGATACGGGGGGCCCGGAGCCATGGTCCCGGACCGCCCCGAAAGATGATTCGGCCCCGCCTGGGACGCCACCCCGGGAGGGCCGCAATGTCGCAGAGCGCACGCGGCGATGAGACAAGCGATCGAGGACCGCACCGTGAAGCCGCCTCGGCGAGCTCGGCGATAGAGATCCACGCCCGCGAGGAAAACGTCCGGGGTCAGAGGCGAGACTCGAGGAGCGGCACCGCCAGCAGGGCGGCGCGTGCCGTTCGGAATGCGGTTTCGTCGCGGAACCCTTGCAACTTGGCCTGGGCTCTGCTCCTCGCTCGTATCTACGAGGTGCTTCCGCTCCTGTGCTCCGCCTGCGGCGGCGACATGAGGATCCTCGCCTTCATCCCCACCGACCCCCGCCCCAGAGCGAGCTCCTCCTCGACCAGACCTCGGACTTCGACCTCACCGATCCCGAGCCCGTACCGGACTTCGACTTCGATCAGTCGGTCCCGGACTCCTTCGACTGAAACGGGAGGAGTGAACCCTGGGTCCGCTCGCCGCTCGCCCATTCCCACATCCCTCGTACCCGATGCGCCATCCACCACCCGCCCCACCCCCCAGGTAGGACGCGAATCTTCGGGTGGGGAAGGAGCACGAGCCGGGGCGGAGCTGGGCTGAGTCGGAGAGGTGGTTGCAACTGTGCTCATCGGACCCTGATGGCGGTTGGATTTCCTATCCGTCCTCCAGGACAGGTTTTTACCCGACGTAAACATTTGACCACTGCGCACGTTGAAGCCTCCCCGGCGCGCCGCGCAAGCTTCGCGGAAGCCGGGGGGCCGC
>CAXNGW010000065.1:0-8574 GCA_964201975.1 Longimicrobiales bacterium | reverse complement strand
GCTCGGTGCAGCTCTTCGAGGGCATTTCGGAGGACGATGCGGCGCGCATTCAGCAGGTGGGCGAAACGGTTTCGCTCGCCCCCGGGGAGATCCTGTTCGAGGAGGGGAAGAAGGGCGGGACGTTCTACGTGGTGCTGCGTGGCCGGGTGGAGCTGTTCAAACGCGGCCGCGAGGGAGCGGAGCAGAAGCTGGCCGTCGCGCGCGAGGGCGAGGCGTTCGGAGAGATGGCGTTGCTGAACCAGTCCCCTCGCTCCGCGACCGCGCGCGCACTCGATCACGCGCAGCTCCTCGAGATCTCGCGCGACGCGTTCAACTCGCTGCTCGGCGCGGACTCGTTCCCGGTGCGCATGCTGCGCGGGATATCGAAGGCGCTGTGGGCGATGTCCGTGCGCTTCGCGACGAGCCAGGGGAAGGGTGGCGACACACGCGACATCGTACGCAGCCTGAGCCAGGTGATGCAGAAGAGCATCCTGCCGGGCGGCATTCCCCAGGTTCCAGGCTTCTCGGTGATGGCCACGACCGGGGGAAGTGAGAAGGCCGAAGGAGAGAGTGCCTGGGACTGCTTCCGTTTGGGCGACGGGCGCTTCGCATTCGCTTCGCTGCGCGCGAAGTGCGAGGGGCTTCCCGCCGCCTATCCTCTCGTCCTCGCGCGCACCCTCCTGCGGGAGCTCGCACGGGACCACTCGGATCTTGGGAAGCTGTTCGGGCGAGTCAACGAAGGGATGATCGGGGCGAAGGTCTCGGGCGCATCGCAGCAGATCGAATGCGCGCTAGTCGCGCTCCAGGAGGGCGAGCTCACCTGGGCCGCCGCGGGCCCCGTGACAGCGGCGATCGTACGCGAGGGCGGCACCGTGGTGGACCTGCCCGCCGACGCACCACCGCTCGGGATCGAGCCCGCCCTTCCGTATCGGAGCATCAAGGTGCCGCTCATGCCCGGCGACGCGTTCCTGTCCCTGGCTCGCGCGTCGAGCGGGGCGCTCGCGAACGCCAAGTCGGTGGTCGCCGACATGGTGACGGGCGAGGCGCGCGAGGTGGTGAAGAGGATCTCCGCGTCGCTCCCCATCGAGGATCCGATCACGGGAGACGTGTTCGAGAACACGGTCCTGCTCCTCAAGTGCATCGACCAGCCGTTGGCCGAAGATGGACATGCGGCCGGCAACGGCGTGATGGGGCTCAACCCCGGCACTCAGAGCCTCGGCGGAGGGCCCGCGGTCACCGCCTGACCAGAGCGCTCGGTTCGATTCTCAGTCTTCCGGCTGTTTCCGCCACCGGGAGCGCTTCGTAGCTTACGCGGCTCGCTTCCGGATCCCACGCTTCCCGCCCGCCCCAGCATGCACGAGACCGATCTCAGCCGCACCATGCGCCAAGCTCTGCTGCCCAGGAACGCGCCCCGGGTAGAGGGTTACGACGTCGGGGCCGGGACGATGGTCGAGGAGCGCGGGCGCGCCGCCACGATCTGGGACTGGCTGGTCCTGCCGGACGGGCGTACCGCGTTGGTGACCCTCAACGTGCGTGCGGACGGCCTGCCTCCTGCGATCCATCTGGCCACCGTGCGCGGTGTCCTGCGCGCGGTCGTCGCGGACGGGGGCGGCCTGGACAAGGTGCTCCCCCGCATCAATGCGGTGATGTGCGCATGCGCGGCGGACGACGAGGGCCAGCACGTGGAATGCGGCATGCTGGTGGTGGACGGGCAGTCCGCGGAGTGGGCGAGCGCGGGACGCGTTCCTTGTGGCGTGATCCGGCGCGGTGGCGCGTTCGAGGAGCTGGGGTCCCATGGGCCGCCGCTCGGGATGATGGAAGGCGTCCAGTACGGAAGCGAGCGCCTCGCGATGAGCGCCGGCGACACCGCGATCGTGCTCTCGCACGCTTCCGCCGGGCTCTTCCGCGGGGCGGCCGACCTGGTCGCCCAGATCCACGGGAAGCCAGCCGGGGATGTGGTCTCGACCCTGCATCGGGGTATCCGCAAGGCGCAGGGGGAGAATCCCGAGGAGATCTCGGTTCTGTTCGTGAGGAAGCACTGACGAAGACGGGAGGCCGTACGGTCACTGAAAAGGATGTACGCAACGCGCTCAAGACGGTGAAGGACCCCGAGCTCCATCTCGATCTCGTGGTTCTCGGTCTGGTCTACGACATCGACGTGGCCGAGGATGGCTCGGTGCACGTGATCATCTCGCTCACCTCGCCGGGCTGTCCGGTAGCCGGACAGATCCTCGAGGATGCGCGGACGGCGGTGCTCGGAGTGGAGGGTGTGGAGAAGGCCGAGGTGGAGCTCACGTTCAACCCACCCTGGACTCCCGAGCGGATCAGTCCGTTGATCCGTTCTTCACTCGGGATCTGAAATCAGTCTACGAGCTCGACCTCTTCCAGAAAATCGCGCAGGGGATTGGCCACGGCGATGGCGCGCTCGGAGACGGCCCGCGCCAGCACTTCGCTGTCGCCATTCTTGCTCGACAGGTGGCGGACCACAGCTTCGCCGAGCTTGGCGTCGGAGCGCGCCGCGGCCTGGTGGTACTCGGCGTAGCGCGTGCTGACGCGCTGCTCGAAGATGGGCAGCTGTGAGCGGGGAGTGCCGTTTTCGGCCATGTCCTCGAACACGGCGCTGTGCAGCGAGTCCAGACCACGCCGGACCAGGGCGTCCGGGGAGCGGCCGACGAAGGCGAGCTGGACTCCGCGCGTGTGCGCCCACATGAGAAAGATCAGAGCTTCTTCCGCCGGAACCGTGTCGGGGACGCCGTCATGGGTGGAAACACCGAGCGCGCCGAGGGAAATCTCGGTATCGCCCTCGGCGACGAAGTCGGAGAAGCTCTCCCAGACGAGACGGGCGAGTGTGTCTCCGAGCTCCTCGGGCGTCATGGTAGTAGGAGCGCGGAATTCCGGCTCGGCCGGGAAGGCGGATTCTTTGGTCTGTGGGCTCATATTTGCATCGTTTCTAGTCCCGTGTGACCCCAATTCCCACCGGGGGCACCGGGGTGTCAAGGACTTCAACCCTGACTACACCTGTTTACTCGGGAGGCTCCAGATGGGTCTTAGCCGCCTCACAAAAGGCCGTTTCCCGCCCCACGGGCTCCTTTTCCGGATCGCCGTCCTGGCGGCGGCGGTGGGGGTCGGGGGGTGCGCCACGGGTCAGGTCGAAGCCCCCTCCCCCCGGCCGATCATCGTCAGCTCGGGGGAGCGGCTCCGGGCCGATACCGCCCGGATCGACAGCATCTTCGCGTGGCTGACGGTCCAGACCCGGAAGATCCAGGAGGACCCCACCTTCCTGATCGCCGAAACGCCGACCGCCCGGGAGACGCTGCCCTGGAAGACGCTGACGCTGATCGGTGACACGGCCAAGATCCAATACGACCGGGCGCACCCGGACATCACCACGGCCTACGACGTCTACGCGCACCTGCATCTGATGAAGAAGATGGGGCGTCTGGACGAGTGGCTCCCCGACCACGCCGACGCTGAAGGCTTCGAGCTCGAGCGGGTGATCGTGGACCGGATGGCGGATGCCTGGCTGCTCGGGCGCACGTCCTTCGACGCTCCGCCGTACACGCCCTTGGACGAGCTGATCTACGCGCGCGAGGCGGGCTACCTGGATCCGTACCTGCTGGTTGCCAGGGCGGACGAATTCCCGCAGGACAAAGCGGACTGGGAACAGGCCAACCCGGGGAAGCTCGACGAGTACCGAGCGTGGTTCATGAGGGTGTTCAGGCGGGAGCCGCCCGGCATGCCGCCCGCGGCGACGACGGGCGACCAGCCCAAATAGCACTAAGCACTAGCTACGTGGGGCGGATCTCCCAGGTCGCGACGACCAGCGGACCTTCCCCTTCCTGCTCGACATGGATGTCGATGCGGCCGGTGCGGGTGAGCCGGTCGTTCGAGGGTTTTCCCCCGAACACGGCGAACCCCTTCACGTTCACGAACGCCGTGCGGCCGTCGGGTGCCACCGCCCGGAGCCGCGCACCCTTCAGCTCCCGGATCGAGGGCGCTTCGCCCGAATCGAGACGGAGGCGGAGGATCCTTCCCCCGTGAGGCGCGTCCATCGCGTCCAGCACCCGGAAGGTCGGCTGGCGGGTGCCCTGCGTCGTTGCCATCTGTTTCCTCGAGCGAGAAGCGCGGTCTGACCGAAGAGATCGAGCCGGCGGGTCCGGCGACCGATACGCTAGACGTCCCGCAGGGACGCGTCAACGACGGGGACGCGGCTTGCGATGGGCGAGGCCACCGGGTAGGGTCCGGCTCATGGAAATCGATCTCGCACTCCTCGCCGACGCCGCGACCATCGACGGCTCCGGCAAGCTCAATATCCTCGGCGTGTTCGACCGGATCTCGGCGTCCGCCTTCCCGGCGCAGCACGGCCGTCTGGCCATGGTGCTGCGTTTCTCCGCGGGTCTTCCGGAGGCGGGACCGCACGACGTCGGCATTCGGCTGAGCGGCCCGGACGGGGTCGAGGTCCTTCGGCTCGACGGCGAGATGCAGCTCGCCCCCGGCCCGCGCAGCGCCGGCGGTGGGGTGAAGGTGCCGCACGTCCTCAACCTCGACGGCATCGTGTTCGCGCGCTCGGGCCACTACACGTTCGACGTGAGTGTGGACGGAGAGCATCACGTGTCGATTCCGCTCAGCGTAGTAGACGCGGGGAACGGCGCTCTGGCCTGAGCGGCTCGACCTCCGTTCGCCCTCGGAAAACACGTTGCCCACCGTGAATTCCCATGGTCGCCGCCGGCGCCAGGCGCGCGGCCAAATCGGGCGTGATCCCGTAACCGTCATTGGATCAGCGTGTTACGGGATGCCGTCGGGGCGGTCGCCGGACGGCACTTCCTTTGCTGCAACCATGAACACGGTCAGGCAGTATAAGCAGATGGAACCGGGTGATCGGCGAGTGGATCGGCGGAGACATCGGTGATCCTCTACATCAGCTACGAAGAAGGGCGGGCCCTCCAGCAGGGCGCGCGCAGCTTCCTCCGGGACGAGTCGGTCGGAGCGTGCGCTGTCGCCGCGCCTCCCGCCGCGCGCGCGGAGGTGAGCGCGCTCGAGGAGCGGCTGGTCGGTGATATCGGGGTGGACACCTTGGCTGAGCAGAGAGCGCTCGCCTCCGCGATCTCCCACATCGTCGAATGCCTCCGCGTCGAGATGGAAACGCTGGTCGGTGAGACCCATCCCGCGCACGAGGGTGCGGTCGCGGCCTATTTCGACTACGCCCACTCGCTCTCGGTTCTGCAGCGCCTACGGGAGATGGGAAGCGAGATGGAGGCGATGATCGAGCTGATGACCGGCCGTACGGCGGACGGCGACGCCGCCGGCGGCTTCCGTTTCCCGGACTAGACGAACCGGTCGCCTGGCGCGACTGGGTTTCTGGGGGGCGCTCCCGGGCGCTCCCTTTTTTCTTGACCTCTGACCGGCGCACCCCGAATGACCCAAGATCGCATCGCCGCCCTCGAGGGCATGGTCGCCTCGCGACCCGCGGACGCGCGCTTGCGGTTCGGGCTCGCGGTCGAGTACGAGAAGGCAGGAAGGACCGACGACGCCGTTGGAGAGCTCCGCGCCTATCTCGAGCAGAGCGACGATCAGGGGAACGCCTGGGGCCGGCTGGGAGCTCTGTTGACCCTTCTGGAGCGCGGCGACGAAGCGCGCGAGGCGTATCGGCGGGGGATCGAGCAGGCCCGCAAGCACGGCCACCCCACCATGGCCGCCGAATTCACGGCGGCGCTGGAAGAGATCTAACCCGCGCTCAGGGCGTGACGGTCACGGAGACGGTTGCCTGCGGCCGCGTGACGAAGCCGGGGATGCTCGCGCTCAAGGTCGTGCCACCCGTCGTCAACGGATCGAACGCGACTCCTCCCGCGGCCACCGAGCCCGGTGACACTTGTGACTGAGCCGCGACGGTCACGGTGACACTCGCGCCCGTGCCCGCCGAGGTCACCAGCTGTCCGACTGCGACCTGGCTGCTCGTGATTGTCGCGGTGAACGGGGCGCCGCCTGCGCGCAATTGCTGACCGACCAGGCCGCCGTAATCGTAGCCGTAGTAGTAGACGTCCGAGATGCCCACCGTGACGTAGAAGGGCCGGTCGGCGCTGGCCACCGCGATGCTGGTGGGCATGCTGGAGATGATCACGCCCGGCTGCACCACAGCGGCTGTCGCGGTCCCGTCGGTGAAGCCCGGAGCCGAAGCCGTCAAAGACACGGTCCCGGTCGTCCCGGCCACACCCTGGACGTAGAACGGGATGTAGGTGCTCCCGTTCGCGACGGCGACGTCGATGTAGGCCGTGCCAGGAGTGCTGGCATTCGGCGAGACCAGGGCTACGCCAGGCGCCGAGCTCTGGATTCGGACCGTCACGCCGCCGTGCTGGGCGGCGCCGAGGTTCACCTGGCTCGCGACCTGGAGGCCGGCCCCCACCGTCGTTCCGGACATCGTGATCCCCGGCGCCGTCACCGTCACGGCGACGCTGGCGCTCGGCCGTGACGAGAAGCCGGGGATGGTCGCCGATATGGTGGTGGTGCCGGTCCCGACCGGATCGAACGCCACGCCGCCGGTCGCTACCGTGGTCGGCGAATAGTACGAGCCCACGGGGATCTGCACGGTGGCCGATCCGGACGTTCCCGCAGTCCGCTGCAGCTGTCCGACCCCCACCTGGCTGCTGGTGATCGTGGCGGTCAGCGGCGTGCCGCCTGTCCGTATGTCCTGTTGAGCTATACCGCCGTAGTCGTAGCCGTAGTAGTAGGCGTCCGAGATGCCGACGGCGACGTAGAACGCGGCGTTCGGCGACAAGGTCGTCGTGGTCGTGCCGAGGTTGTAGATCGCAACCCCCGGCTGGACCACGGTCACGAGCGACGAGTCACGGGTGAAGCCCGGCGCCGTCACCCTGACATAGGACGTACCGGTGGTCCCCTCGAGGCCCTGCACGTAGTAGCTGATGTTGGTCTGGTTCTGAGGCACAATGACGTCGAGGGTCGCCGTGCCGGCGGTCGAGGCGTTCGGGGCCAGCAGCGCGACTGCGGGATTCAAGCTCTCCAGACGGACGGTCACGCCGCCGTGGTTGGCCGCGCCCAGGTAGGCGGAGTTGCCGACCTGGAGCCCCGAGCCGACGACCGGAGCGCCAGAAGCGCTGATTGCGGGAGACGTCACGGTCACGGCGACGGTGGCCGACGGGCGATCGAGGACGCCAGGGATCGACGCGCGCACGGTGGTGGCGCCGGCCGCTCTGAAGTCGAGCGCCACGCCGCCTGAAGCAGGACCGCTGGGCGACGAATAGTACTGTCCGACGGGGATCTGCACGGTGACGGTGTCACCCGAGCGGGCCGTCGTCACCAGCCGGGCCTTGGCCGTGTCGGTGCTCGTGATCGTCGCGGTGAGCGCGGTGCCGCCAGGCCGGATCGTCTGTCCGAGCACGGTGCCGTAGTCGTAGCCGTAGTAGTAGAAGTCCGGAATGCCGACGCTGACGTAGAACGACGCATCGGGCGAGAGCGACGTGTAGCTCGTTCCCAGCCCGTTGACCATCACGGCTGGCTGAACCACGCTGATCGCGACGGTATCGGTAGTGAAGCCGGGCGCGCTCGCGACGACCCCGATGGAGCCCGTAGCCCCCTCGACGCCCTGCACGTAGTACGAGAAGGAGCTCGAACCGTTCGGGAGCGCCACGTCGATGGTCGCCGTGCCCGGGGTGGTGGAGTTGGTCGCCAGGAGCAGGACCCCCGGGTTCTGGCTCGCCACGCGAACGGTGACTCCACCGTGCGACCCGTAGTCCAGGTTGAGGCTGCCGCTGGTCTGGAGCCCGCTTCCCACCACGATGCCGCTCGAGAGGTTGATCGCCGGGCTGGCGTTCACGTAGACCGTGAAGGCGTCCGAGATCACCGACGTTCTCGAGGCCGTGACCGTCGTGTTGCAGGGAGTGGCCGTCGTGCCGCCGTAGGTGACGCTCGCGGTGGCCTGCACCTGTCCGGCCGGGATCGTGATCGAGCCCGGGACCGAGACGCACGCCGTATCGCTCGCCGTGAGCGTCACGATGAGCCCGCCTGCCGGCGCAGCGATCGGCGAGCCCTGGCTCTCGAGCCGCACCTGGAAGCTCGAGGTGTAGCCGCGGGGGAACGAAACGCTGCCTTGCAGGATGTTCAGGGAGGCGGTCACCGACACGCTCGTCTGTGACGAGCCGTACCCTTGCGTCGATGCGGTGACGACCGCGCCTCCGGGGAGGACTCCGCTCAGCTGGGCGTTGGCCGAAAGCGCACCGCCCGGAATGTTCACCGTGGCGTTGACCGGGCCCACGATCGATGGAGCGGTGCTGGTGATCGTGAGCGTCAGCCCGCCCGCCGGCGCGGGCGCCGACAGCGAGATCGGGAGCGAGGCGGTGCCGCCGAACGGCACGTTCAGCGTCGTCGGCGTGGTCACGATCGCGATCGTGAGGTCGACCGTGTCCGCCACCGTATTCCCGTTGCTGTCGGTCACCGCCGCGGACACGCGGTGCGGCCCGGGAGCCAGGTTGCTCCGAGAGATCGAGGCACCCGTGCCGAGCGCGCCCCCGATGTCGGACCGCCAGACGATGGCCGCGGTCAGCGGGCCGTCCTCGGGGTCGGAAGCGGTGGCCGCGAATACGA
>CAXNGW010000064.1:0-8610 GCA_964201975.1 Longimicrobiales bacterium | reverse complement strand
GGGGTGTGCTCGCGGTGGCAGCCGTGATCGCCACCGGCGAGCTGTACGGATTGGCCGCCGCCAGGGGCGTGCGCGCCTTCGCCGCGCCCGGCATGGCCGCAGCCGGCGCTGTCGTCCTGCTGGCCACCGCCTACCCGAGTCCGGCCGCGGCGGGATCCCTGGTGCTCGGCCTGCTGGTCGCGCTCGTGCTGGCTTCCCTCGCTGCCTCGGTCTGGCTCCGCTGGCCCGGTGGGGAGCCGCTCGCCGCCATCGCCGTCACCGTGCTCGGGCCGATCTACGTCGGTTGCACGCTGGCGTTCGCCGTCTTCCTCCGCTCGCTGCCCGCGCTCGGATTCGTCCTGCTGCCGCTCGTCACGACCTGGATCGGGGACAGCGCCGCGTACTTTGCCGGGCGCGCGTGGGGCAAGCGGAAGCTCTTCCCCCATGCCAGCCCGGGGAAGACCGTGGTGGGCGGCGTTGCATGCGTGATCGCGTCGGCAGGCGCGGGTGCGGCGGTGGCCGCGATGACCCTCGCCGACGCGCCGGGCGGCGGGCTCTCCGTGCCGATGGGGGCCCTGGTGGGGCTGGTGCTGGGCGTGTCCGGACCGATCGGCGACGTCGCCGAGTCGGTGCTGAAGCGCGAGGCGGGGAGCAAGGATTCTGGTCGCCTGCTCCCCGGGCACGGCGGCTTTCTGGATCGCATCGACGCACTCCTGTTCGCGTTCCCGGTCGCGTACGGGCTGCTCGTCGTATTGGGGATCGCCGGATGAGGCGCGCGGAGGCGCCGCTAAGGGTCGCGATCCTGGGCTCCACCGGCTCGATCGGGAAGAGCACCCTCGAGGTCGTGAGGCGCCACCCCGACCGCTTCCATGTGGCCGGTCTCTCCGCGCACCGCTCGCTCCCTGAGCTCGCGGGCCAGGTCGCGGAGTTCCGTCCCCGCCGGGCGGTGATCGCGGACGCCACCGCGTTGGACGGCGCGGCCGGATTGCCCCCGTCCGTCTGGGAGGCGGGGAGGGACGCGCTCCTTTCGCTCGCCCGCGATCCCGACGTGGACGTGGTGGTGAACGCGCTGGTCGGCGCCGCCGGCCTCGAGCCTACTCTGGCGGCGCTCGGCGCGGGCAAGCGCTTGGCGCTCGCCAACAAGGAGTCGCTGGTCGCAGGGGGGCCGCTCGTCCTCGACGCGGCGGCCCGCGGCGGTGGCCGGCTCGTGCCCATCGACAGCGAACACTCGGCGATCCTTCAGTGCCTGGCCGGGGCTGAGCCGGGCTCGATCGCGCGGATTGTGCTGACCGCGTCGGGGGGGCCGTTCCGCGGGTGGAACCCCGGTGCGCTGGAGGGCGTACGTCCGTCGGACGCGTTGCGCCATCCCACCTGGGCGATGGGCGCCAAGATCACCGTCGATTCGGCCACGCTCGCCAACAAAGCGCTCGAGGTGATCGAGGCTCACTTCCTCTACGGGATCCCGTACTCGGCGATCGAGGTCGTCGTGCACCCGCAGTCGGTGGTGCACTCTTTCGTCGAGTTCGTGGATGGATCCGTGCTCGCGCAGATGGGATTCCCGACCATGGAGCTTCCGATCCTTTACGCACTCAGCCACCCCAGCCGGGTGGACGACGTCCGCCTGCGGACCTTCGACCCGGTCCGCACCTCTCCCCTCACGTTCGAGGCGGTGGACCACCGGCTCTTCCCGCTCTTCGAGCTGGGCGTGGACGCCGGTCGGGCCGGCGGCACCGCGCCGGCGGTGTTCAACGCGGCCAACGAGGTGGCGGTGGAAGCCTTCCTGTGCGAGCGGCTGGGGTTCGCCGCGATGACCGGCGTGGTCGAGGCGGCGCTGACGGCTCATCGGGTGCGCGCGGTGGGCGAGGTGGGCGATGTGATCGAGGCCGACCGCGAGGCCCGCGCGGCGGCGCGCCGCGCGGTGGAGCGGGCGGGTCCGGGCAGCCGCAAACGCACGGGAGCAGGGGCATGACCGTTCTCGCCACCATCGTCGTCCTGGGCGTGCTCATTTTCGTGCACGAGCTGGGCCATTTCTTCGCCGCCAAGGCCGTCGGCATCGAGGTCCAGCGCTTCTCGATCGGCCTCGGACCCCGTGTGTTAGGCTTCCGCAGAGGCGAGACGGAGTACGTGCTCTCCGCCATCCCGCTGGGGGGCTACGTGAAGATGGGCGGGATGGACGACGAAGTGATGGAGCAGGTGGAGGGCGGGCCGGTCCCCGAAGCCCGCACTGGCTCGTCGCGCGACTTCGACGCCAAGCCCCTATGGGCGCGCGCGTTCGTGATCTCCGCCGGCGTGATCATGAACATGCTGTTCGCGTTTCTCGCCTACACGACCGTGATCGGCGTGTGGGGCCTGCCCGAGCTGCGCAGCACGCGTCTCGGCCTCGTCGTCCAGGCCCTGCTGCCGGCAGGTACTGAGGAGATCGCGCGGCTACCGGTCGGCGCGCGCGTGGTGCGGATCGGCGACCGGGACGTGGACACGTGGGGCGAAGTGACCGCCGCGCTCGCCGAGGCGCCCGCGGGGGACGCCGACATCGTGGTGCGCGAGCCGGACGTGTCGATACGGGTGCGGCTGCCCGCCGACGCCGACGCGCGCACCGCGCTCGCCGGGGCCGTGCGCCCCTGGCTCGACCCGGCGGTGGGCGCGGTGAACCCCGGCTCGCCGGCGGAGCGTGGCGATCTGCGCGCGGGCGACCGCATCCTCGCCGTGAACGGATCTGCGGTGGCGAGCTGGGACGCATTCGTGCAGCAGGTCCAGTCGCGGCCGGGGCAGCGTACCGAGTTGCAGCTCGAGCGCGACGGCGGGCAGATCACGCGCGCCGTGACCCCGGAGCCCGAGGAGGAGGTCGACGCGGTCACCGGCGTGAGCCGCACGGTCGGCAAGATCGGGATCTACCCGGCGGTCGGTGAGATCGCCTATCAGGAAGTGGGGCCGCTCGAGGCAATTTCCTACGGCGCTCGCCAGACCATCGGCACCACCGCTGTGATCCTGGGCTTCCTCAAGGACTTCTTCACGCTGAACGTGTCACCGCGCTCGGTCGGGAGCATCATCACGATCGGACAAGCGTCGGGCCAGGCGGCCGCTGAGGGCTTCCAGACTTTCCTCCAGTTCATGGCGCTCTTCAGCGTGAACCTGGCGGTCCTGAACCTCCTCCCCATCCCGGTCCTGGACGGAGGACACCTCCTGTTTCTCGGCATCGAGGCGGTGCGTCGCCGCCCGCTGACGGTGCAGCAGCGGCTGCGGTGGTCCAATGTGGGCTTCATGATCGTGATGGCGATCATGCTGTGGGCTCTCTCCAACGACTTCCTCAGGCTCTTCGGCTTGTAGGGAGGGCGCTTGACGATCCCTCAGAGCAGCGAGAGCTGCTCCGGTCCGCAGCGGTTGCGCAGGGCTTCCACGTCGAGCATGGGGCCGACGCGGTCCTGCCGGGCCACGTCCAGCCACCCCTGCCAGCCCGCTTTCTCCAGCGCGGTGCCCACCACGTCGCGCGCGAGCCTGGGGTCGTTGCATTCGACCGAGAGGTGGGCGAGGAGTACGCCTGCGAGGCGCGGGTGCACCAGGTCGGTCACGAAGCGCGCGGCGGCCCGGTTGGACAGGTGGCCGTGGGTCGACGCGATGCGGGACTTGACCGACCACGGATAGGGGCCCAGCCGGAGCATGACCTCGTCGTGGTTGGCTTCGAGCACGAGGAAGTCGCAGCCGGACAGCGCGTGCTGCATGCTCACCGTGGGGCGGCCGAGGTCGGTCGCCACGCCGAGGCGGGCGCCGCTGGCGACGTCCACTAGGGCGATCCCGATCGGATCGGCGGCGTCGTGGACGGTGAGGAAGGGCTCGACGCGGAAGCCGCCCAGGCGGAACGGGCGGGCCACGCCGTAGCCGACGGTGCGCTCGTCGCCGCGGAACAGAGACCGGCAGGCGTGGAAGGTGCGCTCGGTCATGTAGACCGGGGTGCCGTGCCGGCGGGCGAAGACGCCCACCCCGCGCGTGTGGTCGCCGTGGTCGTGGGTGACGAGGATCGCGTCGATCGCGGCCGGGGTGAGGCCGATCGCGTCGAGGCGGGCCTCGAGGTCCCGCGCGCTGAACCCGGCGTCCACCAGCACGCGCGTTCCCTGCGCTTCGACCAGGACGCTGTTGCCCGCGCTTCCGCTGCCGAGACAGCACACGTTCATGATCGGCTCAGCTGGTTCGTTCGTTCCGTCCCCGTTCCGCCGCTCGTCCGAGAACCTGACGCATTCCCTCGCTCAGCTCAACCTGACGCCGCCCCATCGCGGTCGCGGCGGCGGCGAGGAATCGCTCGAGCCGATACTCGACCAGCTCGGCGCCTTCGCCCCAGGACAGGGGCGGCACGTAGAGCGGCGGCATGCGGCCGCCGAACAGGTTGCTGCCGGCGCCGATCACCGTGCCCGTGTTGAGCGGCGTGCCGATGCCGGTCTTCACGTGGTCGCCCAGGAACGAGCCGACCTTGATCAGGCCGGTGTCCACGTCCCCCTCGGGGAGCCGCACGCGGACCGACGAGTAGGTGTTCTTGAGGTCGCTGTTGGTGGTGCCGGCGCCCAGGTTCACCCAGCGGCCCAGCACCGCATGACCGAGATGGCCGTCGTGCGCCTTGTTGCAGTAGCCGCACAGGATCGAATCGGCGACCTCGCCCCGCACCTTGCACATGGGGCCGATCGACGAGCTGCCCACGGGTCCGCCGAGAATGGTGGATCCAGCGCCCAGATAGAGCGGACCGGTGGCGCGGGCGGGGCCCTCGATGCGCGCTCCCCGGGCCAGCCAGATCGGACCGCTGCGCGCGTCGAGCACCACACCGGGCTCCACGACCGCTCCGTCTTCCAGCAGGATCGGGTGATCGCCGATCCGGTGCGCGCCGGCGGGCGTGGCGCCTGCTCCGACGCCGGGCTCGGCCGCCGCGTCCGCCGCAATGCGGCGGGCGTTGCCGGCCATCAGATGCCACGGGCGCTCGAGCAGCTCGCCGGCCAGCCCGACGCTCGCGGCGATGCCGGCGCGAGGGAGATCGCGCATCGCGTCGGCTGTGGGCGCCGGAGCGCCGGCAGGCACGACCCAGCCGACGGTGCGGCCCTCCAGGGTCAGCACCGCGGGACGGCGTCCGTCCAGCGGTTCCAGGGGCGGGTCCACGGCGGCCCGCACGCACAGGAAGACCCGGTCGTCGCCCGCGCTGGCGGATGGGTCGCCCACGGGCGGCGCTCCGGTCTCGTCGAAACCCGCGAGATGGGGAGCTGCCGCGTACAGGCTCGCCTCCGCGCCGAGCGCGCGCAGGGCGCGCTCGCGCAGCGTGCGGGTGCCATACATCAGTTCGCCGATGGGCCGCGTCTCCACGAACGGCGTCCAGCAGAGCGCCAGCGCGTCATGGAAGAGGACGAGCTTCAACGCGGGGTCTCGCGCAGGTGGTCGGGGAGGATGGCGAGCAGGCGCTTCAAGTCGGGGGCGAGATCACGGCGCATGATCAGCGTCGCGCCGGGCGTGTGGACGGCGACGATGTCGGAGAGCCCCCACAGCACCACCGCACCGCCGTCGGCGTAGACGATGTTGCCCTCCCCGTCCACCACCCGACCGGTGCCCACCACGACGTTCTCGTCGGGCGCCGCCTGCCGCGCGCGCGCGAGCCCCTCCCAGCTGCCTACGTCGTCCCACGCGAACGGCGCGCGGATCGCGGCGACCCGGTCGCTCTCCTCGAGCACAGCCTCGTCGACCGTGACCGGCTCGACGGCGGCGAAGAATCCGTCCTCGTCCCCGCGCTCGAGGTGCGCCAGGCCGCGCGCGAGTCCGGGCGCGTGGCGGCGCACCTCGTCGAGAAAGACGTCCGCGCGCCAGGCGAAGATGCCGCTGTTCCACGCGTAGCCCTCGCGCACGTAGCGCTCCGCGGTCGCGGCGTCGGGCTTCTCGTGGAACGCGGACACGCGGAACGCCGGGATGCCCTCGACGGGATCGAGGGGGGCACCCGGCTGGAGATACCCGTAGCCGGTTTCCGGCCGGTCCGGATCCACCGCCACGGTGACCAACGCGCGCTCGCGCTGAGCCAGCGCGGCGGCGGCCCGCATCCCAACCACGAACGCTCCGAGCGGATGGATGGCGTGATCGGAGTGGAGCGACAGGAGCACAGCGTCGGGGTCCCGCTGCAGCGCGCGCCCGGCGGCCCTGGTGAGCGCGGGACCGGTGCCGCGCGCTGCCGGCTCCACCCAGTACGCGTCGAGCGGCAGGTCGGGGAGGGCGGCGCGGAAGGGAGACACCAGGGCCGCGCCGGTCACCATCCGGATGCGGTCGTCGCCGGCCAGCGCGCGCGCCCGCTCCAGCGTCTCGACCACCAGAGGCCGGGAGCCGGCGAGGGGGAGGAGTTGCTTGGGGCGTGTGGGCGTGCTCACCGGCCAGAAGCGGGATCCGCTCCCGCCCGCCAGCACGGTGATCCAGAGGTGCGGGTCAGCCCCGATCGAGGATTTCGTCGATCCGGGCAAGCAGCTTCTTCGGGCTGAAGGGCTTCGTCACGAAGTCGTCGGCACCCAGGTTGAAGGCCTCGTCGCGATCGGCGTCCTGACCCTTGGCGGTGAGAATCACCACCGGCACGTCGCGGCGATGTTCGAGCCCGCGCATGCGGCCGAGGACCTCAAGCCCAGTGGCGCCCGGCATCATGATGTCGAGCAGGACCAGATCGTAGTCGCTGTCGCCCTCGAGATGTTGCAGGGCGGTGGGGCCGTCAGCGACCGGATCGACCTCGAACGAGGCGGCTTCGAGTAGCGTCGTCAAGATGCGGCGGATGTGGGGCTCGTCGTCCGCGACCAGAATTCTACCTCGGATGGGACCGTTTGGCACCGCTTCGACCATGTCCCCTCACGCTCCTTCCACCAGCCGGTTTCCGAGGGCGGGGAACCTACCCGGGGGGTGGGGTAAAGTCAAAAGATCACTGAATTTCCGCGATTGACGCTCCACCGCGGATCCCCAGTACGGTTTGCACGTTTCCCAATCGCTGGGAAGCAATCCTTTTCGTCGGGTCCAGATGTCGCTCTCGCTTCGTTCTACCGGTCGCACACCTAGCATGGGCCGTGCCGGCCGCGCGTCGGCGTTGCCGCTGCTCGCACTCCTCGCCCTCGCAACCGGCGGTTGCGGCGAAGCGGTGACGGACTTCAGATGGGTCGCCCTCCCGGATACTGTCGAGCTGTTCTCGCTCGCGCGGCCCGAGCTGGATCGCCAGTCGGCGTTCAATTTCACCTTGCGTCAGGCCGTGCGCATTGAGGTGCCTGGGGCGACCGGGCAATGGGACGTCGCGCTCGACACGCGTGCCAACCAGCTCGTGCTGCTCCCGCCGGGCGCGCTCGGGGTCGAGTCGCGCGCCCGCGTGATGGCGCTGACCGGTCGCACGTTCGGCCAGGTCGAGGAGGCGCCGAGTGACACGCTCCTGTACTCGGCCCTTCAGCCCGTTCCAATCCAGCTGGGGAGCACGTACGTGGTGCGCACCGACTTGCGCGCGACGCCATTCGGCGGCCGCTGCACCTACTACGCGAAGCTCGAGCCGCTCACGATCGACGTCGCCGCGGGTAAGCTGCGGTTCGTGTACGACGTCAGCCCCGTGTGCAACGATCGCCGGCTGGTCCCCCCCGACACGGTTTCTTGAGCGGCGAGCGCTCCCCTCATGCTCGATGTCCGCGCCGTCCGGGGTGACCCCGATCGGGTGAAGGCCGCGCTGGCGCGCCGGGGCACGGCGTACGACGCGCCGGTAGACGAGCTGCTCGCGCGCGACGAGGAACGGCGTACGGCGATCGCCGAGGCCGATCGGCTGAAGGGCGTACGCAACGAGGTCTCGCGCGAGATCGGAGAGCGGAAGAAGCGCGGCGATGACGCGGGCGAGAGCGTCGCGCACATGCGCGAGGTGGGCGCCCGTATCGCCGAGCTGGACGGCATGGTGGCGGCTGCTGCCGACCGTATCCACGCCCTCCTCCTCACCCTTCCCAACGAGCCGCTCGACGAGGTGCCGAGCGGGGGAGAGGAAGCGAATCGCGTCGAGAAGTCCTGGGGCGAACCCGCTCGCTTTCCGTTTCCACCCCGTCCCCATTGGGAGATCGGCGAGGCGCTGGGGATCCTCGACCTTCCGCGCGGAGCCAGGATCTCGGGATCGGGCTTTCCGGTGCTGCGCGGCCACGGGGCGCGGCTGCAGCGCGCCCTCATCACGTTCTTCCTGGACGTGCACACGCGCGAGCACGGGTACGAGGAGTTGCGCGTCCCCTATCTGGTCACCAGCGAGACGATGACCGGCACGGGCCATCTCCCCAAGTTCGCCGACGAGGCGTACCACGTGGAAAAGTACGACCTCTGGTTGATCCCGACCGCGGAGGTCCCGGTCACCAACCTCCATCGCGACGAGCTGCTCGCGGGCGACCAGCTGCCCGTGCGCTATACCGCGTACTCGCCCTGCTTCCGCAGCGAGGCGGGGGCCGCTGGCAAAGACACGCGCGGACTGCTTCGCATCCACCAGTTCGACAAGGTCGAGCTGGTGCGCTACGAGCGCCCTGAGCGGAGCCGGGCGGCGCTCGAGGAGCTCACGCGTGAGGCGGAGGTGCTGCTCGAGCGGTTGGGAATCCCCTATCGCCGCGTTCTGCTCGCGGCGGGCGATCTCGGCTTCAACTC
>CAXNGW010000063.1:0-8631 GCA_964201975.1 Longimicrobiales bacterium | reverse complement strand
CGCGGGACCGGCCGGTCCGGAGTTCGAGGACCTCAAGGTCTCCCAGATGCGGAAGGCCATCGCGCGCCGGCTGACCGAGTCGCTCGCTCCGGTTCCCCACTTCTTCCTCACCGTCGAAGTGGACATGGAGCGTGCCCAACAAGCGCGCGCCCGTATCAACGGGTTGCTCGAGGCGCGCGGCGAAAAGGTCAGCCTGAACGACCTGGTCATCCGCGCCACCGGATCCGCTCTCCGCCAGCATCCCGCGGTGAACTCCTCGTGGATGGGGGACCACATCCGCCGTTACCACCGCGTCCACATCGGCGTGGCCGTGGCGGTCGACGACGGGCTCATCACCCCGGTGATCCGCGATGCCGACCGGAAGGGCGTGGCCGAGATCGCGCGCGAGGTCCGTGAGCTGGCCGGCCGCGCACGAGAGAAGAAGCTCAAGCCGGACGAGTACACGGGCAGCACCTTCTCCATCTCCAACTTGGGGATGTTCGGCATTCAGGAGTTCACCGGCGTCATCAACCCCCCGGAGGCTGGAATCCTGGCGATCGGCCAGGTGCAGGACGTGCCCGCGGTGGTCGGCGGCCAGGTGGTCGTCCGCCCGCGCATGAGGGTGACGATGAGCTGCGACCACCGAACGATCGACGGCGCCACCGGAGCGCGGTTCCTCCAGACCCTCCAGGCGATGCTCGAGGAGCCCGCCGCGGCCCTCCTCTGAGGAGCGTGGAACAGAATCAGAATTCTGATTCATTATCCAGGCGCGGCGGGAGCGCCGCCGCCGTCCTCCTCATCTTCTACCTCCTCCTCACCGCACCGCTCATCCCGGCCGGCGGGCTCGATGCCGCCCGCCTCGCCATCTTCGCGCTCCAACTCGGCACCGCCGCGGCGCTGGCTCTGGTCCGCGGCGGCCACAGCCCAGCCACCCGCGCGCTGGCCAGTTGGGCACCCCTTCTGCTCGTGCTGCCGCTCTACGCCGAGCTCCCCCTCCTCATGGACGGGATGCGGGGCGCAGTGCGGTACCACGATCCGGCGATCGCGCTGATCGAAAGGGCGATGTTCGGCACGCAGCCGGCGTTCACGTGGGCTGGGGCGTGGCCGTGGCCGGCGCTGAGCGAGATCCTGCACGCCTGCTACTTCTCTTACTATCCGCTCATTTTCGTGCCGCCGGCGATCCTCTACCTCGGCCTCGCGGGCCCGCGCGACGCGCCCGCACGCAGCGCGGCGTTCGACGAGACCGTCCTCGCGTTGGTGATCTCATTCCTCGCTTGCTTCGTCGTTTTTGTCGTGATGCCGGTGCAGGGGCCGCGCTACCTGGGGGCCCCGGCCGGGGTGCCTGACGGGCCGGTGCGTCGGCTGGTGCTGGCCGTGCTCCAGGGCGCGTCAAGCCGCGGAGCGGCGTTTCCCTCCTCCCACGTGGCGGTCGCGGTGACCCAGGCGCTGATGGCGCTTCGGCATCAGCCCCGGGTCGGCCGGGTCATCCTCCCGTTAACGGTCGGCCTCGCCGCAGGGGCGGTGTACGGAGGCTTCCATTACGGCGTGGACGTGCTCACGGGCGCCGCCGTCGGCACCCTCGCTGTCCTCGCCGTGGCGCCTCTTCAGAAGCGGCTCAAAGGGTGGTTCCCGGGGTTTACTTCGACTCCGGCCACGGCCTAATTTCAGCGCCTTCCGGGCGCTCCAGGCCCGTCGGCTCGGCCCTCGTTCCCATGGACCTTCCGGAGGGATCCGTCCCTCCTTCGCGCGGAGATATGCGGTGGCCACAAAGACGGAAGACAACGGCTTCGACGTCCTCGTCATCGGCAGCGGACCCGGCGGCTACGTGGCCGCGATCCGGGCCGCTCAGCTCGGGCTCACGGCCGCGTGTGTGGAAGCGGACAAGCTCGGCGGCGTGTGCCTGAACATCGGCTGCATCCCGACCAAGGCGCTGCTGTCGAGTGCCGCGCTGGTGAACGAGATGAAGGGCGGCGAGAAGCACGGCATTCGCGCCACGGGGCTCACCTTCGACCTGGGCCCGGCGCAGGAGCGCAGCCGCAAGGTCGCCGAACAGATGAACAAGGGCATCGCGGGACTCTTCAAGAAGAACAAGGTCACGCACCTTCAGGGCTACGCGCGGCTCGTGGGGAAGGGGAAGGTCGAGGTCGAAACGGGGGGCAAGAAGACGCCATACACGGCAAAGCACGTCATCCTCGCGACCGGATCGCGGCCTCGTGATCTGCCGTTCCTCAAGATCGACGAAGATCGCGTCATCAGCTCCACCGGCGCTCTCATGCAGGCGACCGCGCCCGCCACGCTCGCGGTGATCGGCGCGGGCGCGGTCGGGATGGAGTTCGCCGACGTGTTCAACGCCTACGGGACGAAGGTGACGGTAATCGAAGCGCTCGACCGCGTGCTTCCACTCGAGGACAGTGATTGCTCTGCTGTGGTCGAGAAGTCGTTCAAGAAGCGCGGCATCGACGTCTACACGGGCGCCAAGGTAGACAAGGCCGAAGTCGGCAAGCAGGGCGTGACATTGACGTTCAAGGATAGCAAGGGGATCGCTCAAGTGCTCGACGTGGAGCGCGTGCTGGTCTCCGTGGGGCGGGCCCCCAACACCGAGGACCTCGGGCTCGACAAGGTGGGGGTCAAGGTCGAGCGCGGCTTCGTCGTGGTGGACGAGCTGATGCGCACGAACGTCGAGGGGATCTACGCGATCGGCGATTGCGCCGGCCACCAGCTGCTCGCACACAAGGCCACGCACGAGGGCATCGCGTGCGTCGAGCACATCGCCGGGCAGGGACACGGCGGCATCGACTACGGGAACGTTCCGAACTGCACCTACTGTGAGCCCGAGGTCGCGTCGGTGGGTCTCACGGAGGCGCAGGCGCGCGAGCAAGGGCTCGACATCGAGGTGGGCAAGTTCCCGTGGGTGGGCATCGGCCGCGCGGTGGCGGGCGGCCACACCGACGGTTTCATCAAGGTGATCCGCGGGAAGAAGTATTCGGAGATCCTGGGCGCACACATCGTGGGTCCGCACGCCACCGAGCTGATCGCCGAGTTCGTGGTGGGCCGCCACCTCGAGTCCACGGTCGAGGAGATGGAGCGGGCGATGCATCCGCACCCGACGCTCTCCGAGGGAGTCGCGGAGGGCGCTCTCGCCGCGCTCGGGCGGCCGATCCACATGTGAGCGTGGCGAGCGAGCCGGCGAGAGCCGCGCTCCGCAGCGCCGCGATTGTCAGACCGTCACAGCGCGGGCCTCCGGCGTGTCGGCGTCCACGCCGCGGATCTTCAGCACGCGCAGGAGCGCCTCGCCGATCTTGTTGTTCGGCGTGGACGCCCCGGCGGTGAGCCCGAGGGTGAACGGTCCGGCGGGGAGCCAGTCCGTGTCCACGCGCTCGGGCGCGCTGGCCGCCAACTCGGCCTTGTGGCGGATCGCCCCCGTTTCCACGTCGATGCAGGACGCATCCTCCACGTGATAGGTGGTGGTGTGCTGTCGGCACATGTGGGCGAGGTGGTTGGTGTTCGATGAGTTGTAGCCGCCGATCACGATCATCAGGGTGGGCGGATCGGCCATCATCTTGACCACCGCGTCCTGCCGCTCCTGTGTCGCCGAGCAGATGGTGCCGAACGAGCGATAGTGCGCGGCCGCGTGCTCCTCACCGAAGCGCTCCGCCATGGCGGAGCGCACGCGGCCGCCGATCGCGAGCGACTCGTTGGCGAGCATGGTGGTCTGATTGGCGACGCCGATGCGCTGGAGGTCGCGCTCGGGGTCGAGGCCGGCCGTCGCCTTGTCGCGGAAGTGTGCGATGAACGCCGCGCGGTCGAGATGGCCGGGACGGTCCGCGATGTAGTCGCACACCAGCATCGCCTCGGCCATGTCGCGCACCATCAGGTACTTGCCGCCCGGGTGCTTGTCGACCTGGGAGGCGGTGGCGCGCGACTCTTCGTGGAAATGTTTGCCGTGGATGAGCGCGGTGAAGCCGTCGCGCGCGTACTCGTCCACCCGCTTCCACACGTGCAGCACCGACCCGCACGTGGTGTCCACCAGGATGCAGCCCACGTCGCGTAGCCGGCGAAAATCTGTGAGCGTGACGCCGAAGGCCGGGAGGATGACCACGTCGTCGGCGGTCAGGTCGCCGAAGTCGAAGGCGCCGGTGGGATCCGGGTAGAGGAAGCGGATCCCCATCTCGGTCATGCGCCGATTCACGTGGGGATTGTGGATGATCTCGCCCACCAGGAAGATGCGCCGGTCGCCGAACTTGTGGACCGTCTCGTACGCGTAGTCCACCGCCCGGTCCACGCCGTAGCAGAAGCCGAACTCCTCGGCGAGCCGCACGGTCACGTCCCCGAAGGTGTCGGTGTAGCCGCGCGATCGGATGCGCTCGACCAGATCCGAATGGTACTCGGCGTCGATGATCGGCCCGACCTCGGCCTTGAGCCCGAAGCCCTTCCGGAAATAGGTTTCTTCCATCGGCCCTCCGTCCAGCGTGGGTGGGGGTTAAAGATAGCGCTCCGCGGGCCGCTCCGGGGGTCCGGACCGGCACCCGGGGGGTCGGGTAGGACCCAGTATGTGCGGTCTCCTTCTCCTCATGTTCGTGGTCGCGCCACTCGCCGATCTTTACCTCCTTGTGAGGCTGGGCCAGGCGGTCGGGCCCCTCCCCACGGTCGCGCTCGTCCTCGCCACCGGGTTCGTGGGCGCCGCGGTGATCCGCGCGCAGGGCACCAAGATGCTCGGCGAGATGGGGCGGGAGCTGACGGGGGGCCGGGTCCCGGGCGCCGGGGCGATGGACGCAATGGCGGTCCTGGCGGGAGGTGCCCTCCTGATCGCCCCCGGCCTCTTGACCGACGCCATCGGGCTCGCGCTCCTCTTCCCGCCCACCCGGGGGCTGCTCCGGGCGGCGGTGCGCCGGTGGCTCGAGCGGAAGGTCGAGACGGGGGCGCTCCGGGTTTCGGTGCTCCGGTGGCACCCCCGGGAGGACGCGGTGGAGGACGACACGCCGCTCGGCCTCGATCCCAGCAAGGAAATCCGGCTGCCGCCCCCCGATCCCGATCGCTAGGTTGCACGGCTCGGGTCACCATCGTTCCTGCGCAGAGGTCCGACCATGGAGATGAAGTTCCTCGAGCGGCTGCTGGACGCCGCGGGTCCGTCCGGATTCGAGGTCCGTCCCGCGCGCGTGTGGCGGGAGGAGGCGGAGGGCTTCGCCGACTCGGTGAGCGTGGACGTGAGCGGCAACTCGGTGGCGCAGATCAACGCGGGTGGCTCGCCGCGGGTGATGCTCGCCGGCCACGTGGACGAGATCGGCCTCCAGATCACGCACATCGACGACAAGGGCTTTCTCTACGTCGACGAGATCGGCGGGTGGGACGCGCAGGTGTTGGTCGGCCAGCGCGTCTTGATCCTGGCTCGGAGCGGGGACGTGACCGGCGTGGTGGGGAAGAAGCCCATCCACCTGATCACGCCCGATGAGCGCTCCAAGGCGAGCAAGCTCAGGGAGCTCTGGGTGGACGTCGGCGCCGCCACGCGCGCCGAGGTGGTCGCGCTCGGCATCCGCGTCGGCGACCCGATGGTGCTGGCAACCCGCATGGTGCGGCTTGCCGGCGATCGCATCGCCAGCCGCGCGATCGACGACCGCATCGGCGCGTACGTGGTGCTGGAAGCGCTGCGCCGTCTCGCCGCCGAGCGGCCCGGCGCCGCAGTCGCCGCGGTCGCGACCGCACAGGAGGAGATCGGCTACATCGGCGGCGGCGGCGCGCGCACGAGCGCGTACGCGCTCGATCCGCAGGTCGCCCTGGTGGTAGACGTCACGTTCAGCACCGACGTCCCCGACATCGAGATGAAGGAGCTGGGCGAGCACACGATCGGCGGTGGACCGGTGCTGTCGCGCGGCTCGGCCGCGCACCCGGTCGTCTTCGAGCGGCTGGTGGAGGCCGCGGAGGCCGAGGGAATTCCCTACTCCATCCAGGCGCAGCCCAAGTCCACCCGCACGGACGCGGACGGGATCTTCCTCAGCCGGGCGGGGGTGCCGACCGGGGTGATCTCGATCCCGAACCGCTACATGCATTCCCCCAACGAGTTGGTGAGCCTCGCGGACGTGGCCCACGCGATCGATCTGATCGCGGCGTTCGTGCGGAGGCTGGAGCCCGGGGTTGATCTGACGCCGCGTTGACCGTCCCGGGCACCCTCTCTAGTGTTCTGGGCTCCCGTGCTCACGGGGGCCGGAACCCGCCCCGGGCGCGACGTCTCCCGGGGGCCCTGCTGCGAGACGCGCGGGGCGGCCAATCCGGGCGCCGCAGGTCTGGACAGGATGGTGTGGGATGGTGGATGCAAAGGAAGTGGTGCGGGAGCTTCAGGGGATGCGCGACGACGGTCATCTGTCGGATGCCCTCCTGCGCCGCGCGGTGCGCAAGATCGCCGTGGACAAGCGCGCCAGCTGGACGGGGGTCTATCTGCTCAGTACCGATGGCACCGAGCTGTGGCTGCACAACTACGTCGGCTCGCCGACCGAGTACGCCAAGATCCCGGTCGGGCAGGGCGTGTGCGGCACCGCAGTGGCGCTGAAGCAGAACCAGAACGTCCCCGACGTGCGCAAGTTCGAGGGCTACCTCACGTGCAACCCGGACGTGCAGTCCGAGATGGTCGTGCTGATCCGCGCCGGCGATGTGATCTTCGGGCAGATCGACATGGACAGCGAGGAGCCGAAGGCGTTCAAGCCGGAGGACGAGGCCAACGTGCAGCAGGTGGCCGACAAGCTGGCCGAGCAGCTCATGGCCGAGCGGAGGTAGCCACGCTCCCTTCCGGCTTGCGCTGGACCCTGGCGAGTAATGCGGGTCCCTTCACTCTCGAAGGGACCCGCACTCATATCGTGGGGCGGCGTCACGCGGCCGTCGTGGATCCGGGTCCCAACCTGGCCGCGCACGTGGACGCGGTGGCCGCCGCGGTCCAGGACGCCGAGTCGGTGGTCCTCCTCCTGACCCATGGGCACGCGGACCACAGCGGCGCCGCGGCGGCGCTCGCGGAGCGCCTCGGAGCTCGGGTGCTGGGGGCGTGGGGAGCGGCAGGGGCGGAAGGGGAGGGTGCCGGCGGTGGGCCGCCCCCTGGTCTATTCTTTCGGCGGCTGACCGACGGCGACAGCGTCCCGACCGATGCGGGCGAGCTGATCGCGCGCTCGACCCCCGGGCACGCTCGCGAGCACTTCGCCTTCCACTGGCCCGCCCAGGCCGCCGCCTTCGTCGGCGATCTCATGCTCGGGAGGGGCGACACCACCTGGGTCGGGGAGTATCCGGGGTGCGTCGCGGACTACCTGGCGGCGCTCGACCGGATCGACGTGCTGGACACGCGGCTCCTGCTTCCGGCGCATGGGGGTCCGGTCCACGACCCGACGGAGCGGGTCGCCCGCTTCCGGGCCCACCGGCTCGAGCGGGTGGACCAGGTGCGGGGGGCGCTCGCCGCGAACCCGGGCATGGCCGCGGAGGAGCTATTCGTCTCGGTGTACGGACGGGCGATTCCGCCCGACCTCGCGCCCGCAGCCCGGCTGGCGTTGGCGGCTCTGGTCGAGCACGTGCGTGCGCCCGAGGCTGATCCGGTGCCGCCTCCGGCACGGTTGCTGCGCATCCGCGGCTCGTGATATGGTCCCGGCTCCAGCAGGCACCCGCCGGCTGGCCCCGGGGTCCGTCCTCCCCGGGCCGAGTAGGGGAGTCGCTTCCGTTCAGAGAGCAGCCGTGCCCGACCCACTGCCGCGCGCGCTGGTGGACGAGCTCGTGGAGCTGGTGGGCGCCGACGGGGTCATCACCGATCCGTCTCGCCTGCTGGCCTACGAGTCGGACGCTCTGACCGCCTATCGGTTTCCACCCCGCGCCATGGTGCTCCCGAAGGACACGGAGCAGGCCGCCGGGGTCCTCGCCGCCCTCTCCAAGCGCGACATCCCGATCGTCCCGCGCGGGGCCGGCACCGGCCTGTCCGGAGGCGCGCTCGCGACCCACGACGCGGTGCTGGTCGGGACCGCGCGCATGGACCGCATCCTGGCGCTCGATCCGGTGGGCCGGGTGGCGCGGGTGCAGGCCGGGGTGGTAAACGCCGACCTGACCACGGCGGCCCGCCCGCACGGGCTCCACTACGCTCCCGACCCGTCCTCCCAAAGCGCCTGCACGCTCGGCGGCAACGTTGCCGAGAACTCGGGCGGTCCGCACTGCCTCAAGTACGGGGTCACCAGCCGCTGGGTGACCGGCCTCACGCTCGTGCTCGCGGACGGACGCGTGGTGGAGCTGGGCGGGTGGGGGAAGGACTCGTCGGGGTTCGACCTGGTCGGCCTGGTGGTCGGCTCCGAAGGGTGCTTCGGGCTCGTCACCGAGATCGAGGTGCGGCTGCTGCCCATCCCCGCGGGGGTGCGAACGCTGCTTGCGATCTTCGATGACCTGGAGACCGCCGGCACCGCGGTGACCGACATCATGGCGTCGGGGCTGCTCCCGGCCGCGCTCGAAATCATCGACAACGAGACCATCCGCGCGGTCGAAGCGAGCATCTTCGCCGCCGGCTACCCGATCGACGCGGGCGCAGCGCTCGTGATCGAGTTCGACGGCACCGAGGCCGGGCTCGATACCGAAGCCGAGCGCGCCGAGGCGTGCTGCCGCGCGGCGGGCGCGCGCGAGGTGCGCCGCGCGCGCGACGAAGAG
>CAXNGW010000062.1:0-8698 GCA_964201975.1 Longimicrobiales bacterium | reverse complement strand
TGATCCTGGCCTGCGCCTGCGATCTGTACCTGACCGACGGGCTCGAAGGCTTCTCGATGCGGAAGCTGGCGCGCACCCTCGGAGTGACCGCCCCCGCGCTCTACCGGCACTACGAGAGCCGGGAGCGGGTGCTGCTGGACGTGGTCGGAGAAGGCTACCGCCACCTCATCCAGTACCTGCACCGGGCGCTCGAAGGGAGGACGCCGCAAGAGCGCTTCCGCTTGGCCGGCGCCGGATACCTTGAGTTCGCCCTCGCCCACCCCCGGTACTACGAGGTGCTGTTCATGGGCGTCGAGCTGCTCGCGCTCGACGGGGTGCGGACGGAGACGGAAGAGCAGGGGTGCGCGGTCGGCCAGTTCTGGAACGACCGCGTGCGCGAGGCGATCGGGGCGGGGATGCTGGAGGAGGGAGATCCGGAAGCGATCGGGATGACCCTGTGGGCGCACGCACACGGGCTCATCTCGCTGTATCTGAAGGGCATGCTGCCGCTCGAGGAGAACGCCTTCCGCGCGCTCTACCGGCAGTCGGGTAGGCGCGTGCTCCAGGGCGTCGGGACCAGGGATTACGCGCAACAGCTGGCCGAGGCGGAGAATGCGGAGCCGCCTCGGGCGCTCAGCTCAACGGGGGAGGTGCGATGAGAGGCGGGACGAAATGGATCCGGCTGGCGGCTTTGTGCGGGTGGCTCGCCGCGGCCCCGGTTGCGGCGCAAGTGATTGGGGAGCCGCACGGCCCCCGCCCCGCGCCGACCGGCGACACGGTGGCGCTGACGCTCGCCGACGCGGTCGCGCGCGCGACGTCCACGAGCGAAGAGGTGCGGCTCGCGCGCTCGCAGGTGGATCTGGCCGGAGCGCAGGTGCGCAACGTTCGCGCCACCGCGCTGCCGCAGGTGAACGGCAGCTTCGGCTTCATCAAGACCCTGCAGTCGCAGTTCGACACAGGGGAAGGGTTCGAGATCCCGGACTCGCTCAAGTTCGAGCCGGACAGCCTGGCGTCGGTGGCCGATCGGCTGCGCTACCTGGAGAAGCACGGCGAGACCGCGGGGCTGGGCTCGCTGGGTGCGCTGTTCGGTAACCTGCCGTTCGGGCGCGAGAACGCGTTCGTGCTCAACCTCTCCGGCTCGCAGATGCTCTACTCGGGCGGCCGCGTGGGCGCCGCGCTCAAGTCGGCGAGCCTCTACCGCGAGGCGGCCGACCTGGGGCTACAGGAGCAGACGGCCGACATCGAGCTTGCCGTGCGCAGCGCGTACTACCACGCGCTGCTCGCCGGTGAGCTGGAGCGGATCTCGGAAGCCGCGGTCGCGCAGGCGGACAAGTTCCTGGAGCAGGAGCGGCTGCGCGAGCGCTCCGGCAGCGCTTCGGAGCTGGACGTGATGCGCGCCGAGGTGGGGAGATCCAACCTGCACACGCAGAGCATCCAGGCGGCCAACGCGGCCGCGCTCGCGCTGCTCGACCTGCGGCGCCTGGTGAACATCCCGGCCGACCGGCCGGTGCTGCTGACCACGCCGCTCGACATCCCGGACGCCCGGCGCATCGCGGGCGAAACGGCCGCCGTCGCGGAGCTTGCGGGCCGCGCGGCGGTGGCCGCGGCCGAGCGCCAGGTGCGGATGCGCGAGCTGGGGGTGCGGATCGCCAAGGGCGCGTACCTCCCGTCGGCATCGGTGCGGGTGAACTACGGCCGCTTCCTGTATCCGACGCAGCCGCTCAACTGGAGCGGGAGCGACTGGGCCAACGACCTGACCGCGTCGCTCACCATCGACCTGCCCATCTTCGACGGGCTCCGGCGCGCGGCCGACATCGACCAGGCGCGGGTGGCGCAGACGCAGGCGGAGCTGCAGCTGGCGCAACTGCGCGAAGCGGTCGCGGTCCAGTACGAGCAGGCCAACGGCGAGCGCCGGCGCGCGGCGTCGGCGATCACCGCGCGGCAGCAGACGGTGAACCAGGCGCAGCGGGTCTACGATCTGACCGTGTTGCGCTACGACCGCGGGCTCGCGACTCAGCTGGAAGTCTCGGATGCGCGCCTGGCGCTGCTCCAGGCGAGCACCAATCTGGCGCAGGCGCTCACCGACTTCTACATCGCCGAGGCGACCGTCCGGCGCACGCTGGGACGGACCGGATCATGACACGACACCACACCACGCGAGGATTCGCGATGAGCGGCTTGATGGATGGGACGAGGCGCGGCGCGGGGATCATGCTGGCGGCCCTGTTCACGATCGGCGCGGCCGGGTGCGATCAGGGAGGCGACGAGGCCGAGGCGGCCCAGGAGCGTCCCATCCTGCTGGGCAGCCAGGACGTCGCGGTGGCGACGATGAGGTCGGTCGGCTCGGGGGTGATCATCACCGGGTCGCTGCAGCCGGCGTACTCGGCGAAAGTGAAGGCGCAGGTGCCCGGCACGGTTCTCCGGATCCTGGCGGACCGGGGCACCGCGGTGGCCCAGGGCCAGCCTCTCGCGGCCATCGCCGCCGAGGGAATCCGAGGGCAGGCCGAGGGGGCGCGCGCCGGCGTCGCCGCCGCGGACGCCAACCTGGCGCTGGCGCGGCAGCGGCTCGAGTCCGCGCGCACGTTGCGCGACGCCGGAGCCATGTCGGCGATCGACTACTCGGCCGCGCAGGCGGGGTACGAGGCCGCCGTCGCGCAGGCCGCGTCGGCGCGCGCGCAGGCCGCGGGCGCCGACGAGATGGCCGGGCGCGCGACCGTGCGCGCCCCCATCGACGGCGTGGTCGGAGAGCGCGTGGTGGAGGAAGGGGAGTCGGTGAGCATCGGGGACGACATGTTCACCGTGGTCCGGTCCGACGTGCTGGAGCTGTCGGGATCGGTGCCGGTGGACGCGGCCGCGCAGATCCGGCCGGGACAGACCGTGGTGTTCACGCTGTCCGCCAATCCGGGCGCGGAGTTCCGCGGCGAGGTGTCCCGCATCGAGCCCATGGCCGATCCGGAGACCCGCCAGGTGGGCGTGTACCTGCGCCTGCGCAATCCGGGCGGGGTGATCGGCGGCCAGTTCGCCACCGGCCGCATCGAGGGGCGCTCAATGGCCGAGGTGGTGGTCATCCCCGAGGTGGCGGTGCGGGGGGACGGCGCCGACATGTTCGTGATGGCGGTGGTGGACGGCCGCGCGGTCAAGCGCCAGGTCACGGTCGGGACCGCCGACCCCGCCACCGGGCTGATCGCGATCGTGAGCGGTTTGCAGGCGGGCGAGCAGGTGATCGTCACGCCGTCCGCGACCATCGCGGAGGGCGCATTGGTGCAGCTCGGGCCGTCGGCTATGCCGGCCGCGGCGCCCGGCGACTCCACCGAGGGGAGGTAGGATGGAAACGCCTAAGCAGGGGGACACGCAGGAGAGCGGGCTCAGCGCCATGGCGATCCGCCGGCCCGTCTTCACCACGATGATCATGCTGGGGCTGGTGGTGATGGGACTGTTCAGCCTCCGCCAGCTGGCCATCGATCAGTTCCCGGACGTCGACATCCCGGTCGTCACCGTGCAGACCGTCTATCCGGGCGCGAGCCCCGAGACGATCGAGCGCGAGGTGACCAAGCGGCTGGAGGAGGCGTTCAACCCGGTCGAAGGGGTGGACCGCATCACGTCGATCTCGCTCGAGGGCGTGTCCCAGGTGATCGTCGAGTTCGACCTCGGCCACGAGACCGAGCAGGGCGCCCAGGATCTGCGCTCCAAGATCGACGGCATCCGGCGCAACCTTCCCGCCGACATCGAGACGCCGGTGGTGCAGAAGTTCGACCCGTCCGCGACGCCCATCCTGTCGCTGGCGCTGTCGTCCGACCGCACGCCCATCCCGGAGCTGACCATCCTCGCCGACGAGCAGATCCGGCGCGCGTTCGAATCGGTCGCGGGGGTGGGCGAGGTGCGCGTGACGGGCGGCCTGGAGCGGGAGGTGCGGATTTTCTTGCGTCCGGATCGCCTGCAGGCCGTGGGCGTGACGGTCCCCGAGATCATGGCCGCGCTGCAGCGACAGAACATGGAGGTGCCCGCGGGCCGCATCGAGAGCGGCTCCGGCGAGCGGCTCGTGCGCGTGACCGGCCGCATCACCGACGCCAGCCAGTTCGGCGACGTGATCGTGGCCAACCGCGACGGGCAGCCCATCCGTGTGCGCGACGTGGCGCGCGTGGAGGAAGGGACGGAGGAGGAGCGCTCGATCGCGATGGTGAGCGGCGAGCGCGCGGTGTCCATGGACCTCATGAAGGTGTCGGGTGCGAACACCGTCGAGGTCGCCGACGGGGTGAAGGAAGCGATCGCCGAGATGGAGCTGCCCGAGGGCGCCCAGCTCAAGGTGGTGCGCGACAACTCGGTGATGATTCGTACGTCGGTGGACGACGTGATCAAGGAGCTGATCATGGGCGCCATCCTGACCGTGCTCGTGGTCATGCTTTTCCTGAACGACTGGAAGGCCACCGCCATCACCTCGCTGGCGCTGCCGGTGTCGGTGATCTCGGCGTTCGTCCTGCTCGCCATGCTGGGCTTCACGCTCAACGTCATCACCCTGATGGCGCTGTCGCTGTCCATCGGCATCCTAATCGACGACGCCATCGTGGTGATCGAGAACATCGTGCGCCATCGAGAGCACGGGGAGGATCACGCCACCGCGGCGGCGCGCGGCACGCGCGAGATCGTGCTCGCGGTGATGGCCACCACATTCTCGATCGTCGCGGTGTTCGTGCCGGTCGCGTTCATGCGCGGGATCATCGGCCGCTTTTTCTACCAGTTCGGACTGACGGTCGCCTGGGCGGTGCTGGTATCGCTGTTCGTTTCGTTCACGCTCACGCCGATGCTGGCCGCGAAGTGGGGCGTCGATCCGCACCGCGAGGGCGAGCACGAGGGCAACCCGCTCACGCGCCGCATTGCGGCGTTCAACCGCTGGTTCGACCGGCAGGCCGCCAAGTACCGCGGCGTGGTCGGCTGGGCGCTCGGCCATCGCAAGTCCACGCTGGGTATCGCGGCCGGCGCGTTCGCGGCGGCGATGATGGTGTTCCCGTACATCGGTGGCGGCTTTATGCCCGACTCGGACGACTCCGAGTTCGTCGTCACCTTCGAGACGCCGGAGGGGTCGAACCTGACCTACACGCTCGCCAAGGCGCGCCAGATCGACGAGACCCTGCGCGGGATCGACGGCGTGGCCTACACATACGCGACCGTCGGCTCGGGCGCCACCGGGACGGTCAACGTGGGCGACGTCTACGTGAAGCTGACCCCGTCGCACGACCGCGATCAGTCGCAGCAGGAGCTGATGGTGGTCGCGCGCGCGGCGATCGCGAACATCTTCGGCGCCCAGACGTCGGTGCTGCTGGGCGGCGGGTTGGGGGGCGCGGTGGCGCCGCTCCAGGTGGAGGTGCGCGGTCCCGACATGGCAGTGCTGCAGCGGCTCGCCGACCAGGTCGTGGCGGAGATGAAGCAGATCCCGGGCGTGGTGGACATCAAGTCGTCGCTCGGCGACCGGCGCCCGGAGTTCCGCATCGACGTGAACCGCGACCTGGCCAACGAGGTCGGGCTCGACATCGGGCAGATCGCGGCCACGGTGCGGCCCTTCCTCGCCGGTCAGACCGCGACCCGGTGGGAGGACGCCACGGGGGAGGAGCGCGAGGTGGTCGTGCAGGTCGAGCCGTCCCAGCGCGAGTCGTCGGAGAACCTGGCGAGCCTGCCGCTGCCCACGTCCGGCCGCTCGGCCGCGGGCGGAGCCCGCATGGTGCGCCTGGGCGACGTCGCCCAGATCACGCGCGGCACGGCGCCGTCGCAGATCGACCGCAAGGGCCTGGAGCGCATCGCCAGCGTGGGCGCGTCGGTCTCTCCCGAGCTGTCGATCGCCGAGGCGTCGACCTTGATCCAGGAGCGGGTGGACGGGGTGGAGCTGCCGCCGGGGTACGCGATCCGCTTGGGCGGTGAGACCGAGGAGCTGGCGGAGACCATGGGCTACGTGGTCGAGACGATCCTGCTCGCCGTCATCCTGATTTTCCTGATCCTGGCCTCGCAGTTCGAGTCGTTCACGCAGCCGTTCGCGATCATGATGGCGCTGCCGCTGTCGCTGATCGGCGTGCTGCTCGCGCTGCTGGTGACCAACGACACGCTCAACATGATGTCGATGATCGGCGTGATCATGCTGATGGGATTGGTGACCAAGAACGCGATCCTGCTGGTGGACAACGCCAACGAGAGGCGCACGGCGGGCGCCGATCGACGAACGGCGTTGATCGAGGCGGGAGCGGTGCGCCTGCGCCCCATCATCATGACCACGGCGGCGATGATCTTCGGCATGCTCCCGATCGCCCTCGCGCTGGGCGAGGGCGGCGGGTTCCGGGCGCCGATGGCGCGCGCGGTGATCGGCGGGCTGATCACCTCGACCATGCTGACGCTGCTCGTGATCCCGGTGGTCTATACGTACATGGACGATATGGGTCTGTGGGTGAGGGGCCTGTCGCGCCGCCGCAGCCGCAGCGGTGCGCCCCGGCGGGCGTCGGTCGCTCCCGAGCCGGTGGTGGCGGCGGCGGCCGCGCACGCGCATCGCGGCGAGACCGCCGTGCAGGCGATCGGCTGAGCGATCCGCTCGAGCGGGCGCGCCGCGTGGCGGTGGACGCGCTTGTGGAGCAGTGCGCGCGGGATCACATGCCGGCGGACTGGGCGCAGTGCAGGGACAAAGTTAGAGGAAAAAAAAGACGCCCCGGAGCGAACGGCCCCGGGGCGTCTCCAGCTCGGACGAACCCGGGCGGTCAGTTGCCCGGGTAGCGCTGCTTCAGCTCCCGCTGCATGGCTTCGCTCGCGTAGATCGCGATCTCCACCCGCCGGTTCTGCTGGCGGCCGGCGTCGGTGTCGTTCGATCCGAGCGGCTCGGTCTCACCCAGGCCGGTGATGTTGATGCGCGATCCGGAAATGCCACGGGTCATCAGGTAGTCGGCGGCCGACTGCGCGCGCCGCTCCGAGAGCCCGTAGTTGTAGTCGTCGCTCCCGACGGAGTCGGTGTGGCCCGCGATCAACAGCTCGGTGTCCGGCATGTCCGACAGCGTGGTCGACAACTCGGTCAGGTTGGTGCGCGACGCGGCCCGCAGCTGCGCCGAGTTGAAGTCGAAGAGGAGCCCCGAGTCGAACGTGACCAGGATCCCCTCGCCCACGCGCTCCACCTTGGCGGCCTCGAGCTCCGCCGCCAGCTCCTTGGCCTTGTCGTCCATGCGGTTGCCGATCACCGCGCCAGCGGCTCCGCCCACAACCGCCCCGATGATCGCACCCTTGGTCGTGGAGCCTGCGTACTTGCCGATCACGCCGCCCACGGCAGCGCCGCCCGCCGCGCCGATGACGGCGCTCTTTTGGGTCCTGTTCATGCTCGTGGACCCGGTCGTGCCGGCGGTCAGAAAGGCCGCCAGCGCCAGCAGGGTGCCGCCTCGGGTCACGGTGCTATGCATCGCGTAATCCTCGTCGGAATGCGGTGTTCGAGTCGGTCTAGCCGGTGGCCCGAAGAGCAAGAGGGGTGCCAAGGTGGGGATCCGGAAGAAACCCAGACGCCCCCCAGGACGTCCGATTCCCTCTCAGCCGGAGGCGGCGAGCGCAGCCTGCCGGAAGGCTCCAAGCACGTCTGCCACCGGCACGATGGTGTCGATCCCCGCGACCGAGCGGCCCGCCTGCCAGTAGTCCGCGGCGCCGCCGCCCTGGGGAGCCAGCGAGGAGCGGCGCAGGCGGACGAGGGAGCGCAGCGCGTAGATCGTGCGCATCCAGCGCTTGGTGCGGCGGCCGCGCAGCATCCAGCGCGCGACGGGCCCGGCCTCGAGGCCGACGCGGCGCACGTAGGGGGTGTCGATGACCGCCAGCGGCACGCCCGTGATGCGGTGGGAGAGGACGATGTCCTCCGCGTCCGCGGCCACGATCGCGCGCTTGTATTCCTCACTGCAGCCGCATTCGGTGGTCGCGATCAGGCGGGTCCCCATCTGGACGCCGGCGTAGCCGAGGCGCAGCGCCGACACGAAGCCGTCCGCCGTGCTCACCCCCCCGGCACACACCACGGGCAGCCCCAGGTCAGCGAGCTCCTCGATCAGCGCCGCGGGCGACCGCGTGCCCGCGTGCCCGCCCGCGTCCCGGTTCACTGCGATGAGGCCGTGCACGCCCGCGTCGAGCGCCTTCTGGGCCCATTTCCGCTCCGTGACGTCGTGGTAGACGACGCCGCCGGCCGCGCTCGCCCGCTCCACCACCCAGCGTGGGTTCCCCAGCGACGTCACGAAGAAGCGGATCCCTTCCTCGAGCGCGACGTCCACCCAACCCTCCATTCGCTTCTGGTAGCTCCGTGACGACGCCTCGATCAGCGCGTTCATCCCGATCGGGCGATCGGTCAGCGAGCGGATGAACCGGAGTCCCGCGCGGAACTCGTGTCGGTAGACAAAGGTGAGCGAGATCGGCTGCACCACCCCGATCCCACCCGCCGCGGAGACCGCGGCCACGAGCTCGGGATTCGAGCAGGGGTACATGGCGCCGCCGATCACCGGTAGCTCGGTGCGCGCGTGCGCGGTGAGGGGCGTGGGTGGGGGAAGGCGCGCCGGCGCGCCGGTCACGGACCAACCCGCCAGTGCGCGGTGATGCGCGCGACCGGCTCCCCCTGGGCGTTGCGGATCTCGGCAACCACCTCGACGTCGCGGCTGGCACGCGTGGCCCCGAGCGCCAGCGCACGCGCGTCCGCCGCTGCGGTGAGGGGTCCGCGCGCTTTGCGCAGGTACTC
>CAXNGW010000061.1:0-8831 GCA_964201975.1 Longimicrobiales bacterium | reverse complement strand
CTCTCCCCCTCTCGGCCCCCCCCCAGCGAGCGTCGTGGCGGGGCTCCTTGGGCCATTTCCTATATATTGGGGAGGTATGCGACCCCTACCCGAGTCCAAAGGGGTCTGCCGAGTGGACCCGTACGGAAGCGCCAGCAACCCGGGAGTGTGAAGTGGCGAAGAAACCTAACTACGGATTCAACAAGCAGCAGAAGGAAATGAAGAAGCAGAAGAAGAAGGAAGAAAAAGACGAGAAAAAGCGCCTGAAGAGGGAAGAGGCCCAAGGGGCCCCAGCGGTCGGGAACGACGACTCGGATGAGGAGGAGGACTGACCACCCGCCTCGATCCCGGCCTCCAGGGTCGCCTGTCGGCGCTGCTCGAGGAGGGGTGGGATCTTGCGGATCGCTTCGACCGCGAAGTGCGGGGAGAGCGGTTCCATCCCTTCGTCGCCGCCGATTACGAAGCCGTCCTGGAGTCACTGCTAGAGCTGCGGGGACCCGGGCTCCGGTTCCTCGAGTGGGGCTCGGCGATTGGCGTGATCACGATCATGGCCGACCTCCTCGGCTTCGAGGCGAGCGGCATCGAGCTCGACGCGGATCTGGTCGCGACCGCACGCGACCTCGCTCGGAAGACGGACTCGGGAGCGCGCTTCGCCGTGGGCAGCTTCATCCCGTCCGGCTACCACTGGCGCCCCCGCCACGGCGATCATCGGCTCGGCACCATCGGTCACGGTGCCTCCGGCTACATCCATCTCGGTCTTCCCCTGGACGAGTTCGACGTCGTCTTCGCGTATCCGTGGGGCGGCGAGGAGCCCATGATGCTCGACCTGATGAGCCGGTACGGGCGGTCGGACGCCTGCCTCCTGCTCAACTCCGCGACGGACGGGATCACGAGCTATCGTGGCGGGCGCGTGGTGGCGGGGCCGCTGCCGAGGCATTAGGAGCGGCGCTAATCGGAGCCGCGGAGCAGGGTATTTCACGGCCGCTCTTCTTCTCGGTAATTCCGCGATGAGGCCCCAGTGCCTCTCTCAATCGCTCGGCAAGACCCTCATCGTAGGCCATCCGGTTCCTAGCGGCCGAGAACCCCGATTCCAACCAGCAAGAGCGCGGCACCCACGAAAAGGAGGCCGGCTACCTCCAGCCAGTACAGGGTCGGGTTTTCATTTCGATGACCGACCCCCGCATGACGCCGGCGAGAAAGCTGGCCCCCGAGCGGCTCGCGATCCCGTACTTGATCACTGGAGGGGTGGCCTCGGTGATCTACGGCGAAAGGAGTTGCGTCATGCCCAGGTATCTTATCGAGAAGAACATTCCGGGTGCAGGAAAGCTCTCGCCCGATGCGCTGCAGGCCATCTCACAGAAATCTTGCTCTGTTCTGCAGGGCCTCGGCCCCCAGATCCAATGGGTGCAGAGTTACGTGACCGGGGATAAGATCACCTGCATCTATCTCGCACCCAACGAGCAAATCATTCGCGAGCACGCCCGTCAGGGAGGGTTTCCGGCCGATCAGGTGTTTGAAGTGAAGGCGATGATCGATCCGACGACCGCCGAATAGACCCCTGCACTCGTAGAAACCCCTCACCAACAGGAGCACCCCCCGAAATGAGACGTACCTTCGCGCCGCTCGCCGCCCTGCTCGTGCTGGCCGCATGCGGCGGCCAGGACACCGAAGAAGCCCCGCCAAGGGCGGCCGAACCTGGTCCGCCCGCGCTCACGGCCGAGCAGCAGACGCTGGCCACATAGGTCCGCGAGGTCTCGCTCAAGTATCAGGACGTGGCGGTGGCTGAAAGGGACGGCTACATGCGCGATCCGTCGAACATGTGCGTCACGGCGGCCATGGTCGGATTGCCTGCGGAAAAGGGCGCGATGGGCGTCCACTATTTCCGGCCCGACCTCCTCGGCATCACGAACCCACAGCCCCCGGTGGCGGGGAGCGACGGCGTGATCGACGTCAACTTGCCCGAGGTGCTCGTTTATGAGCCGGCGGCCGACGGCAGCATGCAGCTCGTCGCCGCGGAATACCTGGTGTTCCAGGACGCCTGGACCAAGGCGGGCAATACGGCTCCGCCGACCCTGGCCGGACAGGGGTTCAATGCGATGGCCGACGATCCCGCGACGCTGATAGACGAAGCGCATGGCTTCACGCCGCATCACGAGCTGCACATCTGGGTGCACCGGGACAACCCGGACGGCGTGTTCGCGGGGTTCAACCCCAAGGTGACCTGCCCCGCTGCGGATGCCGCGAAGCCCATGTAGGGGTCAGACCCACCGCCTGCGTCGCAAATCCCCTGGCCGCTCGATTCGGCCAGGGGATTTTTGCGCGCCTCGGCCGTACGGATCGCGAAGCGGGCCCTCAATGGAACCCGATTGACTACGCGATGCTAGTTAAAATCTACGGTCCAGCGGCCGAGGGACCGCGCCGCTACAGCCCCCCCCGAGGTCATCGCCACCGACACGCGCGTCATCATGGGCCGGCCGGAGATGGGTCGCGTATATCTCGACCTCGTTTTGTGGAGCGGCAGATGGGGGAGGTTGTGGGGCTCCCTGGAGGCTTCGGAGAAGTGAGCCAACCGGCTGAGCCGTGGGGGCCCCGTGGCACCAGGGGAGCAGCTCCAGGACTCCGCTCACGTAGACGATCTCCAGGCGCCGGGGCACGAAGGGCGGCAGCATGCGGACCAGGGTTTGGCTGGCAAAGAAATGCGCGCCGGCTGCCAGCACGAAGACGAGGGAGGCGCCGATCTTGGCGGCGGTGTGCCACCCGACGCTAAACCCGCCGTCCGAGGCCCTACCGTCAGCTAGGCAGCTCGGCTTCATCTTGAATGCGTTGCCAAGCCTCAGTCACATCCAGGCGTTGAGCCCAATCGCTGAGATACTCCAGATCCAGCAGATGCGCCTGCACCTCGTAGACCCGTAGCGCATCGATGTAGGGTTTGGCGCTCCCGCCGGAGAGCTTGGACCACCGAAGCTTTGCGAGAATAGTGTCCTCCGGACTCGAAACCTTCAGCGGAATACCGAAGACATCCTCTTGGACCCGGCGGGAAAACCGCGATACGTCGAAAGGATCATCCGTGAGGAGCCAGAAGTCGACCTTGTCGCCCTCTTCGACGTTGATCGCGTTGAACATGCCCCCGATCTGTATCGCTTCCAGGATCGCTCCCTCATCCAGGTAGAACTGGGGAGGAGAGAATGCCTTCAGCAGTGCGGGAGCAGCTGCGGGGCGGATGGCGACGACTATGTCCAGGTCGTGCGTGGCCCGGGGCTCGCCGTGAAGGCTGGAGGCAACGGATCCCGTCACCATGTACTCGATTCCGGCGCTGTCCAGCACTTCAACGACGTACCGAAGCAGCTCTACCGGATTCACCGTCAATCCTGACGGTTTCGAGCCTTCGCCATCCGAGCGTGGTACAGATGCCGAAGCTCAACGGCGCTGAATTCAGGATGAACTCTCTCGAGCCCTCGACGCATCAGGGCGCGCGAGAACTCGGAGAGATCAAATGCCTTCCTGAGGCGCTCCTCGGCGCCCATCTGCCGAAGTGCCTCGAGGTAGAGCCGGTGGTTGGGTCGCTGCTTCATGAAAGAAAGCTAAGGCCCCGACGGACCCGCTGCGATGGGGGGACGTCGTCACATCCGCCCACCGGCACCTTCTACGCGCAGGGGCGTGAAGGCGAACGTGCTCTTCTTCGACCGTCCCGGCAGCGGCACCCGCAATGGTCTCTTGCCGGCGGCGCGCCTCCTCCATGACGTGTTCAGCGAGGACCGTGAAACGAAAAAGGGGAGGGGCCGGCGGCCCCTCCCCCTCGTCGTTTGGTCGGGTGCGGTCCGAGCTCAGCCCTTCAGGTGGTTGTTCACCAGCTTGGTCATCTCGAACATCGAGACCTGGGGCTTGCCACCGAAGATCGGCATAAGCTTGTCGTCGGCGTTGATGTTCCGCTTGTTCTTCTGGTCCTGGAGCTTGTTGGCCTTGATGTAGTCCCAGACCTTCTTGGTGACGTCGGCCCGGGTCATTATCCCGGCTCCGACGATCTTGGCCAGGTCGGCGCTGGGGGTTACGGGCTTGGCGAGTCCTCCACGGGCCTTCTTGGGCGCATCGGCCATGTAATTTCCTCCTGAAGGGTGGGCGTGGGTCGCCGGCTGACCGGCCTCCGGCGGTTCCCGCGCCGGAACGGCGTCCGTCCCACAATGGGGGAGGAGCCCCCGAGGGGCAATGGCGCCGGAGGAACCGGGGGGTGCCGGAGGCTGCTGTCAGCGCGCTGCGAGCGAGTCCGTCGTGGTGGTGAGGGCGTGGGGCTCACGAAGCTGTGAGGAATATACTTCGGCGTATTTTGCGGGTCCTTCCGCCATGCACTTCGCGACCTCCTCCCCCTTGTCGTCTCCGCAGTGCTGCCAGATCGCATCCGCGGCGAAGACGTGCAGCTCTACGGCCCCGTCGCGGCGGAAGGAAAGCTGCATGAAGCCGGGCACATCATCCGCGAAGCGCATGCCTGCGGCGGGACCGACGTCGGTCAGCTTGGAGCCGGATCCGCTCACGAGCGTCCACTGCGGCTTCTCGGGGTCGGTCTGCTCGATCACCTGAAGGGAGTGGTCGTGGCCCCCGACGTAGATGAGCGGCCTGCGGATTTCCTTGAAGAGCCGCTCGAGCCCCCCCTGGAGCTCGCGGTAGACCGGGGAGTTGAGGTCCTGCACGAGTGAGCCGGTCTTCTTGAGCAGCCACAGGATGCCGAACCCTCGCCAGATCGGAACCGGGCCGCCGTGCGCGCCGCCGGACGAGAGGGGGTGGTGGGAGACGAAGACGACCGCCCGCTCTCCCGACCCGCGCAGGATCTGGTTCACGTTGAAGAACACCGTATCGCGGAGCACGTTGTCGTGATCCGCCTGGAGCCACCAATGCGTGTCCAGGAAGACGAAGCGCACGTTGTCGCCGGCGTCCACCACCGCGGGGCCCGGAAGCCCCGCTTCGGGGAAGAGGTCGACCCTCGTCCCCTCCTGAGCGAAGCCATCGAGCATCTTCTCCTGCTCGCGCAGGCGGACCAGCCCGTCCAGCCCATACATGTTGCCCCAGTCGTGATTGCCGGCGATGAAGTACCCGCGCGCGCGGTAGCGCCGCGCGTTGGGACCGCCCACCAGCTCGGCCTGAGAGCGCAGGTAGAGGGAGTCGAGAGGGCGGCGGGGATCGGCGGCGTCGCGGATGCCGGCGGGATAGGCGTTGTCGCCGAGGAAGAGGACCGACACGGCTTCGGGGCGCGCGAGGTCGCCCGCCCAGCGCTCGACCTCCTGCTGGAGGCGGGCCTCGAGCGGGCTCTGGTCGAGCAGCGCCTGGCCGGCGTCGCCGAGCAGGAAGACGACCTGCTCGATCAGCTCGGGGCGGGCGGCGGTGATGGGGGTGAATGGTGGATTCGGGGTGGTCCGCACGCACCCCGCGGCGACCAGCGAGACGAGCAGCAACCCAGCGCGGCGGCCGCTCATTCCCCCACCGGGATGCGGATCGCGACGGGGACGCTGTTGTCCGCGTCGCGCTCCCCGCCCAGCCACTTCTGCGGCATCAGCATGCCCACGCCCGCGCCCACCAGCACGCCTGCCGCCCCCCCGATCACTCCGCCCGCCCATTTTCCCTCGGGAGGGGGCCAGATGCGGCGTCCGACCAGGGCGCCGACCCCGGTTCCCACCACCGCCCCCGCGATGCTGCCGAAGACCGTGCTACGGAGCCGGTTCTGATCCCAGGCGCCCAGGATCACCCCCGCCCCGCCGCCGGCCAGGACGGCGGCGGACTCCCATCCGAGTGCGTCATCGAGGCCGAACAGATAGGTCCCGCGCCGCGCCTCGAGCGTGATCACCCCCAGCGCCACGTATCCGCCGGCCCCCACCCCGATCACGCCGCCGATCGCGGCCGGGAGAAGCTGGCAGGCGGCAACGTGCTGCGCGCGGCGGCGGCGACGGCGGGGAAGCTCCAGAGCGAGCGGTCGCAGGGGGACGAATCGAACCGAGGAGGCGGCGATGGGGCGCGGGGACAAGGGGCCCGATTGGTCGGTGCGTCCGGCGGAGGACGAGTACGCAGCGTTCTTTGCTCTGGTTCGTGCGCGCGGTGGCCTGGATCCTGACCGGCCACGCGCTCCACCACCGCAGGGTGCTGGAGCAGCGCTACCTCGCCTAAGTTGGGTGACATGAACAGACTCGCCGCCCTCCCCGCGCTCCTCCCGGCCCTGCTGTGGGCCGCGTCCCCCCTCGCCGCGCAGACCCGACTGCCCGACGACCTCGCCCTCCAGGCCCCCTGGGCCGCATGGGACGCGGGCGACTATCCGACCGCATTGCGCGGCTACCTCGCGCTGCTCGACGGGCCACGCGCTGCCGAGATCAAGGACCGCATCGCGCTACTCACCGGCGAGACGCATCCGGTCGCCGAGGTGGCCCCGAACGGCGGCCGGCTCGCGGTCGCTCCGGCCGGCCGCTGGGCGACGTTCCAGGTGACCGAAAACGGCGCCGTGGTGACCAAGCTGATGTCGCTGCCCGATGGACGCATCGCCGGGTCGCTGGCGGCGCAGACCACCGCGCTCATGGCCGGCGGGCGCATCGCCTACCTGGTCCGCCGTACGACCCCGGCGGGCGAAGTCGCGCGCCGCGCGGTGGACGCCGCGCCCGACGCCAACGCCCGCCGCGCCGCGCAGCAGACGCTGGAACTGATCGAGGCGCGCGCGGCCGAGGTGCGCGTGCGCACGCTCCCCGAGGGGCGCGAGACCACGCTCGCCACGGCGGGCTGGGGTCCGCTGTCGGTCACCGCCGCCGGCGACGCGCTACTCGTGGTGGGGGTGCCGCCGGCGGACGGCCCCTTCGACGCGCTCGTGCTCGAGAACGGCGAGGCGCGCGCGCTCGGCACCGGCGGCGTCACCGGGCTGCGGGCGGTGCCGGGCGGACGTTGGGTGATCGGCGTGGGCGGCGGCGCGCGGCGGGACGAGCTGCTCCTCATCGACCGACAGGGGGGCGGGGTCCGCCGCTTCCCGGGCCGCCGCTCGCCCGCGGTCGCCGCCGACGGTTCGCTGATCGCGATGCTCGGCACGGACGCCGGGCAGGGCACGCTCGAGGTGGTCCGCCCCGGCGACCCGGCCGCACCGCGCGTGCTCGTCCGCACCGCGCTGCCGATGGAGAGCCCGGCGGTGTCTCCCTCGGGCGCGTGGGTGGCCTACCAGAAGCAGCCGATCCACGACTGGGAGTTGTTTGCCGCGTCCGTGACGAGCGGGGAGGAGCGCCAGCTCTCGTTCGAGATCCAGCACGACTTGCTCCCGGTCTTCCTGGATGACGAGACCGTGCTCGCGATGAAGGGCGAGGCCCGGCACCGGCGCTCCTACCTGTACAAGGTCGCCGGCGGGGAGCCCGAGAAGCTCTTCCACAACAACTCGGTGCGCACGATCGCGCCCGAGTACGAGTGGGTGCCGACTCCGGGGGGCGCCTCCGTGCTGATCGTCGCCGACCGCGACGGCGATACGATCTCGCCCGAGCGCGCCGTCTACCTGGTGGACCTCACCCGCGGCGTGACGGTGGACGACGTACGGCGCCGCCTCCAGGAGGGGCTGGGCCGGGAGGAGGACCTGCGCGCACGCGGCGCGCGCTCGTTCCAGCCGGTCGCGGACGCGGTGCGCCAGGTGGTGGGGGAGGTGTCGATCGGGCGCATCGACGCGTCCGCCCAGGACCTGTTCCGCTTCGGCTCCCGCCACATCACCCAGCCGGGCAACGCGCTCACGATCGAGTACCTGGCGGCGCGCCTGCGCGAGTTCGGCTACGACCCCGAGGTGCAGTGGTTCGAGACGCGCGCGGGCGTGCGCACGGCGAACGTCATCGCGCGGCTCCAGGGTACGGTGAACCCCGACGTGGTCTACGTGTCGAGCGCGCACCTCGATTCGGTCGAGCGCGGGCCGGGGAGCGACGACGACGGCTCGGGCGTGACCGCGCTGCTGGAGGCGGCGCGCGTGCTGAAGAACCACCCCCAGCCCGCGTCGATCGAATTCGCATTCTATACCGCAGAAGAGGCGGGGCTGCTGGGCTCGATCGAGTACTCGCGCCGGGTGCTGGCCGCGGGGAAGCGCATCGCCGGGGTGATCAACAACGACATGATCGGCTATACCAACGACCACCGTCTCGACATGACGATCCGCTGGTCGAACCCCGGGGTGCGCGACCTCATGCACGCCGCGGCCACGTACTTCACCGACATGATCACGTACGACGCGCGCTACTACCGGAGCACCGACGCCGCCTCGCTCAACGACGCCTTCGGTGATATCGTGGGCGGCATGGGCGCGTACCCGATCCTCGGCAATCCCCACTACCACCAGGCCACCGATCGCGTGGACACGGTGAACCAGATGCTCGTCGCCGAGGCGTGTAAGACGACCATCGCCTCGCTCATGCTGATGGCGTCGAGCCCCGCCCCGGTCAAGGAGGCGATCGTCCGCCCCGCGCGCGAGGGCGGCCTCGACCTCGGCTGGGCCGCCGCGCCCGAGCGCGGCGTGCGCCGCTACCAGGTGCGCTACACCGACCGCGCGGGTGCGCTGCGCGAGCTCACGGTGCCCAGCACTCTGACCCGCCTCGCGGACGTGCGGCCCGGCAGCCCGATCTCGGTCAAGGCAGTCATGGAAAACGGGCTCGAGAGTTGGGATTGGGCCACCGTGATGGCGCCGCTCTGACATGATCCTCGAGCGCTTCTACGACGACTCGCTCGCGCAGGCGAGCTGGCTGGTCGGGTGCGAGGGCGCGGGGAGCGCGCTCGTGGTCGACCCCAACCGCGACGCCGACCAGTACCTGCGCGCCGCCGAGCGACGCGGGTTGCGCATCACCCACGTGACCGAGACGCACATCCACGCGGAC
>CAXNGW010000060.1:0-8851 GCA_964201975.1 Longimicrobiales bacterium | reverse complement strand
CCATCTCCGTCGTGCCTCCGAGGACCACGAAGCCGTGGTCGCCCGCTCGATGAGCCACCACCTTCACCAACTCGCTGACCATGCGCTGGGACGCCACGTCGAGAAAGCGATTGGCTGCGTCCGTGGACGTCACGCCGCGCTGGCCGGTGACATGGGTGGCGCGCTTGCTCGCGCCCGCATCGGTCAGGTCGCCCATGAAGGTGTCGGCGCGCAGGTCGTCCAGTTCATTCACGCCCCCGTCGTGGTAGAGGAATACGCGCGCGCGCTGGCTGTCGATCAACGCGATGACCACGGGCCGCTCCTGCTTGAGCCCACGCACGTATGGGGCGACCGCCATCCCCTGATCCCACCGCACCAGGTCGGGCATGCTCACGGATACCGTCTGCACGTACCAGAGTTGGTCCGCGGTGGCGAAGGCGACGAAGGCCTTACCGGGGAGGAAAGCGTCGAAGTCCTTGAGCTCGGCCTGCACCAGCCGGGCGGCGGCTTCGAACGCGCTCAATTGCTCTCCCGCCAACCCGCGGCGGGCCTCGTCCAACCCCTGCTCGAGCCGGGTTCGCCATTTGTTGCGCTCGGCGGGGTCGTGCTGATTGCCGTCGACGTAGACGGAAAGGACAGACGCCTGCGAAAGCTGCTTGTGCAACTCGACCATACGGTCGTGGGTGAGCATCCGCTTCTCCCTGATCCTGCCGAGAGGTGTGCTGAGCCGGGGCACCTTTGAACCCCGGATACACCCCCCAGGGCTACAATTTCCATTCCCTCCATTGCCTGCCGCAGAGCCGGCTCAGCGGGTCCCGAACAGGCGGTCGCCGGCATCCCCCAGCCCGGGTAGGATGTAGCCCCGCTCGTCGAGCTCGCGGTCGAGGGCGGCGGCATAGACGGGGACGCGGGGGTGGGCCTTCAGCATCGCCCGCACGCCCTCCGGAGCGGCCACCAGGCACATGAAGCGGACGTCCTCGGCCCCCCGCTCCTGCAGCAGCCGCACCGCGGCCACGGCGGAGCCGCCGGTGGCGAGCATGGGGTCCGCCACGATGAACGTGCGGTTCCGGGGGTCGGGGATCTTGGGGGCGGCCATGGGCGAAGAATAGCGCGGCGAGGGCACCCGGGCCCCGCTGCTGGCTGCCGCTTCGTGCCACTGGTCGGCGACGAGGGGTGGTGATCAGCCCTTGGCCGCGTCCCGCAAGGCGTCCACCTCGGACGCTTCCAGATCCCGCCATTGGCCCCGCGGCAGCTCGCCGAGCCGGATCGGGCCGAAGCGCACCCGCCGCAGCCAGCGCACCGGATGCCCGACCGCGTCGAGCAGGCGGCGCATCTCGCGCTTCCTCCCCTCGGCGAGGACGAGGGAAAGCACCCCACCGTCCGCCTCCTCCGGAAGAAGGCGCGCGCGCAACGCGCGCGCGGGTCCGTCCTCCAGCTCGACCCCCAGCGTCAGGCTGCGGAGCGCGTCGGGGCCGGGGCGGCCGGCGACGCCCGCGTGGTATTCGCGCTCGACCTCGGAGGAGGGGTGCTGGAGGCGGTGCGCGAGATCGCCCTCGTTGGTGAGCAGGAGCAGCCCCTCGGTGTGGCGGTCGAGGCGCCCGACGTAGCGGAGCGCCCGCAGCTCCGGGGGGAGCAAGCCGTACACGGTGGCGCCGCCGTGGGGATCCGAGCGGGTGGTGAGGGTGTCGGTCGGCTTGTGCAGGAGGATCCAGCGCCGCTGCGCCGTGCCGACCCGGCGCCCGTCCACCTCGACCACATCGTGGTCGGGGTCCACGCGGACGCCCGGGGTGGTGACGGTGACGCCGTTGACGCGCACCCGTCCCTGCGCCATCAGCTCCTCGGCCGCGCGGCGCGAGGCGATCCCCGCCCCGGAGAGAAGCTTCTGGATGCGGACGCCCGCGCCGCTATCCGACGTGCTGCTCATGTCACGGCGCGTCCGCGGCCGGGGCGTCCACCATCGCGGCGTGGGAGGTGCCCTCGAGGGCCGCGTCCGCGGCCGCCACGCTCTCCTCGGCGCCCAGCGGGATACGCTCGCGCAGCACCACGGGCAGTTCCTCGGGCCGGGGCAGGTCCTCGACGGAGCGGAAGCCGAAGTGATCGAGGAAGCGCTGCGTGGTGCCGTACAGCAGCGGCCGTCCGACCCCCTCGCCGCGCGCGACCACGTCCACCACGCCGCGGTCCTGGAGTGTGCGGATGACGCCGCCGCACGCGACCCCGCGCACGTACTCGATCTCGATGCGCCCGATCGGCTGCCGGTAGGCAATGATCGCGAGCGTCTCCAGCGCCGGGCCCGACAGGCGGGACGGGCGCGGGATGGTGTCGAAGCGCTCGAGGTAGGGCGCAAACTCGCCCCGCGTGAGGATCTGGAATCCCTCCGCCAGCTCGACCAGATGGAAGGAGCGTCCGGTCTCGGCGTACTCGGATTGGAGGGCGCGGATCGCGCCTTCGACCACGTCCTCGTCGAGCGCGCCGTCGGCGCGGGCGATCTCCTCGGCCTTGAGCGGAGCGTCGCTGGCGAACAGCACCGCTTCCACGATCTGCGTGACCTTCACGGGGTCTCCGGCTCCTCGGTGTGCAGGCTTGGGATCTGGGTGAACGCCGGTTCGCCGTCCGTCGCCTCGTCGAGCAGCCCGAGCGGATCGTCGGCCTCCGGCTCCTCGGGCTTCATCCAGGACGGACGGCGGCGCATCCCGCGCGGCATTTCGGGCTCCTCGGAACTGGCGGCGCGCCCCTCGCTGACCGGGGTTTCGTCGCCTTCCGCGCGCCGGTAGAGCCACAGCTCGCTGAACGGCGCCACCTGGCGCAGGAAGAGCTCGCGCCGACGGCTCATCTCGAGACCGGCGAGCAGCGTCATCACCCCGTGCATCTTGTCGTCGAAGCCGGTCAGGAGGCGGCTGAACTCGATGCGCGCGAGGTCGGCGAGGCGGCCAGTGATCAGCACCACCTTGTCCTCCATCGCCACCGACCGCGAGGCGACCGTGTGGCGGCGGTCCACCGACTCGGGCATCTCCACCCGCAGCGCGGCCTCGAAGACCTCGTCCCAGGTGGTCTCGAAGGGCGTGTCGGACGGATCCGGGCGGGGACGTGTCGGCACAAAGCCCTTGCCGAAGCGGCGCGCGCGCTCGGCTTCGGCGGACTGGAGCCGGCTCGAGATCTCGCGGATCTGCTCGTACTCGAGCAGGCGGCGCACCACTTCCGCGCGCGGGTCCTGGTCCTCCTCGCCCTCGTGGCGGGGGAGGAGCATCTGGGCCTTGATGCGGATCAGCGTCGCGGCCATCTCGAGGAATTCGCCCGCACCCTCGAGCTGATCGGCCCGGATGTTCTTGATCGCCGTGAGGAACTGATCGGTGATCCTGGCGATCGGGATTTCGAAGACGTCGACGTCCTGCTGGCGGATCAGATGGAGAAGGAGGTCGAGCGGACCCTGGAAGCGGTCGAGCTCGACCGTCAGGAAATCCTCGCGCGCGAGGAGCGGGCTGTGCGCGTAGCTCAGATCCACAGGCGGATGAACCAATCGGCGGCGCCCATCAAGACGGTCACCGGGGTGAGCAGGGTCTGAAGCGCGCCGGGGAAGAAGAAGACCAGCGCGAGGATGACGAGGAATCCCCAGCGGCCCACCTTCCGGTAGCCCTCGGCCGCGCGGGGCGGCAGCATCTGATAGAGCACGTGCGAGCCGTCGAGCGGCGGAATCGGGATCAGGTTGAAGAACGCGAGCACCAGGTTGATCAGGATCCCGAACAGGAACATGCGCTGGATGGCCTCCGCCACCACCCCGTCGCCGCCGATCGCCGCCAGCACCGCGCTGAGCAGCGTGCACAGCACGGCGAGGATGAGGTTCGACACGATGCCTGCCAGCGACACACGGATATCACCGGCCTTCAGGTTGCGGAAGTTGCGCGGGTCGACGGGCACCGGCTTCGCCCACCCGAACATCATCGGCGAGTCGGCGAACCAGAGCATGAGGGGCAGCAGCACGGACCCGAACGCGTCGATGTGCTTCATCGGGTTGAGCGTGATGCGGCCGAGCTGCTCCGCCGTGTCGTCCCCCTCACGGCGGGCCTGCCAGGCGTGGGCCACTTCGTGGACCACGATGGAGAACAGCAGCACGGGAGCCAGAAGCAAGAAATCCATGAGGCCCAAAGCTACCCGGGGGCAGAGGCCCGGTCCACGGCGCCGGGGCATCCCATTGATCGATCACTCCCGGAACGGTATGTTTTTTGGCTCGAAACGACCGCGAAACATGAGGATTCAGGCATGCCGAACATCAAGAGCGCCCAGAAGCGGATGGTGCTGGGGGAGCAGTTCCGGGAGAAGAACCGCGCCGAGCGCGCGCGTCTTCGCACGGCCCTGAAGCGCGCCCGCGAGATCACCGCGACCGACGAGGCCGGCCAGGCCCGGCTGCGCGAGGCCGTCTCGCTGCTCGATCAGGCGGCCCAGGAGCGGCTGGTCCATCCGAACAAGGCGGCCCGCATCAAGGGGCAGCTCGCCCGGCACGCCAACCGGCTCAACGCCAAGAGCTGACCCGGGCCTGCCCGACACACGAAGGCCCGGGGGGCGGCAACGCCTCCCGGGCCTTCGTGCATCCAGCCTCCCCCCGCTCAGCCCCGATCGTCCAGCTCCCAGGCGATGCGGCCCCCCACCACGGTAATCACCGCCCGCCCCTTGAGCTCCCACCCATCGAACGGGGTGTTCCGGCTCTTGGACAGGAAGGCACGCGCGGACACCGTCCAGGCGCGCTCGGGGTCGATCAAGGTGACGTCGGCGGGCGAGCCCCTGCGGAGGGTGCCCCCCGGGAGGTTGAACGCCCTGGCCGGCGCCACGGTCATCCGCTCCACCAGGGTCGCCAGGTCGATCACCCCCTTCGCTACCAGGTGGGTGAGCACCAGCCCGAGCGACGTCTCCAGCCCGACGATGCCGTTGGGAGCGTCGTCGAAGGCCTGCTCTTTCTCGTCGTAGTGGTGGGGCGCGTGATCGGTCGCCAGCGTGTCGAGGGTCCCGTCCACCAGCCCGGCGATGACCGCGTCGCGGTCGGCGGCGCTCCTCAGCGGCGGGTTCATCTTGGCCTCGGTCCGGTAGCCCTCCACCGCCTCGTCGGTGAGCAGCATGTGGTGCGGGGTCGCCTCGGCAGTCACGTGCACCCCCCGCTCCTTGGCGCGCCGGATGGCTTCCACGCCCATGCGCGTCGACACGTGCTGGAGGTGGATGTGCCCCCCGGTCAGCTCGGCCACGAGCAGATCCCGCAGGATGTGCACGTCCTCGCTCGCGTTCGGCTTCCCCGAGAGGCCGAGCCGGGTGGCGACCAGCCCCTCGTTCATGGCGCCGTTACGGGCGAGCCCCAGATCCTCGGGGTGGTCCGCCACCGGCACCCCGAACACGCGCGCGTACTCGAGCGCGAGCCGCATCAGCCCCGAGTCCATGACGGGATGGCCGTCGTCGGTGATGCCGACCGCACCGGCCGCCACCATCTCGCCCACCTCGGCCAGCCGCTCGCCCTTCTGCCCGAGGGAGATGCAGCCGAGTGGATAGACGCGCGCCGCTCCCACCTTGCGCCCCTCCGAGAGCACGAACGCCACGGTCGCGGGGTCGTCCATCGGCGGGTCGGTATTGGGCATCGCGCACACGGCGGTGAAGCCCCCCGCCGCCGCGGCGCGCGCGCCCGTGCGGATCGTTTCCTTGTGCTCGCCGCCGGGCTCGCGCAGATGCACGTGCACGTCGATCAGCCCCGGGGTCACGATCAGCCCCGCGGCGTCGATCACGCGCGCGCCGTCGGGCGCCTCGAGGCCGCGCCCGAGCCCCTCCACGACACCCTCCACCAGCAGCACGTCGCGCACCTCGTCGAGCCCCTGCGAGGGGTCCACCACGCGCCCGCCCCTGAGCAGGATCGGCGGGTCACTCCGGCGCGGGCTCATGTCTCGCCCCCGCCCTTGGCCGCCTCGGCCGTCTCGGGAGCTCCCCCCGCCAGCAGATAGAGCACCGCCATGCGCACCGCCACGCCGTTGGTCACCTGGTGCAGGATCACCGAATGGGGCCCGTCGGCGACGTCGCTGTCGATCTCGACGCCGCGGTTCATGGGCCCGGGATGGAGGATGAGGACGTCCTTCGGTGCCTTCTCGAGACGTGCATTGGTGACCCCAAAGATGCGGTTGTATTCCCGCAGGCTCGGCACGTAGCCGCCCTGCATGCGCTCGAGCTGGAGGCGGAGGATGTTGAGCACGTCCGCCCACTCGATCGCCTCCTCGACGCGCCGGAACACCTGCACGCCCAGCTCCTCGATGCCGACCGGCAGCAGCGTGGGCGGACCGCACACCGCCACCTCTGCGCCCAGCTTCACCAGCCCGTAGATGTTCGACCGCGCCACGCGCGAGTGCCTGATGTCGCCGACGATGCAGACCTTGACCCCCTCGATCTTGCCGAGGCGGTCGCGGATCGTGAGCAGGTCGAGCAGCCCCTGCGTGGGGTGCTCGTGAGAGCCGTCCCCGGCATTGATGACGTTGGAGGGGATGCGCTCGGCGAGGAAGCCCGCGGCGCCCGATGAGCCGTGCCGCATGACGACCATGTCGATGCGCATCGCCTCGAGGTTGCGGGCGGTATCCACCAGCGTCTCGCCCTTCACGACCGACGAGCCCGCGGTGGTGATGTTGACGGTATCGGCCGACAGGCGCTTCTCGGCGAACTCGAACGAGATGCGGGTGCGGGTGGAGGGCTCGAAGAAGAGGTTGACGATGGTCTTTCCGCGTAGCACCGGCACTTTTTTGATGCGCCGCTCGCTGATCTCCTTGAACGGCTCCGCGGTGTCGAGGATGGAGCGGATCTGATCGGCCGAAAGCGGCTCGAGGCCGATCAGGTCCTTGCCCAATGAGGAGACGGTGCGGGTCACCGGAGGCCCTCGCGGCTCACGTCCCCTCCGGCGGATTCTTGACGATCTCGACCGCCAGGCGACCGTCCAACGCGGGCACCAGCACTTCGACGCGGCGGTTCCCGATCACCTCGACCTTGCGCCCGACGATGTCCGGCTGGATCGGCAGCTCGCGTCCGCCCCGGTCCACCAGCACGCACAGGTAGATGAGGGAGGGCCGGCCCCAGTCCATCAGCTCGTTGAGCGCCGCGCGCGCAGTGCGGCCGGTGAAGAGGACGTCGTCCACGATGACGATGATCTTGCCGTCGATGCCCTCGGGCGGGAGCACGGACTCCCCCACCACGGGACGGGGGCCGAGGGTGCCCAGATCGTCGCGGTAGAGCGTGATGTCGAGCGAGCCCAGCGCCGGCGCCGTCCCTTCGGCCTTGTGGATCTCTTCACGCAGCAGCGCCGCGATCTCATCGCCGCGGCGGTGGATCCCCATCAGGACGAGCCGGTCGGTGCCCCCGGTGCGCTCGGTGACCTCGCGGGCCATGCGCGACAACGCCCGGCGGACCGCGCTCTCGTCCATCAGGGGTGTGTGGGTCTGCGCCATGGTTTACCGGGCCGGGTTGGAAGGCGGCCGGAAAGTGGGGTGGGTCCCCTGCCCCGTCAACGCGTCCAGCTCCGTCCCACCCGTTCCAGGAACGCCTCGCCGCCCCCGCCCTTGGGATCGATCGTCCAGTCGTACGAGAAAAGCATGATCCCGTGCGTCCCGAGCTCGCGGGCGATCCCGATCTTGCGCAGCGTCCCTTGCAGCCCGGTCAGGTGGGAGCCGATCCCCGCCCACACTTCGGTGCCAGGAGCGGCCGCCACCACCTCCTCGACCTGGCCCCGGAAGCGGCGGTCGTCGGCCGTGTAGGCCATCGGCGCCACCGCGTCGAGCAGCCCGGAGCGCGCCCACCCGGGCCAGTCCTGGAAGCGCGCGCCGCGCGCGTCCACGGTGTCCGGGTAGACCGCCGCCGACACCACCATCCAGGGGCGGCGGGCCTTCACCGCGAAATGGATGCGCTCGAGCAGGCTGGTCAGCTGCTGGCGGCGAAAGTCGCTCCATTGCCGCGGCAGGCTGTCGGGCCAAGCCAGCGGGTTCGCCCCCGTCGCGCGGTCGAGGGCGCGGCGGCGCCCGACGTCCACGAGCGGGATCGCCCACTCGCGGAAGGCCGCGACCGCGCCCACCGAATAGTCGAAGTTCGGTCCCGGGTAGCGGATGTAGTCGAAGTGGATGCCGTCGAGGTCGTAGCGCTCGGCCAGGTCGGTCGCGACCGCGAGCGTACGCTCGCGCACGGCCGGACTCCACGGCGACGCGTAGAGCCCCTCCACCTGCCGGTTGTTGGCGCGCGACCACTCGATCAGGCGCTGCGCGTAGCGCGGATCGCCGGGCCGCACCCCGGCCAGCTCGCGGGCGAGCGCGCGCGGCACCATCAGCGCTTCGGGGTGGGCGCGCGCTAGGTGGCGGGGGTCGGTGGGCACGGTGGTGTAATCGGCCACCAGGTCCACGTTCATCCACGCGTGCACGGCGATTCCCTTCACGTGCGCCTCGCGAACGATCTGGGCGAGTGGATCGAAGTCGGCAGGGGCGCGCGCGAGGGCGGCCGCCCGCGGCTCGAGCGCGCTCGCATAGAACGCGTCTCCGCGCCCGCGCACCTGGACCAACAGCGTGTTGAAGCCCGCGCGCGCCGCGCGCTCGACCACGGCGCGCGTGGAGGCCGGAGTCGCGAGCGAGAAGCGCACCACCCAGAGCCCCCGCACCTCGGTGAAGCGCGCGGCCGGGCGGGTGGTGCCGGCCGCGCCCGGTACGCGCGCGGTCGCCGCGGCGGCAGGGGGTGCGCCCGCGGGAGCGGGGGGCGGCGGCGCGGGCGGCGGCGTGGGCGCGGGGACCGCCGGCGTGACTGCAGGCTGCTGCGACGCCGCCGGTGCGCCGGGCGGGCCGGTCCCGACCCGCGTGCACGCCGCGACCAGGATCGCGAGAGCGGCCGC
>CAXNGW010000059.1:0-8882 GCA_964201975.1 Longimicrobiales bacterium | reverse complement strand
CCTTCAGGTCCGCGATCTTCTCGCCGATCATCCGGCGGTCGGTTTCGAGCTGGGTCTCCCCCGGTCCCCTCAGGCCGATGCCCCCGCGGATGCGCGACAAGTGGCTCCACATGCGCTTCAGGCGGGGCAGCAGGTACTCGAGCTGCGCGAGCTCGACCTGCATGCGGCTCTCTCGCGACCGCGCCCGCGTCGCGAAGATGTCGAGGATCAGCTCGGAGCGGTCCATCACCCGCACGCCGATCAGATCCTCGAGGTTCTTGCCCTGCGCGGGCGACAGCTCCTCGTCGAAGATGACCAGGTCGGCCTGGGTCTCGGCCACCGCGTCGCGCAGTTCGTGGGCCTTCCCCTCCCCGACGTAATAGCGGGGGTGGGGATGGTCGAGCCGCTGGCGCACGGTGCCCACGACCTGGCCGCCCGCGGTGTCGGTCAGCTGCCCCAGCTCCCGCAAATGCTCGTCGGCGAGTGAAATCGGGACGTCCTTGTTGGGGGCTCCCACCAGGACGGCCTTGTCCACCGGTCTGCGGTTGTCGATCAGCTGGGTCGGAATCGGGACCTCAGGGGCGTGGGACCGAAGGGACTCGAGGGCTCCTGCGGCTCCTACCCCCCTGGGGGTGCGCCTGCTCCTCCCCGGCGCTCACCCGCGCGCTCCCGCGCCTCGCGCCGCTTCTCCGCCCACCATTCGAGCCGCTCGCGGATGCGGGGCTCGTGACCGTGGGGGCCCGGCTCGTAGTAGCGCTCCCCGGCCAACCGCTCGGGCAGGTAGCTCTGATCCGCCACGCCATCCCTCTCGCCCGGATCGTAGCGGTATCCTTTGCCGTACCCCAGCTCCTTCATCAAGCCGGTTGGGGCGTTGCGGATGTGGAGCGGCACCGGCTCGCCAGTAGTCTCTCGCGCGCGCCCCATGGCCGCACCCCATGCCTCGTACACGCGGTTCGACTTGGGCGCCGTCGCGAGGTAGACGGCCGCTTCCGCTAGCGCCAGATCGCCGTCGGGCGAGCCCAGGAAAGCGAACGCGTCGCGCGCGGCGATGGTGACCGCGAGCGCGCCCGAATCGGCGAGCCCGATGTCCTCGACCGCCATCCGCACGAGGCGGCGCGCCAGGTAGAGGGGATCTTCGCCCCCGTCCAGCATGCGCGCGAGCCAGTAGAGCGCGGCGTCGGGATCGCTCCCGCGGATCGACTTGTGGAGCGCGGAGATGAGGTTGAAGTGCTCCTCCCCGCCCTTGTCGTAGACCGCGAAGCGGTGCTGAAGGCCCTCGCGGGCGGCGGTCGCGTCGATGCGGCCGCCCTGCCCCACCCAGGTGGCCGCGCCCTCGAGCGCACCGAGCGCGCGCCGCGCGTCGCCGTCGGCTACGTCCGCGATCAGGTCGAGCGCGTCTTCATCCCAGGCGAGCTCCAGCCCGCCCAGCCCCCGCTCGACGTCGCTCAGCGCGTCCTGCAGGATGCGGCGCAGGTCGGGCGCGGCGAGCGGCTGCAGCACGCGCACGGGCGCCCGCGACAGCAGCGGCCGCACGATCTCGAAGCTCGGGTTCTCGGTGGTGGCGCCGATGAGCACGACCACGCCCTCCTCGACGTGCGGCAGAAAGGCGTCCTGCTGGGCCTTGTTGAAGCGGTGGATCTCGTCGGCGAACAGGATCGTGCGGCGGCCGGTGGCGTCGCGCCGCGCGCGCGCTTCGGCGATGATCTCGCGCACGCGCGGGATGCCCTCGGTGACCGCGCTGAACGGCACGAACACGGCGTCCGAGGCCTCCGCGATCAGCCGTGCCAGCGTCGTCTTCCCGCTGCCGGGGGGACCCCACAGGATCATGCTGGTGGGGCGTCCCGCGTCGATCATCGCGCGCAGCGGCCGCCCCGCTCCCAGGAGCTGCTCCTGGCCGCGGAACTCGTCCAGGGTGCGGGGACGCATACGCGCGGCGAGAGGGGCGCCGGGGTGAGCGCCCGCCCCGCTTCGCGGAAATCCCGCGCCGGGAACGGCGCCGAACAGCTCCAACTCTTCAGTCACGACCTCGTTCTCCTCCGTTCGCTCGGCGTTGACACCCAGCGGCCCCGCTCGCCGTACCAGTATACAGCCTCGCCCCCACCCCCAACTCTCGGGCTCCCCTTGGATGGTCTGCTGAGCGATCTCCGCCACGGCTTCCGTATGCTGCTCCGCACCCCGCTGCTGTCGATCGTCGCGATCCTGACGATCGGTCTCGGGGTGGGTGCGGTCACGTTCGCGTCCATCGTCGTCTATGCCGTGATGTTCCGTGGGCCGCCGGTGCGCGACGCCGACAAGCTCATGGTGGTGGAGGAGTGGCGGCGCGAAGACGGGGACCAGCTGGGCGTGCCGCTGAACGACTACCACGACCTGCGCGACCGCGTCGCCTCCTTCGCGGTGCTGTCGGCGCTCTACATGGGAACCGTGAACGTCGCGGCCGACGACGCTCCGCCGGAGCGCTACACGGGCGCGTTCGTGACCGCCCATGCGCTCGACATGCTCGGCGTGCGTCCCCTGCTCGGGCGCACCTTCCGCGCCGGCGACGACGTCCCTGGAGCCCCGGCGCTGATCGTGCTCGGCTACAACCCCTGGCGCACCCGCTTCGGCGCCGATCCGAACATCCTCGGCCGCACCCTGCGCGTGAACGGCGAGGCCGCCCAGGTGATCGGCGTCATGCCCGAGGGCTTCCATTTCCCGTTGAACCAGGAAGTATGGGTGCCGCACCGGGTGGACCCGACTTCCCTCCCCCGGCGCGGCGGCCAGCCCCTCCAGGTCATGGGCTATCTGCGCGCTGGCGTGTCGGTGGAGGCCGCTGCCGCCGAGGTCGAGTCGGCCGGGAGGGGGATCGCGGGCGAGCACCCGGAAGGGTACGAGGGCGTGTCGATCGAGATGCAGGGCTTCACGGAGTCCTTCATCCCGCCGGAGATCGTCATGACGATGAGGCTCCTCATGGCGATGGTGACCGGCGTCCTCCTGGTCGCGTGCGCCAACGTGGCCAACGTGCTGCTCGCGCGCAGCGTGGTGCGCGAGCGCGAGGTCGCGGTGCGAAGCGCCCTGGGCGCGCACCGCTGGCGGGTGGTCCGCCAGCTCCTTTTCGAGGCGGTGATGCTCGGGCTCGCCGGCGGAATCGCCGGCACGGTGATCGCGAACGTGGCGCTGGGGCTCTTCCAGGATTCGATCGGCGACATCGACAAGCCGTACTGGATGATCTTCCGACTCGATCCACCCGTTCTCATCGCGACCACGCTGGTCACGCTCCTAGCCGCCGTGGGTGCCGGCATCTGGCCCGCTCTGCGCGCGTCCGGCGGCGACGCCGGCACGATCTTGCGCGACGAGAGCCGCGGCTCGTCCGGGCTCCGCACGGGCCGCCTCACCCACGTGCTGGTGGTGGCCGAGCTGGCGGTGTCGTGCGGGCTCATGATCGCCGCCGGGCTCATGATCGATGCGCTGGCGGCGATGAACCGGCTCGAGCTCGGCTTCCAGCCCGACACGGTGATGACCGCGCGCATCGGCTTGTTCGACAGCGACTACCCCGACCCCGACGCGCGCAGCCGCTTCTACCATGAGCTGCTCGATCGCCTCGCGGTGGAGCCGGGGGTCGAGTCGGCCACCCTGACGATGCAGCTGCCCGGGACCGGCCAGGGGCGGGTCCCGTTCGAGGTCGAGGGAGAGCGCTACGCGACGCCCGCCGCCCGCCCGCGCACGGGCATCGCGGCAGGCGCGACCGGGTACTTCGAAACGTTCGCCGTCCCGCTCGTCGAGGGGCGCGGGTTCGAGCGCGCCGAGTCCGAGCGCGGGGGCGAGCCGGTGGCGGTCGTGAGCCAGAGCTTCGTGGAGCGCCATCTCGGAGCCGGGTCGGCGCTGGGCCGCCGCATCCGCGTCGGCGACGAGGACGACGCCCCCTGGCTCCGCGTCGTCGGGGTCGCCGCGGACGCGCATCCCGGCGTGGATCCGTTCGGGGGCGGGGGCGAGGTGCTGCGCGACGCGGTCTACCTGCCGCTGGCGCAGCGCGACCTCCGCTTCATGAGCATCGCCGTGCGCACCGGCGGCGCACCGCAGGAGCTGGTGGGTAGCATCCGCCGCGCCGTGACCGCCGAGGATGCGAACCTGCCGATCTACTTCGTGCGCACGCTGCGCGAAGCGGTGGACATGGGCTCGTCCTTCCACCGTATCTTCGGCAGCCTGTTCGTCATCTTCGGCACCGCCGCGCTCTTCCTGGCCGCGGTCGGACTCTACGGGGTGATGGACTTCTCCGTCGCCAGCCGCACCCGTGAGATGGGGGTGCGCACCGCGCTGGGCGCCAGCCGCGGCTCGGTCTTCCGGCTGGTGCTGGGGCGGGTAGGCACGCAGCTGGCGCTCGGCGCCACGCTGGGAATCGGCCTCGGCCTCGCGCTCGCGTTCCCGCTTTCGTCGGCGTTCTTCGGCGTGCGGCTGTGGGACCCGGTCGTGTACGGCTCGATCGTGGGGATGCTGGGGCTGACCGGACTGCTGGCGACGATCGCGCCGGCCTGGCGCGCGGTGCGCGTGGACCCGGTGGTGGCGCTGCGCGCCTAGCGCCTGCGTCCGCGGGCCTCCGAGCCTTCCTCCGCCAGCTCGCGCGCGAGCGGCAGCAGGGCATCCTTGTGGTTGAGCGCCGGGTCGTCGAGCACGCGCTCGAGCAGCGCGCCCAAGATGTGGCCGAAATGCGGGCCGGGCTTGAGCCCCGCGCGGATCAGGTCGTTCCCGTCCAGGGCGAGGTCGCCCACGCGCAGCGGCGCGCCGTCCCGCAGCTCACGCCGCAGCTCCCGCCAGGCGCCCGCCGCATCCACCGGGGCGGGCACGCCGAGCGCGCGGTCCACCCGCTCCTGCGCACACCAGAGCCGCGTCAGGTCGCGCAGTCGCGCGGGCCCGACACGCGACAGCCAGCGGCGGAGGTCGGCGGCTGGCGCCCCGCGCGGCGGCGGCCCGAGTCCCGCTCCCACCAGCGCCGCCACCAGCTCCGTCTGCGCGTTCGCGAAGCGGAGCCGGACGAGCAGCTGCGCCGCCGCTCGCGGGCCGGCGAGCTGAAGCAGCGCCGCGAGCCGGAGTAGCGGCCGGCGCAGGGGCAGCGCCTCGACCGCGGCCAGCGCGAAGCTCCACCCGTCCACCGGACGATTGGGGCGGGGCGCGCCGACGAGCGCCGCCAGCTCGGGCATGAGCGCGGCGAGCACGCCCGATTCGGCGTACAGGGTGAGCGCGCGGGTCGGACGCTCGTCCGCGCCCAGCACCTTCAGCAGCTCCTCACGTACGCGCTCCGGGGACAAGACGTCCAGCCGATCGGTGGCTGCGGTCAGGGCCGTCCACGTCGGCGCATCGATCGCGAGGCCGAGGCGGCCGGCGAAGCGGAGCGCGCGCAGCACGCGCAGGTAGTCCTCGGCGAACCGGTCCGCCGGCCGGCCGACCGTGCGCAGCAGCCCCCGCTCCAGGTCTGCGACCCCGCCGAAGGGGTCGTGCAGCTCGTCCCGGAGCGGGTGCCAGGCCACCGCGTTGATCGTGAAATCGCGCCGCGACAGGTCGTCATCCAGGCGGTCGGCGAACTCGACCGTGGCGTGGCGGCCGTGGGTCTCGACGTCCCGCCGGAAGGTGGTGACCTCGTAAAGCGTGCCGTCCCGGGCGAGCACCCCGATCGTGCCGTGCTCGATGCCGATCGGCACGGTGCGCTTGAAGAGGCCGCGGACCTGCTCCGGGCGGGCGCGCGTGGCGAGGTCCCAATCCACCGAGTCCATTCCCAGGATCGCGTCGCGCACCGCCCCACCCACCGCCCATGTCTCGAAACCGGCGTCCTCGAGGGTGCGCACGATCCAACCGACCGCCGCTGGGGCGCGTGGGTGCCGGCGCACGATGCTCACCCCGCCAGCACCGAGCCGCCGTTCACGTTCAGCACCTCTCCCGTGATGTGGCGGGCGAGCGGCGTGCACAGGAATACGATCGGCCCGGCCACGTCCGCCGCGGTCGCAATCCGCCCCAGCGGGATCGCGCGCGCAATGCGCTCGCGCCCGCCGTCGCCGAAGGCCGGTTCGGCCATCTCGGTGTCCACCCACCCCGGCGCGACGCAGTTCACGGTCACACCGCGCGGGGCAAGCTCGACGCAGAGTCCCTTCACGAGCGCGATGATGGCGCCCTTGGTTGCGGCGTAGTCGGCGTGGAACGCTTCGCCGCGCTGCCCCGCCGTCGAGCTCACCAGCACCAGCGCGCCGCCGGGCCGGAGACGCGACGCCGCTTCCCGGCAGGTGTGAAAGATGGAGTCGAGGTTGGCGGCGACGGTCTCGCGCCAGCGCGCGTCGTCCATGTCGGCGATCGCCACGTCCTCGGGGAGCCAGATGCCCGCGTTGCCGACCACGATATCGAGGCCGTCGAACTCGCGGTCGGCGCGCTCGAAGAGCCGGCGCGCGTCCGCGGCGCGCCCCAGGTCGCCCTGCTCGCACCAGGCGCGCGCGCCGATCCCGGCGAGCCCCGCCACCACCGCGTTAGCCTCGTGGGTTCGGGCGCGGAACGAGATCCCCACCCCCGCTCCGGCTCGCGCGAGCAGCTCGGCGGTCGCCCTCCCAACCCCGCGCGAGCCGCCGGTCACGACCGCGTTCTTCCCCGACAAGTCGAGCAGCCGGGCCGGCGCCCCGTGCACCGCCCCGCTCACGCCGACATCCATTTGCCACGCAGCTCCCGCGCGTGATGGCGCTCCGACTCCACGATCTCAGCGATGAGGGCTGCGGTCGGGGCGTCCAGCGGCAGCTGGGTGGCCGCCTCGTACCAGCGCACCTCCTCGGCCTCCCGCCCGTGCGCATCCGCCTCCCATCCGTCCAGGTCGCCCCCGGGCGCGGCTACGCCCGACAGATCGCGCGGGTGGTGGCCGAGCTCGAGCAGCCGGGCAGTAAGGCGCGCGAGGTGGTGCTGCTCGTCCGCGTGCAGGTCGTTCAGCCGCTCGGTCGTATCGGCGTCGGCGGCGGCCGCAGCGCGTGCCGCTAGCGCCCGGTAGAAAAGGGTCTGGGCCTTTTCGCGGAGCCGGCTCTCTTCCAGCACGCCCAGGACATCCGAAGCCGCCGCGCTCACGGCGCTTCGCTCAGCTCGCGGTCCACCGCGACCGCCTCCAACTCTGCAGCATCCGATGCGTCCATTCAGGTCTCCTCGGCGACCGGCGGGAGTCAGTCCCGTTGGATCTTGAGCAACTCCCGCAAGCGCGCCCACAGCGTATGCTCGCGGAGCAGGGCAGGCGGGGGAATCGGCTCCTCGTCGCGGAACACGCGCCCCGGGTTGATCACCGTGAGGACAGAGATCTGCTCCTCGCCGGCCAGCTCGGTCAGCGCTTCCACCACCTCGCGGTGGTACAGCTTCAGGTGCGGCCGTGCATGGAAGTCCGTGGCCAGGTAATCCACCCAACCCCGCCGCAGCAGCCGCAATGCCAGCGTCCGCGCCTGCGGGCCATAGCGCCCGACCAGCGAGCCGTAATTCACCTGGAGGTATGCTCCCGCCCGCTTCCACTCGCTCGCCAGCTCGAGCTCGCGGTCGAAACCCACGTAGCGCTCCGGGTGCGCGATGATCGGCCGCACGCCCGACCGCAGGAGGCGGGTCAAGACATCGACCGTGCCGGGAGGAAGCTGCAGGCGCGGCCACTCGATCAGCACGAACGACGAGCCGCCGAGCCGCAGCCGTGCGTCGGACAGGTCCGGGTCCGGGAGGTCGAGCATTACCTCGTGGCCGCGCCGGAAGTCCACTTCCGGAAACCGCTCCGCGACCGCGCAGCTGGCTTCGTCCCACGCGCGATCCACCAGCTCCATGCGCTCCTGGAAGGGCCCCGCATCGTTGATCAGGCTCGCGTCCACGTGCGGGGTGGTGATGATCTTGCGGATTCCCTCCGCCACCATCCGCTCCACCCCCTCGAGCGTGTCCTCCAGCGTGCGGGCGCCGTCGTCCACCCCGGGGATGAGGTGGGAGTGGAAATCGCCGATGGCCAGCGGATCTTCTTGGATCATTCGCCCCGCCGCGACACCCGCGCGAGCACGCGCAGCAGCTCCGCCTCGGGATCGGGAGTCGCGGCCGCCCGCTCGCACGCGTAGGTCAGCAGCGCGTCGGCGGCGAGCAGGTCGTACGCGCCACCCCGCTCTCCGTCGCCGCCGATCGCCCGCTTGAGCCCGCGGGCGCCGGCGTCGGCGAGCAACTCGACCGGATCGCCGTCGCCGTCTGGAACGGGCAGCGGGAGCGATTCGGGGGGCGCCGGGGTGCGCCCGGTCAGCCAGCCCCGCAGGTCGCTCACCTGAGGCCTCCGCCCATTCCGCGCGTGCTCAACACGCCGGAGGCGCGGCTTCCGCAGCTCACGCCGCGCTCGCTCCGGCCAGCCGCCGCACCACCGCCTCACCCGACACCAGCGCCTCATCGAGCCCGGCCGGATCGGCGACCCCCCCCTGCGCCATGTGGGGGCGTCCACCTCCCCTCCCGCCCACCTGCGCAGCGATCTCGCGGATCACCACGTCGGCGCGGATTCCGCGCGCGATCAGGTCGTCGCTCACGAAGCCGAACAGACTGTGCTTGCCGTCGCTGGATTCGGCGGCGACCACGACGACACCGCTCCGGCCCGATCCGCGAAAAGCGTCTCCCCATGCGCGCGCGTCGTCGGGCCCGCGCACCTTGAGCCGCACGGCGCGGTAGGTGAACACCTTGCCCGCTGCGTCCACGCCGACCTCGTGGACCGGGACCTCCCCCGCGCCCCCGCCCTTCCGCATCTCGTGGAGCATCCCCTCCAGCTCGGAGCGCTCCTCGAGCAGCTGGCGCGCACGCTGCACCAGGTGATCCGGGGATGTGCGTAGCACGGCCGCAGCCTCGGCCTGACGTGCTTCGACCTCCTCGAAATGGCGGAACGCGCCCGGCCCGGTCGCCGCCTCGATGCGGCGCACTCC
>CAXNGW010000058.1:0-8941 GCA_964201975.1 Longimicrobiales bacterium | reverse complement strand
AGACGTGATTCAGCCCAGGTTTTGCGCGCGCTCATCGGGGAAGGCCGCCGCCGTCGTCGCGGCGACCTTCTTCGCCGTCCTGGCGGCGACCCCCGCGGCGGCCCAAAACGCCCCCGCGGCGACCCCCGCCTCCCGGGTGGTGGTTGATTCGGTCTCGGTGGTGGGAAGCTACCGCGTCGCGATCGCGTCGGTGCGGGCGCTGTTCGGCGTGCAGCCCGGCGCCACGGTGTCTTTCCGCGAGATCCAGCGCGGCACCAAGGCGCTGATGGCGACCGGGCAGTTCTCCGACGTGCTCGTCCACGCGCAGGACACGCAGAATGGGCGCGCGGTGCTCCTTCTGGAGGTGACCGAGCGGCCGCAGGTTCGCCAGGTCGTCATCGCAGGCCTCGAGCACGTCAGCCCCGGCAGCGTGCGGGACACGACGGGGCTGCGGCCCGGCGAGCCGTTCTCGCCGCAGAAGGTCACGGCGGCCGCATCGCTCATCCGCGCCGAGCTGTCCAAGAAAGGCATCCCGTTCGCCACCATAGAGGACCGCCTCGAGCCCGTGACGGGGCTGATCAACGTGGTGGACGTGATCCTCGACGTGACCGAAGGCAATCGCGTCACGGTCGCAGACGTGGTGGTGCGCGGCAACGAGCAGGTCTCCGAGGACGCGATCGTGGGCGCGATGTCGATCCAGCCCGAGGGCTTCCTCTGGTTCAAGCAGGGCACCTTCGATCCCGCGCAGCTGGACGCGGACTTGCGCGGCGCGGTGCCCGCGGTCTATCGGGCGCGCGGCTTTTTGGACTTCCGCGTGCTCTTCGACACCCTTGTGGTGGACCCGCAGACCGGGAAGGCGCGCCTCGAGCTGGTGGTGGACGAGGGCTCCCAGTACCGCATCGCGAACTTCGCGATCGAGGGCAACCAGGAGTTCGCCGACACCCTCCTTGACCGCTACTTCCAGACCGAGCGCCGCGGCCTGCTGGCCGGCATCGGCATCGGCGCGAGCGCCGAGGAGGCCGCGTCGGGACGCGTGTTCGACGGGGTGGCCTTTGAGGCCGCCGCCGGGCAGGTGCGCGAGCTCTACGCCAACGAGGGCTTCCTGTACGCACAGGTGGTCCCCCAGGTAAAGAAGAATCCGGTGGTCGCCGGCCAGTCGCCGACGGTGGACGTGAGCTGGGACATCCGCGAGGGGCTGCCCGCCTACATCCGCAGCGTGGCCGTGGTCGGCAATGACTATACGTACGACTGGGTGGTCCGCGACCGGGTGCTGCTGCTCCCCGGTGACCGCTACAGCCAGGCCCGTATCCTCCAGAGCTATCAGAGCATCGGATCGCTGGGCTTCTTCGAGACACCGCTGCAAGCGCCCGACATCGTGCCTGACCCGGAGACGGGCGACGTCGACGTCACCTTTGGCGTGAAGGAGAAGCAGACCGGTTCCGTCAACTTCGGCACCTCGGTCGGTGGAGGGGTCGGGCTGGCCGGCTTCATCGGCTACGAACAGCCGAACCTGTTCGGGCAGGCCAAGTCCGGGCACCTGCGCTGGGATTTCGGCCGCTACCTGAACAACTTCGAGCTGTCGTTCTCCGATCCGGCGCTGTTCCAGAGCCAGGTGAGCGGATCGATCAGCATCTTCAACACGCGCGACCGCTTCTTCCAGTTCTCGACCGGCCGGCGCCGGCGCATCGGGTCCTCGGCCAACTTCGGCTTCCCGGTCCCCCGGACCACGCGCACGCGCGTGTTCACCGGTTACTCGATCGCCCGCACCCGCTACGAGCTGTTCAGCGATGTCGAGGATACGTCGCTGTTCGGCCTGCCCCCGGGGGTCCAGAGCACACTACTCCTCGGCGTCACCCGCAACACGGTCAATCATCCGCTCTTCCCGACCGCGGGCTCGCGCTTGAGCTGGAACAGCGAGCTCAGCGGCGGCCTCCTCGGCGGAGACGGCCAGTTCAGCAAGCACACGATCGAGGGCAGCTGGTGGCTCCCCGTGGGGCAGCTCGGCAGCGGCGGGCCAGGCGCGCAGGGCCCGCGCCTGGCCTTCGGGCTGACCATGAAGGGGGGCGCCATCCTGGGCGACCCGTCGGCCTTCCCGTTCGATCGTTTTTGGATGGGCGGTGTACAATTCGGCGAACAGCTCAGGGGGTACGACGAGACGACGATCACCCCCTCGGGGTTCTTCGAGCAGGGATCGGGCGGGATCCGGGAGGCGGACCGGCTGGCTAACGCCTTCCTGAAGGTGACCGCCGAGTACGCGCTCCGCTTTAACGACAATATTTCGCTGTCGACCTTCCTGGACGCCGGCAATGTGTGGGCGAAGCCGCAAGACATCGACCCCTCCCGGATGTATCGGGGTGCTGGAATCGGCGTCCAGCTGGTGACTCCGTTCGGACCGATCGGGCTTGACTACGCGTACGGATTCGACCGCGCGCGGCCCGGCTGGCAGCTCCACTTCAAGATGGGACCCGGCATGTAGCCGGCGGCACAAACACGATCACCGGGACACTCCGGGCGGCCGGATCGGCCACCCCCCGACTGGAGCATCGACATGAAGCGCACATTGTTCGCCGCGACGGCCCTGCTGCTCGCACTCGCCATCCCCCGGGCTGCGTCCGCGCAGAACGCCAAGATCGGCTACATCAACTCCCAGAACATCCTGGCCGAAGCGCCCGGCGCGAAGGAGGCCCAGGCCCAGTTCGATGCGGACATGCAGACGTATCGGGCCGAGGTGCAGACGATGGCCACCGAGCTCGAGACCCTGGTCAAGCAGTACGAGCAGCAGCAGGCCATGCTGTCGCCGGCCGCCAAGCAGACGCGCGAGACCGACATCCGCAACAAGCAGAAGGCCTACCAGGACCGCCTTGCTGCGATCGACCAGCGCGCGGCCCAGCGGCAGCAGGAGTTGGTGCAGCCGGTCATGGACAAGATCAATCAGGTGATCGAGGTGATCCGGGGCGAGGGCAGCTACGCGATCATCTTCGACGTCGCGGGCGGCGGCGTGGTCGCCGCGGATCCGACCCTCGACCTGACGACGGAAGTGATCCGGCGCCTCAAGGCCGGCGTCACGCCCACGGCCGGCCGCTAGCCAGCCAACGGGTGCTCCTCGCGCGACGGGCCCACCTGCACAGGCGCCGGGTGGGCCCGTCGTCACGTCCGCGCCATGACTGACACCGACACCGCGGAGGGACGGCCGCTCACCCTGGGCGAGCTGGCGACGCTGGTCGGCGGCCGCCTGGTCGGGGACGCGTCCTGTGCGGTTCGCGGCGTGGCCCCGCTTGCCTCCGCGGATCCCTCCGAGATCGCGCCCCTGTTCGCCGCGCGCTACCGCGCCGAGGTGGGCGGGAGCCACGCAGGCTCGCTCCTGGTCGCCGGCGATCTGGAGCGCGGACTCGACGACCCCCGTCCCCGCGTGGTGGTCGCCGACCCCTACGCGGCGCTGATCCCCCTCCTCGCCCGCTTGCACCCCGCGCCTCCGCCTCGGCCCGGGGTCCACCCCACCGCGGTGATCGGGACCGGAGCCCGGCTGGGAGCGGAGGTGGAAGTGGCGGCCTACGCGGTGGTCGGGGAAGGGTGCGTCATCGGTGACCGGGTCCGCATCGGCGCCCACTCCGTGGTCGGGCCCGGCACCAGCGTCGGAGCGGGCAGCATCCTGCACGCCCACGTGACGCTCTACTCGGGCGTAATGGTGGGCGAGCGTGTGGTCCTGCACTCCGGAGCGCGCATCGGCGCGGATGGGTTCGGCTACGCCTCCTCGAGCGGCGGCCACCGCAAGGTGCCTCAGGTGGGCGGCTGCGTGATCGAGGACGACGTCGAGATCGGCGCCAACTCGACCGTGGACCGAGGCTCGATCGGGGACACCGTCATCGGGCGTGGGAGCAAGCTGGACAACCTCGTCCACGTTGCCCACAACGTCCGCATCGGCCCGCACTGCATCCTCACGGCGATGGTGGGGATCGCGGGCTCCACCACCGTGGGGGCAGGGGTGATGTTCGCCGGCCAGTCCGGGGTGGCGGGCCACCTGAGCATCGGGGACGGCGCGCGAGTGGGGGCCAAATCGGCCGTTCTCCAGGACGTCCCCGGGGGCGCGACGGTGATCGGGATCCCGGCCTCCGACCACGGCCCGATGAAGCGCGCGTTCGCGTTGTTTCCGCGGCTGCCCGAGCTGTTTCAGCGGCTCCGCTCCCTCGAGGCAAGGACACCGGGAGGACGGCCAGCGGCCGCTGCGGAGGACCCCGACACGGGTTAGGCGACGCGCCCCCATGCAGTTAGATTTCCCGCGGTCGCTAAGTCGGCCGGTCGCGGCCCGCCCTGGTTGGGGCGGGCCGTCCCTCTACCCCCCTCCCGTGACTCCAGCGAGCCACCAATGACCGAGCCGAGACAGCGCACCCTGGGGGGGGCGGTCACGTTGGAGGGCTCCGGTGTGCATTCTGGGGAGGGGGCGACCGTCACCTTCCTACCGTCGGCGCCGGGTACCGGCATCCGCTTCCGCCGCACCGACATGGCGGGAGCGCCGGAAATTCCGGCCGACCTCGCGCATGTGGTCGGCACCGAGCTGGGGACGAGCCTGGGCACGGGCGAGGCGACGGTGCTCACGGTGGAGCACGTCCTCGCCGCGCTCGCCGCTCGAGGCGTGGACAACGCGCTACTGGAGCTGTCCGGGCCGGAGCTGCCGATCCGGGACGGGAGCTTCCGCGACTACGTGAGCGCGGTGGCCGACGCGGGAACCGTCGAGCAGGACGAGCCCGCGCGCGTAATCCGGATCACCGAGCCCGTCACGGTGCACTGCGAGGGCGGCGCGTCCTATGTCGCCACCCCCGACCCCGGTCTCCGGCTGTCGGCGACGATCGAGTTCGCGCACCCGGCCATCGGGCGTCAGTTCGGCTCGTTCGCCATCACGCCCGACGCATTCGCCCGCGAGCTGGGGCCGGCGCGAACCTTCGGCTTCCGGTCCGACGCCGAGGCGCTGCTCGCGCGCGGGCTCGCGCTCGGCGCGTCGCTGGAGAACACCGTCGTGCTGGACGACGTGGGCGTGCTGAATCAGGGGCTCCGCTTCCCGGACGAGTTCCTGCGCCACAAGGTGGGAGACATCGTAGGCGACCTGGCGCTGCTGGGAGCGCGCTTGCACGGCCACGTGATCGCGGAGCGTCCCAGCCACAAGGGGAACGTGGCGCTGGCGCGGACCATCGCCGCGAGGAACCGCGTCCACGGGCTGCCGATCCTCGACGCCGCGAAGATCATGCAGCACCTCCCCCATCGCTACCCGATGCTGCTCGTGGATCGCGTCGTCGAATTCGAGGCGGGGAAGCGCATCGTCGGGATCAAAAACGTCTCCATCAACGAGCCCTTCTTCCAGGGACACTACCCGAACCATCCGGTGATGCCGGGTGTTCTCCAGATCGAGGCTATGGCCCAGGTGGGAGGGCTGCTCATGCTCCAGGGCGACGAGACAGCCGGGACGCTCGTCTACTTCATGACCCTCGACAACGTGAAATGGCGTCGCCCGGTCACTCCGGGCGATCAGATCGTGTTCGAGGTCGAGGTGGTCCAGCTCAAGCGACACACCTGCCGCCTGCGGGGGACGGGAACGGTGGACGGTCACCTGGTGGTCGAGGCGGACATGATGGCGAGGATTGTGGACGCATGAGCGAAACCGCGCTGGGCACCGAGGAGCGCGCCGAGCCCCGCATCCACGCGACGGCGCTGGTCGATCCCGGCGCCGAGCTGGGTCGTGGGGTCGTCGTGGGACCCTACGCGATCGTGGGGCCGGGCGTGACCGTGGGCGCCGGCACCGAGATCGGACCCCACGTCCTGATCGAGCGCGATACGCGCGTGGGCAAGGACTGCGTCCTGTCCAAGGGCGCGGTGCTCGGCACCGACCCGCAAGACCTCAAGTACGCGGGCGAGCGTTCGACCCTCGCGGTGGGCGACCGCACCGTGATCCGCGAGTACGCGACGCTGAACCGCGGCACAGCCGCGTCCGGGCGCACCACCGTCGGCAGCGACTGCCTCCTGATGGCGTACACGCACGTCGCGCACGACTGCGAGATCGGCAACCACGTGATCCTGGCGAACGCGGTGAACCTGGCCGGGCACGTGGCGATCGAGGACTGGGTCATCGTGGGCGGGCTGACCGCGTTCCACCAATTCGTGCGCGTCGGGGCGCACGCTTTCGTGGGCGGCATGTCCCGCATCACGCAGGACGTGCTGCCCTACGTGCGCGTGGCCGGCAACCCGCCCAAGCTCTACGGCCTCAATTCAGTAGGACTCGATCGGCGCGGATTCTCGCTGGAGGTGCGCGGGGCGCTCAAGGCGACGTATCGGATCCTGTTCCAGTCCGACATGAACGTCTCGCAGGGTCTGGCGCACGCCGAGGCCGAGGTCGAGCAGCTGCCGGAAGTCCGCCACCTGCTCACGTTCATCCGGAGCAGCCAGCGGGGCATCACGATCGCATGACGGGCGCGCCCGCGCGGCCTGCGGCGGCGCCGGCGGCGCGCGTGAGCCCGGCGCTCAGGGTGGGGGTGGCAGGCGTGGGGAGCCTCGGCTTCCACCATGCGCGCATCCTGACCGGACTGCCCGGGGTGACGATGGTGGGAATCCACGACATCCGCCCCGAGCGCGCGCTGGAAGTCGGTGCCCGGCTGGGCGTGCCGGTGCGCGCCACCCTCGACGAGTTGTTGGACGAGGCCGACGCGATCGTGGTCGCGGTCCCCACCAGCGCGCACGAGTCCGTGGCGGTGGCCGCGCTCGAGCGGGGCGTCGCGGTGCTGGTCGAGAAGCCCATCGCACCCACCCTCGCGGCCGCCGACCGCATTTTGGCCGCCGCGCGCGCGACCGGAGCGGTCGTCCAGATCGGTCATGTCGAGCGATTCAACGCTGCGGTGGTTGCCGCTGCCCCCTACCTCGACACCCCCCTGTTCGTCGAGTCGCACCGGCTGGCGCCGTTCACCGCCCGCAGCACCGATGTCGCGGTGGTGTTGGACCTGATGATCCACGACGTGGACCTGGTCCGCAGTCTAGTGGGCACACCCGTGCGGGACCTGGAAGCGGTCGGGGTCCCCGTCCTCACCCAGAGCGCAGACATCGCCAACGCGCGCCTCGTCTTCGAGTCCGGCGCGGTCGCCAACCTGACCGCGAGCCGCATCTCGCTCGAGCGCATGCGCAAGATCCGCATCTTTCAGCGGTCCGGGTACCTGAGCCTAAACCTCGCCGACGGCACCGGCGAGTTCCTGCGCCTGCGCAGGGGGCTGCCCGCGCTCGGGGGAGGCGGCGGCGACTGGCCGACGGGGGCGCTCGACCTCGCCGCCATTGTGGAGCGCATCCCACTCGCGGGCGACGGGGTGGAGCCGCTCCGCCGCGAGCTCGAAGCATTCCGGGACGCCGCGCTCGGCAAGGTCCCCCCCGCGGTTTCGGGGGAGGAGGGGCGGGAGGCGCTCGAGGTCACCCTCGCCATCCAGGCGCGGATCCAGCGCACCGTGGAGGAGTCCTGGACTCCGGCCGGCGCCCCCCCACCGTCCTGATCCTCGCCGGGGAGGCTTCCGGCGATCATCACGCCGCCTCGCTGGCGCGGGCGCTCAAGCGGCGCCGTCCCGGCGTCCGGATGGTCGGCCTGGGCGGCCCCCTCATGCACGCGGAGGGGGTCGAGCTGTGGGCCGGGCTCGACCGGCTCGCCGTGATGGGCTTCGTCGAGGTGCTCGCCCACCTGCGCTTCTTCCGCGGCCTCGATCAGCGCGTGCGCGCGCTCCTCGACGCGGGCGGCGCCGACCTAGTGATCCCGGTGGACTACCCCGGCTTCAACCTGCGGGCGTCCCGCCACGCGCACCGGGCCGGTGTCCCCGTCCTGTACTACATCGCGCCGCAGGTGTGGGCGTGGAGGCCGGGCCGAGCCCGCCGCCTGGCCGAGGACACCGACCGGGTCGCGGTGATCCTTCCGTTCGAGGCCGACGCCCTGCGCGCTGCCGGCGCGAACGCGCGCTTCGTGGGCCACCCGCTCCTCGAGCGGGACGCCGCCGTGACCGATCGGGCGGCGCTCTCGCGGAGCCTCGGACTCGACCCCGCGCGCCCGCTCCTCGCCCTCCTGCCCGGCTCTCGACGCCAGGAGGTGGACCGGCACCTGGACGCGTTCGTGGGCGCGGCCCGCCGCGTGGTGGCAGCGCGCCCCGACGTGCAGCCGGTCCTGGCGCGGGCGTCCTCGCTCCCCGCGGCGCTGCTGGAGCGCGCCGGCCTTCCCGTCACCACCGACACCCGAGCGCTCCTCCACCACGCGGCCGCCGCGCTGGTCAAATCCGGGACCGGCACGCTCGAGGCGGCGCTCGCGGGCCCGCCGTTCGTGGTGGCGTATCGCACCCACCCCCTCACCTTTGCGCTCGCCCGCCGGATGGTGCGGGTCCCGCACGTGGCGCTGGCCAACCTGGTGGCGGGGGAGCGCATCGTTCCCGAGCTGCTCCAGGACCAGGTCGCGCCCGAGCCGCTCGCGCGCGCCCTCCTCCCGCTGCTCGACCCGGCCTCGCCTGAGCGGGCGCGGATGGTCGCGGGACTGGCGCGCGTGCGCGCAGCGCTTGGCACCCCCGGAGCGTCCGACCGCGTCGCCCAGATGGCGGTCGAACTCCTCGATCGGAGCGGACGGTGAGCGAGGCGCGCTTCCGCGCGGCCGGGCTCCTCGGGCACGCGCTGGTCACGGGCCTTTTCGCCACCGTCCGCTTCCGCGCCGAGGGGGAGGAGAGCTTCCTGCGCTACCGGCGCCAGGGCCGGCCCGTGATCTTCGTCCTCTGGCACAGCCACCTGCTGCCGCTGACCTGGCAGCATCGCGACACCGGCGTGGTTTCCCTCCTGAGCGAGCATGCCGATGGCGAGTACCTCGCGCGCGTGATGAAGCGCATCGGGCTGGGAGCGGTGCGCGGCTCCAGCACCCGCGGCGGCGTCCGGGGGCTCAAGGGGCTCATCCGCGCCGCGCGTGAAGGGCACG
>CAXNGW010000057.1:0-9149 GCA_964201975.1 Longimicrobiales bacterium | reverse complement strand
CCGTCTCGCGTTCGCTGCTCGACTCGCGTCAGCCGCAGCGCCCCGCCATCTTCGCGAGGTGGGGACCCTCTATCTCGTCGCGACTCCGATCGGAAACCTCGAGGACATCTCGCGGCGCGCCGCGCGGGTGCTCGGAGAGGTGACGCGCGTGCTCGCCGAGGACACGCGGCGCACGAGTGTCCTGCTCGAGCACCTGGGCGTGCGCTTGCCCCTGGTGTCGCTGCACGAGCACAACGAGGCGGCGCGCACCGAGGAGGCGGTCGGGTGGCTCGACGCCGGGGAGGACCTGGCGCTCGTGTCGGACGCCGGCACCCCGCTGGTGAGCGACCCCGGCGCTCGCCTCGTCCGCGCCGCGGCCGACGCGGGTCACGCGGTGGTGCCGCTCCCGGGCCCCTCTGCGGTCCTCGCCGCATTGGTGGCGTCGGGCCTGCCGACCGAGCGCTTCGCGTTCCTGGGCTTCGTCCCCCGCAAGGGCGCCGAGCGTGCCCGCCTGCTCGACCGGGTAGCGGGCTCCGAGGAGACCGTCGTGCTGTTCGAGTCCCCCGAACGGCTGGGCGCGCTCCTCGCGGACCTGGCCGACGCGTGCGGCGAGGGGCGCCGGGTCGCGGTGGCGCGGGAGCTGACCAAGCTGCACGAGGAGGTGATCCGGGGAACCCTCGCGGAAGCGGTCTGCTACTACGAGGCGTCCCCCCCGCGCGGGGAGGTCACCGTGGTCGTCGAGCCCGCCCTCCACGGCGCGGAGCCCGACGCCGCCGACGAGGCCGCCGCGCGCACGCTCGCGCGCGCGCTGATGGACGAGGGGCTGCGGCCCAGCCACGCCGCCCGCGAGGTGGCGCGCCGGCTCGGGCTGCCGCGCAACCTGGCGTACGAAATCGTGCAGGCCCTGGGCGAGTCGTGAGGAGGTCGGGTACCGGATGATCCTGATGGTGACGGCGGCGCTGCTGCTCGGGGCGGGATCCACGCCCGACACGCTGACCATCACCCGGCTGCGCTACGACGGCGGCGGGGATTGGTACAGCAATCCCTCCTCGCTGCCCAACCTGCTGGCCGCGATCCGGGACCGGACCGGACTGGCGGTGGCAAGCCGCGAGCATACGGTCGGTCTCCTCGATCCGGGGCTCAGCGACCATCCCTATCTCTACATGAACGGGCACGGCAACGTCGCCTGGTCCCCGGCCGAGCGGCAGGCGTTGCGCGACTACCTCTTCGCGGGCGGTTTTCTGCACGCGGACGACAACTACGGGATGGACGAGTCGTTCCGGCGCGAGATCGCACAGGTCTTTCCCGACCAGGAGATGGTGGAGCTCCCGATCGATCATCCTTTATTCCACCTCTTCTACGAGCTTCCCGCCGGCCTTCCCAAGGTCCACGAGCACGACGGCAAGCCGCCGCAGGGATTCGGGATCTTCCATGACGGTCGGCTGGTCGTCTTCTATTCCTATCAGAGCGACCTGGGCGACGGGTGGGAGGATCCGGACGTGCACAAGGATCCCCCCGAGGTCCGCGAGCAGGCGCTCCGCATGGGCGTGAACCTCTTCCTCTACGCGCTCCAGCAGGAGGTGCGTTGACCCCCCTCGCCGAGCCGCGGGGAGTCCCGGCCGCGGTACAGGGGGTCCGCGCCCACCTCCGCCGCCGCGCCGCGCTGGCCGCTGCGCTCGGGGGCGGGGTGGGCATCGGCGGCGTGCTCGCGCTCGCCTGGGTGCTGGCCGGCTCGGGGGGGTGGGCGCAAGGGACCCCCGCGCCGCTGCTGCTCGACGTCGCGCTCGTCGCGATCCTGTCCGCGCTCGCCGGCTGGGTGGGCGGCGATCGGCACCGGCTCGCCGACGCGCGCGTGGCGCGCTCGATGGAGGCGTCCGCCGGGCTGGCGGAGGGAACGGTGGAGGGGGCGCTCCAGCTGGCCCGCGCGGTCCCCGCCGGCGTGTCGGGCAGCCTGGCCGCGCTCGCGGAGCGCGGCGTCGCCGCGCGGCTCGATCAGCCGCCCGCGCGGCTCGCGGGCGCCCTCGGCGCCGACGCCCACCGCCGCTCGCGACGGGCCGGCGCGCTGCTCGCCGTCGCCGCGCCGCTGGTGGCGCTGCTGCTGGTCGCGGCCCCGGCGCGCTCGATGGGGGCGTGGGCGGGGCTCGGGCGGCCGCTCCGCCTGCTCGCCCGCCCCACGCTGCCTCCTCTCGAGGTCTCTCCCGGGGACGCGGAGGTGCTGCGCGGCTCGCCCTTGACGGTCACCGTGCGGGCGCCGGGACGCGCGGAGGTGACGCTGCATTGGCAGGCCGCCGGGGACGTCGCGCGCACGCGAACCATGGCGGCCGAGGACTCCGAGGCCCGCTTCGTTTTCGACGCGGTGAACAGCTCGACCGAGTACGCCGCGACCACCGCGGACGGAGCCGAGAGTGCGCGCTACCGCCTCACGCCCGTGGACCCGCTCCTGATCAGTGACGTCTCCATCGAGCTGGCGTTCCCATCCCACACGGGGCGCGCGCCCGAGGAGTATCGGGGCGAGGCACCGCCGCTTGTCGTCCCGGCGGGGACCCGCTTCCGGTTCGAGGGACGCGCCACCCGCCCGCTCGCCGCCGCGGGGCTGGAGCGCGAGGAGGACGGCCTGCGGGTGCCGCTCGCGGCCGCGGGTATGGGCTTCGCGGGCGGCTGGCTGCCCGCCCGTGGCGGTCTCTATCGATGGCGCTTCCGTGACCTCGAGGGGGGCGAGGCGGAGATCACGCCGGCGCCCCTCAATGTGACCGTCGTGCCCGATTCCGCTCCCGCGATCCGCTTCGCGTTCCCGGCCGCGGACACCGTGCTGCCGATGTCGCTCCGCCAGCCGCTCGTGCTCGAGGTCCGCGACGACTACGGGGTCGGCGCGATGGAGCTGGTTGCGTACCGCGTCACCTCGCTCGGCGAGCGGCTTCCTCCGGTGGTGCTGCGGACCGATCTGGGCGGGACGCGGGCGGTGCTCGCGCGGCCGCTGATGGATCTGACCGGGTGGGGCCTCCTGCCCGGGGACACCGTCCGCTACTTCGCGCGCGCGCTCGACAATGCGCCTTCGCCGAATGCAGCGCAGACGCGCGAGTACGTGCTCCGCATGCCGGACGCCGCCGAGCTACGCCGGGGCGCGCAGCGCGACCTCGAGGATCTGACCGGCCGGCTCCAGGAGCTGTCCGACCGCGCCCAGCGCGCCAGCGAGACCGCGCGCAACCTCGAGCGCGAGGCGGAGGGCCGCCGCCCGCAGGCCGCCGCGGATCGCGCCGCCGCGCAGCGCGGCCGCCGCGGCGCGGCCGACCGCGCCGGGTTCGAGGAGCGCGAGAGGCTCCGGCGCGCGCTCGAGGAGCAGCGGGCGATGGCGGCCGAGGCCGAGCGCGCCCGCGCCGAGATCGAGGCGATCGAGCAGGCGTTGCGCCAGGCGGGCGCGTCCGACCCGCAGCTGCAGGCGGACCTCGCCGAGCTGCAGCAGCTGCTCGAAGAGGCTGCCTCCCCCGAGCTGCGCGAGCGGTTGCGAGAGATGGCCGAGCGGATCGAGAACACCGACCCGCGCCAGATCCGCTCCAGCATGGAGGAGCTGACCGCCCAGCAGGAGCGCTTCCGCGAACAGCTCGAAGAGTCGCTCGAGCAGCTGCGCCGCGCGGCCGCCGAGCAGGACTTCCGCGCCACCACCGAGGACGCGCGCGAGTTGGCGCAGCGCCAGGAGGCCCTGGCCGACGCGCTCCAGGAGGGCGACCGCTCGGAGTTGCGCGAGCAGCAGCAGCAGGAGATGGCGGCGGATGCGGCCGCGCTCGCGGAGCGCATGGAGCAGCTCGAGCGGCGGCTCGAGGCGCTCTCCGAGCCGGACGCGGAGAAGGGGGTGGATGCGGCCGAGCACGAGGTGGGCGAGGCGCGCGAGGCGATGGAGCGCGCACGGGAGGCGATGCGGCGCGGCGCGGAGGCGCAGCCGCGCCCCGGCCAGGGGGACCAGCCCAGCCGCCCGCGGCCGGCGCCCGACGCCGCGGAGCAGGCGCGCCAGGCGGCCGCCGGGCTCGAGCGGGCGGCCGACCAGCTGCAGGCAGCGCAGGAGGACATGTCGAGCGAGCGCGCCCAGGCGCTCCAGGACGCGGTCGCGCGCACCGCGGAAGACGCGCTCACGCTGGCGCGCCAGCAGGCGCAGATCCGTCAGGACATGCGCGGCGCCGGCGAGCAGGGGATGACCGAGCTGCGCGGCGAGCAGTCCGCGCTCCTCCAGGGGCTGCGCAACATGCAGGGGAATCTCGACGCCGCGGCGGGGGGCGAGACACCCCAGCTGGGGCCGATGAGCGCGCGGCTCGGCGAGGCCGTCGAGGCGGCGGAGGAGACCCTGCGGTCGATGGCGGGTGAGCGCGGCAACCTACCCACCCCCCAGGCCGCGTCCGAGAACGCGGTCGCAGCGCTCAACGGGCTCGCTGAGTCCGCGCTCGCGGCGGGCGAGGCGATATCCCAGTCGAGCGCCCAGGGCGGCAGCCTCGAGCAGCAGCTCGAGCGGCTCGCGCAGCAGCAGGGTCGGTTGAACAACCGGGCGGGGCAGGTGGTGCCGCTGCAGCTGGGCCAGCAGGCGATGGAGGAGCAGCTCCAGGGACTGGCCCAGGACCAGGCCCAGGTGGCCGGGGACCTCCACGATCTCGCGCGTCGGCCGGGGGCAGAGGGCCAGGCGCTGGGCGACCTCCAGGCGCTCGCCGAGGAGGCGGGCCAGCTTGCCGGGCGGCTGGCCGGCGGCCGTCTGGACCCCGAGACGCGCGAGCGGCAGGAGCGGCTCTTCCACCGGCTCCTCGACGCCGGGCGGGCCCTCGAGCGCGAGGAGTTCTCGGACGAGCGCGAGTCGCGCGCCGCCGGCACCTTCGAAAGGGGCGAGGTGCTCCCGCTGGGAGACGAAGCGCTCGGAGTGCTCCGTTACGCGCTGCCATCCGCGGCGCAGCTGATGCGGCTGAGCCCCGCCGAGCGCGAGCTCGTGCTGCGCTACTTCGACCGGCTCAACCGGGCGAGGGGACCCGCGCCCGCCGGAACGCCCGCGGACCAGCCTGCCGCACCGGCCGCCGGTCCGCCCGCGCTCCAGTCGGAGCGGCGATGAGCGCGTGCGCCACAGCCGGGGCGGCGGTGAGGACCGCGCTGGTCTCTGCGTCGCTGGTCTATGCGTCTCTGGTCTGCGTGCCGCTCGCCGCGCAGGACGACCCACGCGTGGCCGAGACGCAGACGCTGCGGGCGGCGGGCACGCTCGAAGTCCGGGGGCAGCTCGCCGAATCGGAAGCCATGCTGGCGAGGCTGCTCGACAGTCAGCCCACCTCCGTCGGCGGGCTCTTCGCGCTCGAGCGCGTGGTGCGCGCGCAGGGCCGGCCGATCACCGTGCTGCCGTTCACGGCGCGCTTCCTGGATGCCGACCCCTCCTCCACCGGCGTGCGATACTTGCGGCTGCGCGTTCTCGCCGAGGTGGATTCACTAGACGCTCTGGTGAGAGAAACGGAGGAGTGGATCGAGCGCTCGCCCGGAGACCCGGCCCCCTACCGGGACGCCGCGCCGCTGTTCGAGCGCGCCTTCGGATCCGAGCGCTCGCTCGCTTTGCTCCGCCGCGGCCGCGCCGCGGCCGGTCAGCCCACGGCGTTCGCGCTCGAGATCGGCGACCTCCAGCTGCGCGGGGGCCGCACCGCCGACGCAGCCGCGGAGTGGGCGCGCGGGTCCATGAACGGCGGCGGCGGCGAGGCGATCGTGCGGCGGGTCGCGCAGATCGGCGCCGGCGCCGAGCGCGAGCGGATGGTGGACGCGCTCATGGTCGCGTTGGCGCGCACGCCGACGGCGCTCGCCGCGCGCGCGCTCGCGGCGCGGCTCGGTCTCGGATTCGGGCGCTTCGAGCGGGGGCTCGAGCTGGCGCGCGGGCTGGCTCCGGACCTGACGGCCGCACAGAGGCGCGCCTTCCTCGAGGACGTCACCCGCTGGGGCGCCGACGCCGAGGCGCCCCGCGTCACCCTGTGGGCGCTGACGCGTCTGCGCGAGGGTGCGCGGGGCGACGACGCGCGCGCCTTCGACGTGCGCATCGCCCAGGCCGCGATGTCCGCGTCCGACACCGCCGCCGCGCTCGCCGCGGGCGCGCGTCTCGCCGCAATGCTGCCGCGGGGCTCGGCCGAGCGCCGCCGCGCGCTCGCGGACCTGATCCGCATCGAGGCGAGAGGCGCCGACGGCGACGAGCGGCTGCAGCGATTCCAGGAAGAATTCCCGGAAGCTCCGGAAGCCGACGAGCTGGCCGCGGCGGTGTCCGCTGGACTGCAGAGCCGCGGTCAGGCCGAGCGCGCGGCCGCCGTCATCGCGCGGGTGCAGGGGCCGCGTAGCGCGCTCGAGCGCGGGTACCTGCTGCTCGCGGAGGGGGACGTGGCGGGGGGACGCGGCGCGCTCATGGAGGCGGTCGCAGGGCTCCCTGCCGCGCGCGTCACCGACGTCCTCCAGCTGGCGTCGCTGTTGGGTCGGTTGAGCCCGCCCGGCGGGGCGGCGGTGGCGAAGGCGGCCGTCGAGGCGCATCGCGGGCGCGGCCGCGACGCGGGCTTGGCGCTCGAGCGCTCCGCTCCGGGTCTGATCCCGCCCGACCGGCCGCTGTTATTCGCGGAGGCCGCTCGCCTGGTGGCCGCGGCCGGAGCCGAGACGGACGCGGCGCGCATCCGCACCGCGCTGGTGGAGGGATTCCCGGACGCGCCCGAGGCCACCGAGGCCGCGCTCGCGCTGGCGCGCTGGCACGCGCGCACGCCGCAGGGGGTGGGCGCGGCGATCCGGCTGCTCGAGGACTTGATCGTCCGCGCCCCCGGCAGTGCGGTGGCGCCCGCCGCGCGCCGCGAGCTCGACCGCCTGCGGAGGGGTGTGTGAGTCGCCGGCTCGCGCTCATGCTCGGCGTGGCGACCCTGGCCGCCGCGGCGCGCCCGATGCCGGCGGCGGCGCAGCACATCCTCATTCCGATGGACGGCGAGCAGGCCAACCACCTCAAGGCGTACGGGATCACCTACCGCGCGCTCCTGCGCGGCGCGCAGGGGGAGTGGCTACTCAACTACCGTGGCGGTTCTTTCCTCCTCCCCGATAGCGAGCCGGTGCGGCGCGAGGGCGCGCTTGAAGGCGTCACCTTCGCGCCCGTCGGCGACGCCCAGGTGGCGGCCATCCACGCGCTGGTCGCGGGGGCGAACATGGAGACGGTCCCGCTCGAGAAGGCGCCCCGCATCGCCGTCTACACCGCGCTCAACACCAAGCCGTGGGACGACGCGGTCACGATGGCGCTCGAGTACGCGGGCATTCCCTACGAGCGCATCTGGGACACCGAGGTGATCAGCGGCAAGCTGCGCGACTACGAATGGCTGCACCTCCACCACGAGGACTTCACCGGCCAGTACTCGAAGTTCTACATCACCTACGCCGGCTCCGCGTGGCTCCAGGAGGAAGTGACGCGCAACCAGGAAACGGCGCGCGCGCTGGGTCTCGCCAGCGTGCCCGCGCTCAAGAAGGCGGTAGCGTCCCGCATCCGCGATTATGTGGAGAGCGGTGGGTTCCTGTTCGCGATGTGCACCGCCACGGAGACGCTCGATCTCGCGCTCGCGGCGGACGGCACCGACATCGCGGCGCCCTACTCGGACGGCACCCCGGCGGATCCCGACGCGTCGTCCAGCATGCGCTGGGACCGCGCGCTCGCGTTCGCGAACGCGCGCGTGCAGACGTCCGCTGCGGTCAACGCGTTCAGCGACATCGACGGGCATCAGGTCAACACGCCCGCGCGCCAGGAGCTTGGGGTCTACACGCTGTTCGACTTCTCCGCCAAGTTCGATCCGGTGCCGGCGATGCTCACCCAGAACCACGAATCCGTGCTCCCCGATTTCTACGGGCTGACCACCTCGTTCCGGTTGGACCGCGTGAAGCCCGGCACCATCGTGCTGGCGCGAGAGGGCGAGTTCGCCAAGTACGTCCACGGCAACGTCGGGGAGGGCACGTTCACCTACTTCGGCGGTCACGACCCGGAGGATCCCGAGCACCAGATCGGCGATCCTGCCACCGACCTGAGCCTGCACCCGAATTCCCCCGGGTACCGTCTCATCCTGAACAACGTCCTCTTCCCCGCCGCGAAGAAGAAGACGCTCAAGACGTGAGGCCAGGGCCCGGGACAGGCCCCGCGTGAGGTCGCGCCCACCCGGACGCCGCCTTCCGGTGCGTCCCCAGGGCCGCCCGCTGCGGGACAGCGGGGATGCCCGGCTCCCCCTCGCCGCGCTCGCCGGCCTCGACGGCGCGGACGAGGCACCCACGCCGCTCCCCGCCGGTCCCGCCGCCGACCTCCCCGCGCTGCGGCTCGCGCCCGAGGCGGCCGCCCGCATCCGCCTCGAGGTCGAGCGCGCGGGTGGTCGCGAGGTCTGCTTCCTCGCCGCCGTCGGCGCCGACCGCGTGGTCGTGGACCCGCGCCCGGTGGCGCGCGGCAACCACGAGGCCGTGGTGGCCGCCGCGCGCGACGCGCCCGAGGGCGGCCTCATGATCCACAACCACCCGTCCGGGCTGCTGGAGCCATCGCACGCGGATCTGGCGGTGGCGGCGCGCGTGTGGGAGGAGGGGCTCGGCTCCGCGCTCGTGGACAACGAGGCGAGCCGCCTCTACGTGGTGGTCGAGCCCCCCGCGCCCCGCGTGATCACGCCGCTCGCGCTCGACGCGCTGGAGCGGTTGATCGGCCCCGACGGACCGCTTGCCGGGCTCCACCCGGCGTACGAGGACCGCCCCGGCCAGCGCCGCATGCTCCGCCTCGTGGGCGAGCGTTACAACGAGGGCGGGGTGGCGATCACCGAGGCGGGGACCGGCACCGGCAAGTCGCTCGCCTACCTGATCCCGGCGGCCGCGTGGGCGATGCAGAACGGCGAGAAGACGGTGATCTCGACCGCCACGATCAACCTCCAGGAGCAGCTGGTCGGCAAGGATCTGCCGCTGGTGAACGATCTCCTCGGCGGGACGTTGACCTGGGCGCTGGTGAAGGGGAGGGGGAACTACATCTCGATCCGGCGGGCGCAGCTGGCCGCCGAGGAGGCGCCCACGCTGTTCGAGAGCGAGCGGAGCGGGGAGCTGCGCGCGCTGCTCGACTGGACCCAGACGACCGAGGACGGCTCGCTCACGGACCTCCCCTTCACCCCTTCCGACGAGGTGTGGGAGGAGGTGCGCAGCGA
>CAXNGW010000056.1:0-9332 GCA_964201975.1 Longimicrobiales bacterium | reverse complement strand
GTCCCGACCTCCACCAGGGGATTGACGTGGATATTTCCGTCGCCCGCGTGACCGAACACGACCGCGTCGGTGTGCGCCCGCCCCAGGATCTCGTCGAGTCCGCGGAGGTACGCGGGGACCGCGTCCACCGGGACCACCGAATCCTCGATGAACTGAGTGGAGCGGCGGCCCCGGTCTGCGGCCTGCGCGATCAGCGGGCTGGCCGCGTGGCGGACCTCCCACAGCCGGGCGCGCCCCTCCTCGTCGGTGGAGGCGACGGCAGCCAGGCCGAGCGCGCCCGCCCACGCGCGCAGCGCGGTCAGCCTGTGCCCGACCCGGTCGGCCGTTCCCTCCACCTCGATGAGCACGAGCGCCTCGGCGTCGTGCGCGACGTCGGGGAGCTCCGACCCGGCCAGCGCGGCCATCTGGACAAGCCGCCGGCCGAACAGCTCGCACGCTGAAGCGCCCACTGTTGCAGCGACGGCGGCCGCGGCCGGAATCAGGTCGATGGATGGAAGGCCGACCAAAAAAACCCCACGCTCGGGCGGGTGCGGGGTGAGTCGAAGGGTCACGCCGACCACCACGCACAGCGTCCCCTCGCTTCCCGCGATCAGCTGGCGGGTGTCCGCGCCGGGAAGGAAGCGATCAAGCGCGTACCCACTCGAGTTCTTTCGCACGCGCGGCCAGTCCCGATCGCGCGCCGATCCGACCTCCGCGGTGAGGTCACGGGCGAGCGTGCGGGCCCACGGGGGCGGAGCGGCATCGAGGCGCGCGCGGGAGCCGTCGGACCACACGACATCGAGAGCCTCGATCCACTCGCGCGTGGCGCCGTGGCGGAAGGAGCGCGCTCCCGCGGCGTTGTTCGCCACCATCCCGCCGATCGTGCAGCGGTCGGCGCTCGACGGGAGGGGAGGGAGGGCGAGGCCGACGCACGCAGCGGCGCGCGCGACGGCGGCCGCGTTGGCGCCCGCGCCGCAGCGGAGGGTGAGCGCGTCGGGGTCGGGCTCGCCGATGTCGCCGAGACCCGCGGCCAGGTCGATCGCGACGCCGCGTCCGACGTTGCCTCCCGGCATTCCGGTCGCCGCCCCCCGCGGGATCAGCGCGACGGACTCGGCCGCGGCCCATTCGACCAATGCTTGCACGTCGTCGGCGTCTTCCGGCACCGCTACCGCCGTGGGCTCGATCCAGAACGGTCCGGCCGCGGTCGCATGCTGGCGGAGCGCGGCCGCGTCTGCGCGGAAGGCGCCACGGAAGCGCGGGGGGGCGGGGGGAGGGGGGAGGGAAGCGCTCACCGTGGGAACCCGGCGGGGGCGACTCGGGTGGAGAAGCGGGTCCCGGCGCCGGAGCGTCGGATCCCGCGGGACGTTTTCAGGCGCGGGCGCTCTCGTCGGGATCGCACTCGGCGCAGTAGCCGGTGAGCTCGACACGATACCCGGTCACGCGGAAATGATCGGCGGTACCGACCGGGAGGCGCTCCGCACGCGGCACGGGGCCGGGGACGTCGACGATGCGACCGCAGATCAGGCAGCGCGCGTGGGGATGGGGGTCGGTGCGGCCGTCGTAGCGCGCGGAGCTCTCGCCGTACGAGAGCTTCTGCGCGAGGCCGCAGCCCACCAGGGTCTCCAGGCTCTTGTAGACTGTGGCGAGGGATATCCCGGAAAGGTTGCCGCGCACGCCGCGGAAGACCTCCTCCGCGGTCGGATGGATATCCGTCGTGTAAAGGAAGCGATACACGGCGGCACGCTGCGCCGTGTATCGGTGGCCGCGCGCATCGAGGGCGCGCCGGAGGCCCCCCTCGATCGCGTCGGACGCTATGATTTTTCCGAATTTCACCCTGGACCTCCGGCCTTCGTTGGCCCGCGGAGACGGCAATATGATAGGCGAAAGAATGGTCATTGGTCAACCATGGGCCGCTTCCGGAATCGCCGTGTTTCCGCGCCCTTTCGGGACATCCAGATGATCGGCTCGGACGAGCCTGTCCTGACGCTCGAGCCGTTCATTGCGGCGGTGCGGGACGGCGTCGAGGGGGCCGGCTGGACCCTTTCCGGCCTGCAAAAGACAACCAGCCACGAGTACGAGGGACGCTGGCGGGGGGAGAGCTCGCGGAGCGCGTTCCTCTTCTTCCACCGACCCGCCGGGGACGATGGCGCGAGCATCGAGAGCTTCATCGACGAAACGTCGCGGGGGGCGGAGGGCAACCTGTCGCTCGTGCTCGAGGGCCCCCCGCTCGAACGGCTCGGCGACGCGCGTTCGGCGCTCGCCGCGGTTGCGTCTGCGGCGCACCGCCGGCTCCCGGGGCGGGCGCGGGTCTCGCTCAAGCTCCGCCTCGACGACGCCGGCGAGCCCGTCGCCCGCGCCGCGACCGAGATCAGGGTCAAGGTTGCGGTCGGCGAGCCGGCGTTGCGCGCTGGGGTGGCCGCGGTGGCGGAGGTCGCCGCTTCCGCGGTGCGGTCGTTCGAGCGCCTCCTGGAGGATCCCGAGCTGAGGCCCTACAGCGACGGCCGGTAGCTCGCCGTCCCCGTTGCCCAGTCCGCGACGAAGGCTCTACTCTGCTCCCCCTTTTCCGATCGACCTCTGCCGAGAATGGCCATGAGCTCCCACACCGGCGCGCTCGACGCCCTGCTCCACGAAGAGCGCCGCTTCCCGCCCCCGGCCGCGTTCCTCCAGGGGAGCCCGCACGTCACCCACGCGTCCGTGTACGACGAGGCCGAGCGCGACATGGAGGCCTACTGGGCGGAATGGGCGGGACAGCTGGACTGGGACCAGCCGTGGGAGCGGGTGCTCGAGTGGACTCCCCCGAACGCGAAGTGGTTCATCGGCGGCAAACTCAACGTCTGCCACAACTGCGTGGACCGGCACCTGAAGGGGTTCCGGCGCAACAAGGCTGCGCTGATCTGGGAAGGTGAGCCCGGTGACGTGCGCGTGCTGACGTATCACGCGCTGCATCGCCGGGTCGCCAAGTTCGCCCAGGTGCTCAAGCACCTGGGCGTGCACAAGGGCGACCGGGTCGCGATCTACCTGCCGATGATCCCCGAGGCGGCGATCGCCATGCTTGCGTGCGCCCGCATCGGAGCGATCCACTCCGTGGTGTTCGGGGGCTTCAGTCCCGACGCGCTGGCCGACCGCATCAACGACGCCGAAGCCAAGGTGCTCATCACGGCAGACGGCGGCTTCCGGCGCGGCAGCGTGGTGCCGCTCAAGGCGAACGCCGACAAGGCGGTCGAGCGCACGCCGTCGATCCCGCACGTGGTGGTCGTGGCGCGCGGGGCGGGCGCCGCGCGCCACCTCGACATCCGCATGCAGCCGAATCGCGACCTGTGGTACGGCGACCTGATGCGCGACGTCGATGGGATGGCTCCGTGCGAGCCGATGGATTCCGAGGACCTCCTCTACATCCTCTACACATCGGGGACGACGGGGAAGCCGAAGGGTGTCGTCCACTCGACAGGCGGCTACCTCACGCAGGTGGCCGCGACCACCAAGTGGGTCTTCGACCTGAAGGAGGAGGACCGGTACTGGTGCACCGCGGACGTGGGCTGGGTGACGGGGCACAGCTACGTCGTGTACGGCCCGCTCGCCAACGGCGCCACCGTGTTCATGTACGAGGGCGCTCCCGACTGGCCCGACCGCGGCCGCTTCTGGCAGCTGATCGAGAAATACGGCATCACGATCTTCTACACGGCGCCCACCGCGATCCGGACGTTCATGCGCTGGGGCGAGGAGCTGCCGGGGAAGAGCGACCTGTCCGACCTCCGCGTGCTCGGCTCCGTGGGCGAGCCGATCAATCCCGAGGCGTGGATGTGGTACCATAGGGTCATCGGTGGCGGGCGCTGTCCGATCGTGGACACGTGGTGGCAGACCGAGACCGGGGCGATCATGATCACCCCTCTGCCCGGCGTGACCGAAACCAAGCCCGGCACCGCGACCCGTCCCTTCCCGGGCATCCAGGCGAAGATCCTGAACGAAGCCGGTGAGGAGGTCCGCGCCGGCTATCTGGCGATCCCCCGGCCCTGGCCTTCGATGCTGCGCGGCATCTGGCGCGACGACGAGCGCTACCGGCAGACGTACTGGTCCAAATGGAAGGACGTCTACTTCGCGGGCGACGGCGCCAAGCTCGACGACGACGACTACTTCTGGATCCTGGGCCGGGTGGACGACGTGCTCAACGTCGCTGGCCACCGGATCGGAACGGCCGAAGTCGAAAGCGCGCTGGTGGACGATCCCCGCGTCGCGGAGGCCGCCGTGGTGGGCAAGGCCCACGAGCTCAAGGGGCAGGCGATCGCCGCCTTCGTCACCCTCAAGGAGGGGCACGAGCCGAGCGACCTGGTGGCGGACGAGCTGAAGCGCCATGTGGTCGAGAAGATCGGCGCGATCGCCCGGCCCGACGCGATCCTGTTCACCGCCGACCTGCCCAAGACCCGCTCCGGCAAGATCATGCGCCGCCTGCTCAAGGACATCGCGGAGGGCCGCGCCGTCGGGGACACGACGACGCTGGCCGACCCGGAAGTGGTGCGGAAGCTCAAGGAGCGGTACGAAGACGAGGACAGGGGATAACCGATGCCGTCCGCGTGCACCTACCTGGATCAGGTGACAGACGTCACCCCGCTGACGCCGGCGGGATGTGAGGAGTGCCTGGCGACCGGAAGTCGTTGGGTGCACCTGCGACTGTTCATGACGTGCGGCCACGTGGGGTGCTGCGATTCCTCCCCCAACCGCCACGCCACCACGCACCATCGCGCGACCGGCCACCCACCCAGCTCGGCGATCGCCGCCTAGCTGCTCTCGGCGAAGTCGAGCACGGCCCGCTCCGGGTCCGGACGGGTTCGCGCCACCTCCCACGGAAACACGAACTCGCACAGCGTCGGGTGGAAGTAGGCCGGAACTCCTGCAGCACGCCCTCGGCCAGCCGCAGCGCGGTCCAGAAACGCCCGACCGCTTCGGTGTCGTAGCTGTCGTGCACCCTGTCGCTCCCGAACGGAATCGCCTCCGCCACCTCGTTGGGACGGGTATGGATGCGTACCGCGTGGCCGATCTCTTCCAGCCGGGCCATCACCTCGGCGTGGAAGTCGGCCACCGAGCGGGGCGCGAGCGCCACGCTCCGCTCGCCGCCGTGGGCGCACCGGACCAAGAGGCGATGCGCGTGGAAGTCGAACTCGAGCTCGAGGTCGCGCAGCGGCCGTGCGGCATGAGCGAAGTGGTGAGCCCCCGCGCGGACAGGTACAGGGGGACGTGCCACGAGTGGTTGACCCGGGGGGCGAGCGTGAGTCTCACCTTGTCCACAATCTGTGGTCCACATGTGGAGGGTCGTGCGGGTCGGCTCTCAGGACGCGAGCGGGAGCGCCGGCCAGGCGGCGGCGTGGTCCGGCGCCGGCGCGCTCATCTTCCTTCCCGCGCCATGGGCCGGTCGCCCGTCCGGATGCCTGGCGCCGGGACCGGGGTTACACTCAGGAGGCGCGGCGCCCGCGTGGGTGCCGCGCTCGACCCACCTTCCACCAGAACCGCCTTCCGTCCATGCATGACGTCCTCCGCCAGCGGCTGATCCGCCGCATCGAGAGCCTGCCCGACGAGCAGGTCTACCAGGTGCTGGATTTCATCGAGTTCCTGGAGTCGAAGTATGCTCGGGATCTCAAGGTGGAGGCCAGTCGGCTGCAAAAATTCGCCGAAGGGCTCGAGGACAAGCTGCGGAAGAAGGCGGTGAGCCCGAGCACGATCCGCGACGCGTTTCAGCTGATCGCCGCCGCCGATCGGGTGCTGTCGAGCGTCTCCACCGCGGGCAGGCAGATCCTCGGCGAGCTCGGGGCGACCGCTCCCGAGGACGCGGGCCCAGAGGCGCCCACGCGGTCTGGCTCACCCCCGCCGCCGGCGCGGCCGAAGGAGATCGCGGGCGAGGAGCCGGGGAGTTGACACCTTTCTTCAGGGGCGACTAAGCTGTCCCATGGAACGAGCGGTCATCCGACCGGCATTCAGCGCCCGCCCTTCCCGAAGCCCCACGGGGCCCGGTGGAAGGGCGGGCGCTCTGCATAGGCGGACCTGAGCCGTCACGGCGTTGTGCGGCCTGTTGGCCGCTCGGGCACGCTCCACGAAACGCGAGGGGAAATGGCGGAAGGGAAGCAGCGATCGGTGCAGATCAGCGACGGTCGGGAAGGTCAGCCCGCGTCCGCGTCCGCGTCCACGCGCATCGTGAAGGAGGCGCTCACCTTCGACGACGTGCTGCTCGTTCCGAATTACTCGTTGGTGCATCCGAAGGACACCGAGGTGAGGTCGAGGGTGACCCGCGGGGTCGAGATCCGCATCCCGCTGCTGTCGGCGGCCATGGACACCGTCACCGAGTCCGGGATGGCGATCCAGATGGCGCGCGAGGGCGGGCTCGGTTTTATCCACAAGAACATGCCGATCGAGCAGCAGGCCGAGCAGGTGGACCGGGTCAAGCGCTCGGAGAGCGGCATGATCCTGAACCCGATCACGCTCAGCGCGTCGGCGACGCTACGACAGGCGTACGCGCTCATGGCCCGCTTCTCGATCAGCGGCGTGCCGATCGTGGAGGAAGACGGCCGCCTGATCGGAATCGTCACCAACCGCGACCTCCAGTTCGAAACCGACCCCGATCGCCTCATCGGCGACGTGATGACCCGCGAGGGCCTCGTCACCACGCCGGTCGGCACCACGCTCGACGCGGCCGAGAAGGTCCTGCATCGTCACCGCATCGAGAAGCTCCCCGTGGTGGACGAGCAGGGTCGTCTCCGCGGCCTCATCACCGTCAAGGACATCTTCAAGCGCCGGCAATACCCGTTTGCGTGCAAGGACGAGCACGGACGGTTGCGGGTAGGAGCAGCGATCGGTGCTTCGGAGGGCGATCTCGACCGGGCGCGCGCGCTGGTGGACGCGGGTGTGGACGTGCTCGTGGTGGACACCGCCCACGGTCACTCCGAAGGAGTGCTCCAGGCGGTGGCGCGTGTGCGCGAGGCGCTCCCCGACGTGCAGCTGATCGCGGGCAACATCGGCACCGCGGCAGGTGCCGCGGCGCTGGTCGAGCGCGGCGTGGACGGGGTCAAGGTGGGGGTCGGCCCGGGCTCGATCTGCACGACCCGGGTCGTCACCGGAGTGGGGCTACCGCAGCTCACCGCGATCATGGACGCCGTGGACGGAGTCGAGGGCCGCGTGCCCGTGATCGCCGACGGCGGCATCCGCTTTTCCGGAGACATCGTCAAGGCGCTCGCGGCCGGCGCCGAGTCGGTCATGATGGGATCCATGTTCGCGGGCACCGACGAGTCCCCGGGCGAGGCGTTCCTGCTCGAGGGCCGGCGCTTCAAGACCGTGCGTGGGATGGGCTCGCTGTCGGCGATGGAGCAGGGTTCGGCCGACCGCTACTTCCAAGCCGAGGCGCGCAAGCTGGTCCCCGAGGGGATCGAGGCGCGGGTCCCGTATAAGGGACCCGTCTCCGACGTGATCTTCCAACTCGTCGGCGGGCTCCGCTCCGGAATGGGCTACTGCGGCGCGGCCGACCTGGGCGAGCTACGAGAGAAGGCGCGCTTCGTTCGCCAGACGTCGACCGGACTGCGCGAGTCACATCCCCACGACGTCGTGATCACGCGCGAAGCGCCCAACTATCACCTCTGATGCCCACCGCCGTCGCCCTCGAGCCCCGCCTGCTGCTCGGACCGGGCCCGTCGCCGGTCCACGAGCGCATCCTGGAGGCGCTCGCGCGTCCCACCGTCGGGCACCTCGACCCGCAGTTCCTCGCGCTCATGGACGAGGTCAACGAGGGGCTGCGGAGTGCCTTCGGCACGAAAAACCGTATCACCTTCCCGATCTCGGGCACCGGCTCGGCGGCCATGGAGGCCGCCATGGCCAACGTGATCGAGCCCGGTGACAAGGTGATCGTGGGTGTGAACGGCGTGTTCGGCGGCCGCCTGGTCGAGATGGGCAAGCGCATGGGCGCGCAGGTGGTCGCGGTCGAGGCCGAGTGGGGCCGCATCGTGCCGCCGGAGCGACTGCTCGATGCGCTCGCCGCGCATCCCGACGCGCGCGTGCTCGCGGTGGTGCACGCGGAGACCTCGACGGGGGCGCGTCAGCCGCTCGAGGAGATCGGCGCCGGGGTCGCGGGCACCGACACGCTCCTGATTGTCGACGCCGTCACGTCGCTCGGCGGTCTCCCGGTCGAGGTGGATCGCCTCGGGATCGACGTCTGCTATGCGGGGACGCAGAAGTGCCTCGGGGTGCCGCCTGGGCTCGGACCCATCACGTTCTCGGCGCGCGCCCTGGAGCGCATCGCGGTGCGCCGCGCCCCCTGCCAGAGCTGGTACCTCGACGTCTCGCTCATCTCCGCGTATCTGGGCGAGGAGCGGCGCTACCATCACACCGCCCCGATCAACATGGTGTACGCCCTCCACGAAGGGCTGGCTATGCTCGCGGAGGAGGGGCTCGAGGCGCGCTGGCGGAGGCACGCCGAGGTGGGGGCTGCGCTGCAGAAGGAGTTGGTCGGGCGCGGCTTCGAGCTGTTCGCCGAGGAGGGCCACCGCCTGCCCCAGCTCACGGCCGCGCGGCTCCCGGGGGGACGCGAGGAAGCACCTCTACGTGCGGCCCTGCTCGATCTCTATGGCATCGAGGTAGGTGGCGGGCTGGGACCAGCGAAGGGAAAAATTTGGCGGGTCGGTCTGATGGGCTCGGGGGCTACGATGGAAAGCGTCGAGCGGCTCCTCGCCGCGATCGACGAGCTGCTCCCAGCCTAGCCGGTCGCGCTCACTCCGCTTCCCATCGTCCGGAGCGGCCGCCCTCCTTGAGGACCAGTCGCACCCCCTCGATCACCATCGCCCGGTCGAGCGCCTTCGCCATGTCGTAGACGGTGAGAAGCGCGACGCTCACCGCGGTGAGCGCCTCCATCTCTACCCCGGTGGCCGCTTCGACCACCGCCTCCGCGCGCGCGACCACGCCCGGGAGCGCATCGTCCACGGTGAGCTCAACCGAGACGGTCGTGCCGGGAAGGGGATGGCAGAGCGGGATCAGCTCGGCGGTGCGCTTGCCCGCCATGATACCCGCGAGCCGCGCGGTGCCGAGCACGTCCCCCTTGGGGGCGTCCCCGGAGCGGATGGCGCGCGCGGTCTCCGCCGCCATGCGGATCCTTCCCTCGGCAACGGCGCGGCGGCGGGTGACGGCCTTGGCGGTCACATCCACCATGCGCGCCTGCCCGGTCGCGTCGAGGTGGGTGAGCTCCCCCGCGCCCGGGACGCCCCTCCCGGGCGCACCTGGCCGGTCGCCGCCGCTCACGGGCGCACCGCCGCGGGCGCGCGCGAGCCCTCCCGCAGTGCGCGGCGCAGATCCTCGACCAGACCGAAGATGAGCAGCTGCGGGTTCAC
>CAXNGW010000055.1:0-9835 GCA_964201975.1 Longimicrobiales bacterium | reverse complement strand
AGTCGCTCGTAAACGAACACCCTGGCTCAACAGTCGACCGTCCGAAGACGATCGCCGCCCAAGGTATCCTTTACACACTTCCCTCACCCTGAAACCATGCGCCCTCCAGGGACCACCCGAAGTGCGCTTAGTCGATTTCAAAAAGCTGTGCCGCCGCAATTCCGGCGAAGCAGGGAAATTTAGCCGCATACGTAGGGAGGGTCAACGCGCCGTTACCGCCTTACATGCCCCCTTCCTCGAGGAAGCGCGCCAGCTCGTCCCCGGTGACGTGAAAGTCCCCGAGCGCGGAGCCCGCGTCCGGGGTGTGCCAGTCGGAACCACCGGTCACGAGCAGGCCGGCCGTCCGGGCGGTCCGCTCGAGGCGCCCCACCTGCTCCGGGTCCGCCCGCGGACGATAGACCTCGAGGCCCCGCATGCCGGCCTTCACCAGACCGGGGAGCAGGCCATCGAGCAGGTCGAGGGGAGGGTGGGCCCACACTGCGATGCCGCCCGCCGAGCGCACGATCTCGACCGCGCCCGCCGGCGTCGCGACCGACGTCGGCACGAACGCGCGGTGCGCGTCTCCGATGAAACGGTCGAACGCATCCGCGAAGCTCCTCGCGTAGCCCGCTTCCACCATCACCCGCGCCAGGTGGGGACGGCCGAGGCTGCCCCGCTCGGGACCCGCCACGCGGATCACCGACTCCATATCGACCATGATCCCCTGGTCGCGCAGCCTCGCGATCATCGCCTCCATGCGCCGCTCGCGCGCGCCCGCAGCGTACGCCTCGTGCTCGCGGAGGGCGGGAGCGGCGGGATCCACGAAGTAACCGAGCACGTGGACCTCGCGGCCGCGGTGGGTGCTCGACAGCTCCACGGCGGGAATTACGTGCAGGGCGAGCTCGGACGCCGCGCGCCGCGCCGCGTCCACACCCGCGGTGGTGTCGTGATCGGTCAGCGCGATGACGTCCAGGCGGCCGGCCGCACCCCGCGCCACGGCGGCGGGGCTCCAGGCCCCGTCGGACGCGGTGCTGTGGAGGTGCAGGTCCAGCCGCATCAGATCAGAGAGCTTCCGGCTGTCGTGACAGCGAGGTCGTTGTAGTCCTCGGCCAGGAAAAGCTTCTCGCGCGGGAAGCCCACGGGCGCCTCGCGGCCCGCGTACTCGGTCAGGATCACGACCTGGTTCTTCTCGACCTTGAGCACCCCCCCCGCCACCTGCCACTCGTCGGCGCCCCCGCCGACCTTTGCGATCGTCAGCTTCCCGATCCCGAGCAGAACGATCATGGGGGCGTGCCCCGGGAGGATGCCCACCATCCCGTCCCACGCCGGAGCGACCAGCCCGCCCGTTTCGCCCTGGTACACGATCTTCTCGGGCGAGACCACCCGGACGTGCAGCGCGGCCACGTCAGCCCTCGGCCTTGAGCTTGGCGGCGTGCTCGATGACTTCCTCGATGCCGCCCTTCATGTAGAAGGCCTGCTCCGGGAAGTGGTCGAACTCACCCCCGGCGACGCGCTCGAACGAATCGATGGTCTCCTCCAGCTTGACGTAGCGGCCGGGGAACCCGGTGAAGACCTCCGCCACGTGGAACGGCTGCGATAGGAAGCGCTCGATCCGGCGCGCCCGATTCACGATCACCTTGTCCTCTTCGGTCAGCTCGTCCATCCCGAGAATAGCGATGATGTCCTGCAGATCCTTGTAGCGCTGCAGGATCTGCTGCACCTGAGCCGCCACCTTGTAGTGGCGCTCGCCGATGAACTGCGGATCGAGAATGCGCGAGGTCGAGTCGAGAGGATCCACCGCGGGATAGATGCCCTTCTCGGAAATCGCCCGCGACAGCACGGTGGTCGCGTCCAGATGGGCGAACGCGGTGGCCGGGGCCGGGTCGGTCAAGTCGTCGGCGGGCCCGTAGATGGCCTGCACCGAGGTGATCGAGCCTGCGCGGGTCGAGGTAATGCGCTCCTGCAGCTCGCCCATCTCGGTGGCCAGCGTGGGCTGGTAACCCACCGCGGAGGGCATGCGTCCGAGCAGCGCCGACACCTCGGAGCCCGCCTGCGTGAACCGGAAAATGTTGTCGATGAAGAGGAGCACGTCCTGCTTCTCGACGTCGCGGAAATATTCGGCGATGGTGAGCCCGGACAGCCCCACCCGGAGGCGCGCGCCCGGGGGCTCGTTCATCTGACCGTAGACGAGGGCGGTGGACTTGATCACCCCCGACTCCTTCATCTCGATCCAGAGGTCGTTCCCTTCGCGGGTACGCTCACCGACGCCGCAGAACACCGAGCGGCCGCCGTGCTCCTGGGCGATGTTGTTGATGAGCTCCATGATGACGACCGTCTTGCCCACGCCGGCGCCGCCGAACAGGCCGGTCTTGCCGCCCTTCACGTAGGGGGCGAGCAGGTCGACGACCTTGATCCCCGTCTCGAAGATCTCGGTCTTGGGCTCCAGATCCTGGAATTTCGGAGGCTCACGGTGGATGGGCCACCGCACCACCGGCCCTCCGTTCCCGACCGGACCCATCTCGTCCACCGGCTCGCCAAGGACGTTCAGGATGCGGCCGAGCGCCACCTCGCCCACGGGCACCGTGATCGAGCTGCCGGTGTCCTCGACGTCCATCCCGCGGGTCACCCCGTCGGTGGACGACATCGACACCGCGCGCACCTGACCGCGGCCGATGTGCTGCTGCACCTCGGCGACCAGGTCGATCTCCTGACCCCCTGGGGTCTGCGTGCGCAGCCGCAGGGCATTGTAGATCTCCGGCATATGCTCGGGATCGAATTGCACGTCCAGCACCGGTCCGATGACCTGGACGACTTTGCCGATCGCCGTTTCGTTCTTTTTCTCAGCCATGGTCTCTTCTATCTCCGATCGGGGAAGCTCCGGAGCGCGCGAGGAAAGCGCGCTACTCCAGCGCTGCCGCTCCGCCGACGATCTCGGCGATCTCCTGCGTGATCTGGCCCTGACGGGCCCGGTTGTAGCTGCGGGTGAGGATCTCGAGGATGTCACCCGCGTTGTCGGTCGCGTTCTTCATTGCGGTGCGCCGCGCTCCCTGCTCCGCCGCCATGTTCTCGACCATGGCGGTGAAGATCTGGTTGCGCACGAACGTGGCGAGCAGTCGGTCCAGGATCACCGGCCCCGACGGGGACAGGATGAAATTGTCCGCGGGCGTGGCTTCGGCGGGCACCGTCACCGGAAGGATGGTGCGCGTTCCCGGCGGCGCCGACATCGCCGACTTGAAGTTCGCATTGACCAGATAGACCGCGTCCAGTCGCCCCTCGATGAAGCCCTGCCGCAGCGGCGCGATGATCGCCTCCGCGTCCTCCAGCGACGGACTGTCGCCGATGTCGGTGCGCGTGGTCTCCATCGCTTCGTTGCGGAAGCGGAAGTACGAGACTCCCTTCCGCCCCACCACGTGCAGCTCGGTCTCGATGCCCCGCCCGCGCAGGTCCTGCAACAGGCGGCGGGCTTCCTTGATCAGGTTGCTGTTGAACCCCCCGGCCAGCCCGCGGTTGGCGGTGAGCAGGAGCACCGCGGCGCGGCGCGCACGCTCGGGCTGCCGCAGCAGCGGGTAGAGCTCCGCCAGCTCGGGCGCGTAGAGGCTCCGCACGATGTCTGCGAGGGCGCCCGCATAGGGGCGCGCCGCGCCCACGCGGTCGGTCGCCCGCTTCAGCTTGGACGTGGCCACCAACTCCATCGTCCGCGTGATCTGGCGGGTATTCTCGACCGACTTGATCCGCCGCTTTACGTCGCGCGCGCCTGCCATGGATCAGCCTTGCGCTCGGCTCAGGTCTTGGCCGGGGCCGGCTTGGCTCCGGCGCTGGGCTTCGCGGCCGCCTGCTGGGCCGTGAACGTCTCGTTGAAGGCCTGGATGGCCGCGACCAGCTTCTTCTCCAGCTCCTCGGACAGCGCCTTCTCGGTCTTGATGCCAGACAGCACCTCGGGCACCCGCGAGCCCAGGTACTCCGCGAAGCCGCGCTCCCAGGCGCGCACCTGATCCACCGGCACCTGGTCGAGATATCCGTTCGTCACCGCGTAGATGATCGCGACCTGGTTCTCGACCTTCATGGGCTGGTACTGAGGCTGCTTGAGCACCTCGACGGTGCGCTCGCCGCGCGCCAGCTGGCGCTGCGTCGCGGCGTCCAGGTCGGAGCCGAACTGGGCGAACGCCTCGAGCTCGCGGTACTGCGCGAGGTCGAGCCGGAGGCGGCCGGCCACCTTGCGCATCGCCTTGATCTGGGCGTTGCCGCCCACGCGCGAGACGCTGATCCCGACGTTCACTGCGGGCCGCACGCCCGAGTAAAACAGGTCGGGCTCCAGGTAGATCTGCCCGTCCGTGATCGAGATCACGTTGGTCGGGATGTACGCCGACACGTCGCCGCCCTGGGTCTCGATGATCGGCAGCGCGGTGAGCGAGCCGCCGCCCATCTCGTCGGAGAGCTTGGACGCGCGCTCGAGCAGGCGCGAATGCAGGTAGAAGACGTCACCCGGGTAAGCCTCGCGGCCCGGCGGTCGCCGCAGCACGAGCGAGAGCTGCCGGTACGCCTGCGCCTGCTTGGTCAAGTCGTCGTAGATCACCAGCGTGTGCTTCCCCTGCCACATGAAGTGCTCGGCGAGGGCGGTCGCCGAATATGGCGCGATGTACTGCATCGGCGCCGGATCGGACGCGTTCGCGGCGACCACGATCGTGTACTCCATCGCGCCGTGCTCGCGGAACACCTCGACGACATTGGCGACCTTGCCCGCACGCTGCCCGATCGCGCAGTAGATGCAGATGACGCCGGTGTCCTTTTGGTTGATCACGGCGTCTATCGCGATCGCCGATTTGCCGGTGCTGCGGTCGCCGATGATGAGCTCGCGCTGGCCGCGGCCGATCGGGATCATCGAATCGATCGCCTTGATGCCGGTCTGCATCGGCTCTTTGACCGGCTGGCGCTTGACGATGCCGGGCGCGACCACGTCGATCTGCCGAGTGCCCTCGGTGGCGATGGCGCCGAGCCCGTCGATGGGCTGGCCAAGGGCGTCGACCACGCGCCCCAAGTAGGCCTGCCCGACCGGGATCTCGAGCACGCGGCCCGTGCGGCGCACCTGATCCCCCTCGTGGAGGTGGGTCCAGTCGCCCATGATCACGGCGCCGATGTTGTCCTCTTCCAGATTCAGCGCGAGCGCGGTGACGCTGGCGCCGGTATCCGAAGAGGTGATCTCGAGCATCTCGCTCGCCATCGCGCGGGTGAGTCCGTAGATGCGGGCGATCCCGTCCTTGACCTCCAGGACTTCGCCCGTCTCTTCGGCGTGAAGCTCCTCCTCGTAGTGCTCGATCTCGGCGAGGAGGACTTCCTTGATCTCGCCCGCGCGCAGCTGCGAATCGTTGGCCATTGTCTATAGTCCCGAAGAGGTCAGCTCGGCGCGCCCGCCCCGGACGTCCGGAGCGTGGCACCGAGCAGCTGCCTGCGCATCCCTTCCAGCCGCCGCCGGAGGGAGCCGTCGTAGATGGTGTCGCCGGTCTGCACGATGATGCCGCCCAGGATCTCGGGCTTTACCCGCACGTGGGGGATCGCGGTGCGGCCGAGCAGCGTGGTCAAACGCTCGGTCACGGTCTTCAGCGCTTGCTCGTCGAGCGGCCGCGCGACGGTCACTTCCGCGTGCACCCGACCCCTATGCGTGTCGACGATGTGGTGGTACTCGCGGGCGATCGCTCGCACGAGCCGCTGGCGGCGCTTGTCGAGCACCACCAGCAGAAAATTGCGGAGCGGCCGCGGGAGGACCTCGCCGAACGCCTTCCGTACCACCTTCTTCTTCTCGTCCAGGGCGATCCGCGGCGTCTGCAGGAAGAGCGCGAACGACGGGTTCTCGGCGAGCAGGCGCGCGACCGTCTCGATCCCCTCCTGGTAGCGCTCGACGCCCTCGTGCTTCTGCGCCAGCTGAAAGAGCGTCTGGGCGTAGTTGCGCGCTACGGTCTCGTCCCTCACGCGCGCGTGCTCCCGCTCGCCGGGGCCTTCTTCGCGAGCTCGTCGAGGTAGCCGACGACGAGCTTGCGATCCTTCTCGGGGTCGAGCTTCTCGTGGATCAGCTGCGCCGCCGCGGCGAGGGCGAGATCCACCGACTCCTTCCGGATCTGGTCGAGCGCCGCATCCTTCTCCCGGTCGATCTCGCGCTTGGCGCGCTCGATCAGACCCTGCCCCTCGGTGCGTGCCTTCTCCTCGATCTCTTTACGAACGCGCTCGCCCGCGGCCTTCCCTTCGTTGACGATCTCCTGAGCCTGGCGACGGGCGTCGGCGAGCTGCGCCCGGTGCTGCTCGAGCAGCGCCGCGGCCTCGGCCTGGAGGCGGGCTGCCTCGTCGAGTGCGGCCTGGATGCGCCGCTCGCGATCGGCGGCGTGCTTGAGGAGCGGACCCCAGGCGGCCTTCTTCAAGGTGACGACGAGAACGAGGAACACCACGATCGTCCAGATCATGAGTCCCACGTCCACGCTGAAGAGCGCGGCTCCCGCGGCTGCTGCGCCGCCCTCCGCCTCCTGCGCAGCCAACGCACGGGGGACGAGCAGGGCCAGCGCGGCCACGGCCGCGCCCGCGTTCCGATTATCCATCGTGATTCTCCACGGGCTCAGGCCCGAGAGGGGACTTAGAGCAGCTTGTAGAGAATCGTGATGACCAGGCCGAACAGCGCGGCGCCCTCGATGAGGGCGGCCATGATGATGGCGGCTCCCTGGATGTTAGCGGCGGCTTCCGGTTGGCGCGCGATGCCCTCGGCAGCGGCGGCGCCGATGCGGCCGATGCCGAGACCCGCGCCGAGCACGGTGAGCCCGATGGCGAGGCCGGCGCCAAACAGGCTGAGGTTGTTCTTCGCCGATTCGGCGTCGAGCGTGGCGCCGGTGTCCTGGAGGGCGGTGAGCATGGCGTGGAGCATGGTCGTCTCGTCTAGAGGTTGTCGAAGTGGCGCTGTCGTGATCGTTGCTTCAGCCGGCCGCCCGCAGGCAGCCGGGTCCCGCTCCGGCCTGGATCAGTGCGCGTGCCGGATCAAACCGATGAAGACCGCGGTCAGCATGGCGAAGACGTACGCCTGCAGGAACGCGACGAAGACTTCGAGCCACATCACGCCGATCGCCATCGCGGCGGTGCCCCCGGCCACGCCCAGGGCGATGCCGCCTGACGCGATGAAGATCAGCCCGCCGAGCGCGAAGATGAGCGTGTGCCCCGCGGTCATATTGGCGAACAGACGGATCGTCAGCGCGAACGGCTTGGTCAGCTTGCCCAAAATCTCGACCGGGACGAACACCGCCAGCATGGCGACCTTCATGAACCCCTTCACGCCCGGAGGCGCGAAGAAGATCGTGTGCATATAGCCCGAAAACCCGAGCGCCCGCATCCCGGAAACCTCGACCAGGACGAAGGAGCAGACGGCCAGCCCGGCGGTCACGGCCAGGTTGCCGGTGGCCGAGCCGCCCCAGGGCACCAGCCCGACCAGGTTCATCGTCAGGATGAAAAAAAAGAGCGTCAGGATGTATGGCGCGAACGCATCCGCGCCATGGCCGATGTTCCGCCGCACCACCTCGTCGCGGAAGTAGAGCATCATCGCCTCCATCCCGCCGGCGAGCCCCTTGGGCGCCTCGCCTTCCTTCCGTCGGCTCGCGGCCCACGCGAGCGGGATGAACACGAGCATGCACACGATCGCCGCGAACACAACGAGCACGACGTGCTTGGTGGGCGCGAGGTCGACGACACCGAGAGGGCCGAGATTGACGTTCCAGCCCTGAGGGAGATGCCAGGTGCCGAGAAAGAACGGCAGCTCGATCTCGTGGCTGTCCGTGAGGTGATGCATGATCAGCTCGCCGAGATCGAAGGCCCCGCCCTCGGGAGCGTGCTCCGCGGCCTCCTGCATCGCCAGCATCCCGGTGAACGGCGTCATCGACTTTCCGGATCCCTCGTCTCTCGGGTCTTGCCGAGCCCAAGAAACGGGGGCTCCATGATCAGCATCAGGAAAAAAAATCCGGCCAAGCCCAGCAGGGTGGGGAGCGGAGCCAATCCCGGCAAGGTGGTCAGCCACCAGCCCGCCCCTCCGACCACCACCAGCCGTACCAGCGTCCCCCCCACCCAGGCCAGCAGGAACCGGTTGGTCCCGACCTGCGCCCGGGCGACCATCGTGAAAGCCGCCACCTGGACCGGAAGCGCCACCGCCGCGGCCGCGAGCACGCTCGCGAGCCCCCGCCGATCCATCGTGAGGGCGGAGACGAGCGCCACCACCGCCACCAAGGCCGTGCAGGCGCCCGCGTAGCGCAGGGTCCTCACTCGCCCGGCCGGTCCTGGTCCCGATTCCGGACCAGATGGACGTAGAGGCTGTAGAAGCCCGCCGCCCCACCCCCGAGCGCCCCGACGATCGTCAGGAGCGGGGTGGTGCCGAGCTTCCCGTCCACCCACCAGCCCGCGGCCATGAAGAGGCCGACGGAGGCGGCCAGCTGCAGCCCGTAGCCCGAATACCGGGCCATCGAGACCATCGGGGGATCGGGTTCCCTCGGATCCTTTGCGGCGGGGTCCGACAAGGGCGTTTCTCCCTGCTCCTGAGCCTCGAACCGCAACAAGGTAGAGGCTTGTGAAAAATTGCGCAAGCGATCGGGAGGCCCACTTTCAGGGCCTTCGGGGCCCCCCTTCCGGATCGGGCAGACACCCTTCCGCAGCGCCGCCGAGGAGATCCCAAATCCCGTTTCTGTAATCGCTGGGGAGGTCTTAAGACCGGGATCCGGCAGCCTCCCCCGGGATCGCCCCTGGGGGACTCGGGTATTTTTTGGTTTCCGGGATTTCGGGCCCTCGCGAGTGCCTGACCCCACTCCTTCCCAGTTTCGCGGAGCTCCGTGGCCACTCGAGTAGAGGCGATCCCGCACCGCCAGGACCCGGACGTGAGCCTGCTCGAGCGGGTGGCCGAGGTGTCGCAGGCCTTGCGGGTGGAGGTCGAGAAGCGGGTCGTCGGCCAGCACCAGGTGGTGGACGGACTCCTCACCGCGCTGCTCGCCAACGGCCACGCGCTCCTGGTCGGCGTGCCCGGGCTGGCGAAGACTCTGCTCGTGTCCACCCTGGCGGAGGCTCTCGATCTGAAGTTCAGTCGCATCCAGTTCACCCCCGACCTGATGCCCACCGACATCACCGGGACCGAGGTAATTGAGGAGGACCGCACCAGCGGCCACCGCGCGTTCCGCTTCGTGCGCGGGCCGATCTTCGCCAACGTCGTCCTCGCCGACGAGATCAACCGCACGCCGCCCAAGACCCAGGCGGCGCTCCTGCAGGCGATGCAGGAGCGTGAGGTCACCGCAGCCGGCCAGACCTACCCGCTCACCCCCCCTTTCTTCGTCCTCGCCACCCAGAACCCGATCGAGCAGGAGGGCACCTATCCCCTGCCCGAAGCCCAGCTCGACCGCTTTCTCCTGCAGATCGACGTCGGCTATCCCGACATCGATGCCGAGCGCGCCATCCTGCTCGCGACGACCGGCGGCGACGAGGAACCGGCGCAGGCGGCCATGTCCGCCGACATGCTGATCGCGGCGCAGCGGCTGATCCGCCGTATTCCCGTGGCCGAAAGCGTCGTCGAGGCGATCTTGAAGCTGGTGCGCGCCGGGCGGCCCGAGGGCGACGACAAGGCTGGCGTTGCCCGCCACATCGCCTGGGGCCCGGGGCCGCGGGCAAGCCAGGCGCTGATGCTGGCAAGCCGCGCGCGCGCCGTGCTGCAAGGTCGCTTGAGCCCATCGGTCGACGACGTGCTGACCCTGGCCGGACCGGTGTTGCGCCATCGCATGGCGCTCAACTTCGCGGCCCGCGCCGACGGCGTGACCATCACCGACGTCGTCCGCCGATTGTGCGACACGCTGCGCTAGGC
>CAXNGW010000054.1:0-9838 GCA_964201975.1 Longimicrobiales bacterium | reverse complement strand
ATCCAGGGCGGGGCCGCCGGGCGCGACCGTGAGCGCGAGCGCGGCGACCCGGCCGACCACGGGTGCGTCCAGCGCGCCGGCGCGCGCGACCCCCCACGCGGCGGGCGCCGCGCCGACCAGGAGGGCGAGGCCGGCGGTCGTCCACGCGGGGCGCGCGCGGCCCGATCGGGCGCGGACTCCGGCGTCCGCGATCAGGCCGCTCGTGGCCGCGAGCCACGCGGTGACGCCGCTGACGCCGGCCAGTTCGGCCACGCCGAGCGCCTCGGGCCAGCGCGCCAGACCGAGACCGAGGGGCGCCCACGGGAAGGCCAGGCCGACGGGGAGGTGAGCGAGCGTCCACTCGAGCGCGGTCCACGTCACCGCGAGGGCGACAGCGAGCGGGACGGGGCGGGGGCCGGTCGCCAGGCGGTGGAGCGCCCAGACCGCCGCCGCGGTGAACCCGGCCAGCACGGCGACGACCGCTGCCGCGGCGCTCCATCCGACCGCCGGCCCGGCGACGGCCGCGAGCGTCCCGGGGAGCCAGCGCAGTCCCCATCCGTGCTGAAGGGCACCCACGAGTAGGCCGCCGCGCACCACCGCCAACGCCCCCGCGGCTCCGGGCGGCAGCGTCGCCACCCACCCCGCGAGCGGGGCGAGCGCGACGAACGGGAGGAGCGGGGAGGGCGAGGGCGGCGCCGACGCGGCGAGCAGCAATCCGGTGGCGACCGGGGCGATCCATGCGACCAACCCCGCGCCGGGGTCACGCGCGGTCACGCGCGCGCGGTCGCCTCGCCCGAGCGCCGGAGCCGGATGAGCGCGGCGGCCACGCCCACATTTACCGGCACCGTGAACGCGAGGATCTCCCAGCTCATTTGGTCGAATCCGGGGAGCGCCTTGAGCGCCAGCCCGAGGAGCGACAGCGCCGCGATGCCGACGCCCACACGCACGGCTGCCGCGGACGGCGCGCGCCGAACGAGCAGCGGCAGCGCGAGCGCGGCGAGCGCGAGCGCGAACGGGTTGGTCTGGAGCAGATTCTCGTTCGGGTACCAGAACACGTGGTCGGTGAACATCCACGCGCCCACCAGGACCAAGCCGGCCATCCCCGCGGCGAGGCTCCATCCGGCGGTGAGGAGGACCAGCGGCACGCGGGCCCACGCCCGACCGCGCCCCGCCGGGTCCACGAGTAGCCCGAGCACGACCGCGAAGCCGACCCCGGCGGCGAGGAACCAAGGGAGCCGGTTCGGCACGGTCTCGGGCTCCGCCGGCCCGACCGCCCGAAATGCCTCGCGCTCCCCGATCACGAGCGGACGCTCGCCGCCCGCACCGTCGGGTACGCGCACCTCGCGCAGCGCCTGCATCAACCGCACCGGCAGGAACGCCTCCTCCCAGCGGTCGATCTCGCGGTCCGCCCTGGGCGACAGCACCAGCTGGATGCCCGTGTACATGGCGGGCATGTCCTGGAGCAGCCGGCGCGTGTGCGAGCGGTAGGTGGTCCCGCTGGGCGCGCCCGCCAGGGCGGCCCGGATGCGGCCGTCCACGACGCGGTCGAGCGCGTCGCGCACCCGCGTCGAGCAGTTGTCGCGGTAGTAGTCGTAGCGGTAGTACGCGTTCTCGGGGCGCGCGTTGTCGGCGAGCGCTGCCTGCAGCTCGCTCCTGCGCGCGGGGACGATCGCCAGCTCCTGCACCCACACCGAGCGGTCGGCGGCGGCGTACGCGTTGATCATGGCGTCGATCGGGAAGGGCGCCATCCAATAGAGCATCGTCCCGCGCAGCAGCCGCGCCAGGAAGCCCTGCTGATCGAAGCTGAACATCCCCCAGTTGTACGCGAGATCGGTGCCGGCCGCCGGGTCGTGGATCCAGATCGCGTTGTGCCCGAAGCGCTCCCAGACCAGCTCGCCCGGGCCGAACGTAACCAGGAAGACACGCAGCGAGTCGGCGGGGGCGAGGGTGTCCCGGGCGGGCGCCGCCGCCTGCACGGGGACGGGAGGCAGAAGCGCGGGCAAGCCCGCGACCGACGGGGGCCAAGCCAGCGCGGCAAGCGCCAGCAGCAGCCTCAGAGGTCGACCTCGCGACCCTTCGCGGCCGAGCGGTAGGCCGCCTCGATCACCGCCATGAGCGCGCGCTGCTCCTGCGGCAGCGGCACCTCGCGCTCGCCGGTGATGGCGCGCACGTAGAGGTCGATCTCGCGGCGGTACGCAGCGTGGTATGGATTCTCCACCCCGCGCGGAACCGGCTGGTGCGGCGTCACGTCGAGCGGCCGCCCGCCCAACTGCTTGTAGACCTGGAGCGGCGGCAATGAACCCGAGCCCTCGGTCCCCATGATGCGGAAGAACTGGCGATCCTCGTTGCCGAAAAAACTCCAGCTCACCTCGACGGTGATGACGAGGCCATCGTCGGTCGCCGCCATCACGAGCGCGGCGTCCTCCACCTCGTAGTCGCCCATCGAGGTGACCGCGCTGACCCGGCGGATCTTGGGATATCCCACCATGTACAGGCACAGGTCGAGCGCGGGGACGCCGAGATCCATCAGTGCGCCGCCGCCCGACAGCTCCCGATTCTGCCGCCAGGTGGGTCGGTTCAGGTGGAGCTTCCGGTTGAGCCAGCTGCCCCGGACCTGGTAGATCCGACCGAGCTCCCCACCCGCGACGAACGACGAGAGCGCGGCGGCGTCGGGCCGGTAGCGGTGGCTCATCCCGGCCATCAGCACCCGGCCCGCCTTGCGAGCGGCGGTGAGCAGCCGGTCCACCCCGCGCGCCGTGAGCGCGAGTGGGCGCTCGACCAGGACGTGCTTGCCGGCCTTGAGCGCGGCCAGCGCCTGATCCTCGTGCATGTGGTTGGGCGTGGAGATGACGACGCCGTCCACCAGATCGCCTTGCAGCAGCTCCTCGTCCGACACCACGCGCTTCACCTTGAAGCGCGTGGCGATCGCCCTCGCCTTGGGCACGTCGGCGTCGGAGACCGCCACTACCTCGACGTCCGTGCGTCCGGTGAGGATGGGCATGTGCACGATCTGGCTGATCGCTCCGGTGCCGAGGACGCCCAGGCGCACGGGCCGCCGCGGAACGCTCATCGTTGTCCCTCCCCGTCCGTAGCGGCCGACCCGACCAGGATCTGGAGCCCCCCCCGGACCGCCGCGTAGCGGATGTCCTGGAGCAGCTCGAGCCGCCCCGTGAGGTACGGCCGGATGCGCGCGGTGAGCGGGTATTCGACCCCGGCCTGGAGGTCGAAGCCGGCGGACACGTTGTCCAGCAGATCCTCGATGAAGGTGCCGGCGATGGCGTCGCCGTCGCCGTTCAGGAAATGCACCGACACGCCCGCTCCGGCGAACGTCAGGAAGCCGCGCGGGGCACGCCAAACGACATGCCCGTCGAGCGCCGCGCTCAGGTCGGACCAGCCGATCCTCCCCAGCGTCACCACCGGAGGCGGCGAGCCGGCCGGCTGCGTGCGCGCGACCAGCCCCTCGAGCCGCTCCTCCAGCCGGACCACCTCGCTACGCTTCATGCGCGACGACCAATAGGTCAGGGAGGGAACGATGCGCAGGCCGGGCCCGAGATAGCCGAGGTCCATGCGCACGCCGTAGGACGGAGCGGGCACGACGTTGTCGGGCCAGATGTAGCCCCACTCGAGCCCCACCCCGCGGAACGCGAGGTTCTCGTAGTCGAAGTCGGCGAGGTCCTGCGCGCGCAGCGGCGCCGCCGCCGCGAGCGTCAGCACCATCGTCCATAAGGCTCTCTTCCCCACCCCGCCTCCTCGTCAGTGCGCTGCGAACGCGGCCCGCGCCGCCGCGGCCGCGGCGGCCAGCGTGAACTCCACCTCGGCGTCCCCATGCACGGTGGACACGAACCCGGCCTCGAACGCGGAGGGAGCCAGGAACACGCCGCGCGCGAGCATCTCCCGGTGGAAGCGCGCGAACGTCTTCGCGTCGGACGTCTTCGCCTCCTCGAACGACCGGGGCACGGACTCGCGGAAGAAGACGCCGAACATGGATCCGACTGCCGATCCCACCGCCGGGATGCCCGCTTCGCGTGCGGCGCTCGCGATTCCCTCCGCGACCCGGCGCGCGGTGCGCTCGAGGCGTTCGAACGGATCGTGCGCCTCAAGCCACGCGAGTTGGGCGTTCCCCGCGGCGGTGGCGAGCGGGTTGCCCGACAGCGTGCCCGCCTGGTACACGGGCCCCGCCGGCGCTACCCACTCCATCAGCTCGCGCCGCCCACCGTACGCCCCCACGGGAAGACCGCCACCGATCACCTTGCCGAGCGTGGTCAGGTCGGGGGTCACCCCGAAGCGCGCCTGCGCGCCGCCGAGCGCCACCCGGAAGCCGGTCATCACCTCGTCGAAGACCAGCAACGCGCCGTGCCGCGTGGTGATCTCGCGCAGCCCGGCGAGGAATCCGCCGGTGGGCTCGATCAGCCCGGCGTTCCCGATCACCGGCTCCACGAACACGGCGGCGATGCGGTCGCCCGCGCGGCGGAACGCGTTCTCGACGGCTTCGAGATCGTTGAAGGGGACCACGATGGTGTCGCCCGCGGCGCCCTTCGCCACCCCTGGGGAATCTGGCAAGCCCAGCGTCGCGACACCACTCCCCGCGGCCACGAGGAAGGGGTCGGCGTGGCCGTGATAGCAGCCCGTGAACTTGAGCACCCCGTCGCGGCCGGTGGCGGCCCGCGCGACGCGCAGCGCGCTCATGGTGGCCTCGGTGCCGCTGTTGACAAAGCGCACCATCTCGACCGCGGGCATGAGGCGGGTGATGCGCTCGGCGAGCTCCACCTCGGCGACGGTCGGGGCCCCGTAGCTGGTGCCCCGACCGAGCTGGTCGCGCAGCGCGTCGAGCACGACCGCGGGCGCGTGGCCGAGGATGAGCGGTCCCCAGGAGAGGACGTAGTCGACGTAGCGGTTCCCCTCGGTGTCGAAGAGGAACGGCCCCTCCCCGCGCGCGACGAAGAACGGCGTGCTGCCCACCGAGCGAAAGGAGCGCACGGGCGAGTTGACGCCGCCCGGGATGACGGCCAGCGCGCGACGCCAGAGAGCGTCGGTCGCGGCGGCGGCGGCCTTCGTCACGGCGCCACCCGGGCGGTGAGGTCGTGCTCGCCCGCGTCCACGATCTCGACCTGCAGGAAGTCGCCCGGGCGCGCGCCCTCGGCCCCCTCGGGGACGATCCAGGTGACGCCGTCCACGTCGAGCGCCTGCCCCTCGGTGCGCGCGAGCAGCGCGAAGTCGTCATCCTCGTCCACGATGCGGTCGACCAGCACGGTGCGCACCGCGCCGATCAGCTCGAGGTTCTGCTCCAGCCCGATCATGCGCTGCGCGTCGAGCAGCTCCTCAAGCCGCTCGCGGCGCAGCGACTCGGGCACCTGATCGGCCATCGCGGCGGCCGGCGTGTCGTCTTCGGGCGAGTACGCGAACGCGCCCACGCGATCGAAGCGGAGCTCCTCCAGCAGATCGAGCATCTCCTGGAAGTCCGCGTCGGTCTCGCCCGGGAAGCCCACGATCACCGTGGTCCGCAGCGTCAGGTCCGGGATCGCATCGCGGAGCCAGCGCACGCGCTCGCGGATCGTCTTCTGCCGCTCCGGGCGGCGCATGGCCGCGAGGATGCGGTCGCTCCCGTGCTGGAGGGGCATGTCGAGATAGGGGAGAATGCGCGACACACCCGTCGACGTCGCCCCCGGGCGGGACGCGCGCGCGAGCAGCTCAACCATCGGGGGGGTTATGCCTGTCGGGTACATGTAGAAGAGCCTATACCAGTCCACGCCGGTGCGCTCGAGCAGCGCCTCGAGCAGGTCCGCCAGCAGCGGTGCGGCGGGATCCTTACGGCGCAGATCGCGGCCGTACCAGGTCGTGTCCTGGCTCACGATGTTCAGCTCGCGCACCCCCTGGCGCGCGAGTGCGGCGGCCTCCTGCACGAGGTCCTCGACCGGCGCCGAGCGGTGCAGGCCGCGCATGAGCGGGATCGCGCAGAAGGCGCACGTGTGGTCGCACCCCTCACTGATCTTGAGATAGGAGCTGTGCCCGGTCCCGGCGGTGAGCACGCGCAGCGGCTGCTTTATGAGCGGGACCGACGCCTCGGGCAGCAGCCCGCGTTTGCGCAGCTCCGGGATCAGCCGGGACAGCCCGCCGAGGCCGAGGAAGAGATCCACCTCGGGGATCTCCGCGGCCAGCTCCTGCGGGTAGCGCTCCACCATGCAGCCGACCGCGACCACCGCGCGCACGTCGCCCTGCTCCTTCATCCGGCAGGCGTCGAGGATGGTCTCGATCGACTCCTCTTTGGCCGCCTGGATGAAGCCGCAGGTGTTGATGATGACCACGTCGGCGCCGACCGGATCGCTCGAGACGCGCGCGCCGTGGCCGATGAGCGTGGCCATGATGCGCTCGGAGTCGACCGTGTTCTTGTCGCAGCCGAGCGTGACGAGGGCGATGCGGGGACCGCCGTAGGGGCCGATGGGCTCCACGTCCAGGCGGACCGCCTGGGCGTCCCGCCCGACGTCGGCGCGAACCGGATCGGGGGAGAGGGGGAAGACCGGGAGCTCCCGGCCGCGGCGACCCGACGAAACGGTAGGGGTCACCGGCAGACTCCGGTCACCGGGTGATGACCTGCGCTCCGGCGGGCGGCGTGAACGTGAACGCGTCCGCGCCGGGCACCGAGCGCGCGTCCACCGCCGTCAGCGTGACCGTGCGCACCGAGCCGTTCGCCTCGCGGATCTGCACCTGGCGCAACTGGACGCCGTCGCCGTCGATCCAGACTTCCGCCGTGCGGTACGGAGCCGGCTGCACCGGGGTGAGCACGATGTGGTGGACGGATTCCCCGACCACGGTCTCCCGGCCCTTGTACGCGGCGCGGTACTTCTGCCGCGGCGACTCCAGGAACTCCTTGTAGAAGTCCACCCCGCGCGGCCCCTGCGTCATGCGCCAGCGCAGCACCTGCTTGGCGTCGGAGCTGGGCGTGTACATCCACATCCAGGTGCCGTCGGCGAGCAGGAGGTCCCCCGCTGGATCGGTGTAGCGCATCGAGAAGAGGCCGGGCTGGCGCGTGCAGAGCCGCCCGCTGCCGACCCGGTCCTCGCCGAGCAGGGGTACCGACAGCGTCTGCCGGAAGTCCGCGCACAGGCCGTTCGCGGCGCGGTAGGCCTTCCCCGCCGACTCGAGCAACGCGAACGCGTCGGGGGCTTGTCCAGCAACCGCGCGCGGGGCCAGCAGTGCGAGCAATAGCACCGTTCGCGAGAGGAGCGGAATGATCATGGTCTGCGTGCGGCCGTCGACGGGAGCGGTCAGCTTGGGTCATCGAGATGTACCCTTTGCATCGAGTGCTGTTCCAAAATGCTTGACATGATTGGGTTATAGCCCATTATACAATATAGTTATCTTAAATCGATAACATGGTCATATAATGCATCGCCCACAACTGACTGCCACCTCCGCCAGGGAATGGGTCCACCTACTCATCCTGGACGAGCTGAGGACCATCCGAGGCGAAGCCCCGGTCGTGGTCAAAGGGGGTGTCAATCTCCGGCTCTTCTTCGGCAGCGTGCGCTATTCCGAGGACATGGACCTGGATGCGGCTCCCGAAGCGCGCGGCGCGGTTCGCAGCTGCCTGAGGCGCGTCATCGAGGATCAGTCGCTGACCCCAAAACTGCGCACGCTCGGCCTTCGTACCCTCGATCCTGGGCAGGGAGTCAACAAGGATACCGAAACGACCTTCCGCTACAAGTTTGGGGTGATCGGGCCGGGACAGGTTCGATACCTAACCAAGATAGAGGTGTCGTTTCGGGGATTGCATCCAGCGGATGAGGTGCTGCGCGAGCTTCCTTCACCGCTGATCACGGGTCGGTACGGACTCGATCCCACCCCGATCAGGCATTACGCGCGCACAGCGGCCATCCGGCAGAAGATCGAGGCGCTCAGCGGCAGGAGAGAGGTGCAGGCCAGAGACGTCTTCGACCTGCGCGTGCTGGTCGGGGATGTGGTGGAGGAACGGCTCACCAGCTCGCTCGCAGCGTTGCTCCGTAGGGAAGTCCTCGAGCGAGCCAGGGATCGCGCATTCGACCTTTCGTTTCACGAGTTCGAGGGCCAGGTCGCCGAGTTCCTGGATGAAGGAGCCCGCGCGGAGATGGGAACAACCCAGGCATGGGACCTGGCGAGGCTTACGACGGCGTCCTTGATCAATCAGATCCTGGGCAGGCAGGACGAACCATGAAGCGGGTCGCACGGGCGGTCTGGGGTGAGATGCTGCCGCGCTCACCGGTATTCACGACGGCTGCTGTCGCCAAGACCGCCTGCGTGACCCTCGCGAACGCCTCGCGCGATCTCAGCGACCTGGCAAGGCAGAATCTGGTCACCCACGTAAAGCGGGGCATCTGGGCAGTCACCAGCCATCCCGACTTCTCCCCATATTCTGTGGTCCCGCACCTCTTCCGGAAGCCACTGACCGGTTACGTCTCCCTCTTGTCGGCCCTGAACCTCCACGGGATGATCGATCAGATCCCGGCAGCCATCCAGGTGATGACGACCGCGCAGCGCCCTCCCCTGGACACACCCGTTGGGAGATTCGAGTTCTACCAGATCCAACCGGAACTCCTCGCCGGGTTTAAAAAGCACCGTCCTTCGTGGAGCTTCGATATCGCCGATCCCGAGAAAGCTCTGTTCGACATCCTCTATCTCTCGGCCCGCAAGGGGCGGCGCTTTACCCATCTTCCAGAGGTTGAGCTCCCGACGGGGTTTTCCGATGAGTCGCTATCCCGCTGGATCTCGCGCGTGAGGCATCCGCCCCTGAGACGGGCGATCGAGATACGCTGGGAGAAGCAACGGGACAGGGTGAGGAACGAGTGACACGTGGGGCTCATGTCAGGCCGGCGACCCCATCGGTCTGAAAAATCCGATCGATGTCCCCGCGGCCAAGGACGCGCCACTTTCCCACCGCCAGGTCGCCAAGTGCGAGCCCCCCGACGCTCGCGCGATGCAAGGCGGTCACGCGATTGCCCACCGCGGCGAACATCCGGCGAATCTGATGATATCGTCCTTCCGTCACCGTCAGCCGCACCTTGTGGGGCTCCAAGACGTGCAACATCGCCGGAGCGAGCGGGCTGGTATCGGATTTCAAGACGAGGGTTCCGGCGATAAAGACGTCGGCCTCGTCGCCTCGTAGCGGTTGCGCCAACGTGACTTCGTAGACTTTGGGCAGGTGCGATCTGGGCGCAGTGATGCGGTGCAGGAGAGCACCGTCGTCGGTGAGCAAGAGCAACCCCGAGCTGTCGCGATCGAGGCGGCCGATGGGTGCGACCAGTGGCCTCCGATGGGGAAACCTCGCCGGAACGAGCTCATAGATGGTGGCTCCGGGATCCGTGGTCGAGCACGTATAGCCGACCGGCTTGTGCAGCATCATCACGGCGCCCGGAGCGGGGTCGAGCGGCTCGTTATCGATCCGCAACGAGTCATGGGCGAAGGCCGCTCCTTCCTCGACGCGATTGCCCGCTTCATCCGTGACGCGACCTGCGGCCACGAGCGCCATGGCGTCCCGGCGACTGCCGTAGCCCAGGTTGGCCAGATACTTCGCCAGCTTCATGACACGCCCTTGATGCCTTCGAGCACCTTGTAGCCATCGCGCTCGTCGCGTTTGTGCACGTCGCGGAGGTGGGTCGCCAGGGTCGCCTCGTACGGAAGATGCCGGTTGGCGACCAGGAACAACCGCCCCCCGGGTCGGAGCGCTCCGGCGGCCGCCGTGATGAAGGCGCGTCCGATCTCGGGTTGGTCCGCACGCCCGTGATGAAACGGCGGGTTCGTGACGATGAAATCGTAGGAGCCGACGAGACCTGCCGCGACGTCGTGCCACAGGAACCCGAGCGGCACGGCGCGCCCAGCCTGCAGATTG
>CAXNGW010000053.1:0-9875 GCA_964201975.1 Longimicrobiales bacterium | reverse complement strand
GCTGGTGCGCACGGTGCGGTCGAGGTACTCGAGGAAGAACGCGGCGCCCACGCCGAGGATGATGCCGAGGAGGGCGCCCAGCACCACGTTCATCCGCCCGCGCGGATCGATGGGGATGGCGCCCGAAGCGGGGTCGATCACCTCTACGTAGGGGCCGATCGCCGCGCGCGTGATCTGTGCCTGGTAGAGTTGGGATTGGAGGAAAGAGAATGTCGCCTGGTCGATCGAGCGCTGCTCCTCCAGGGCCTGGAGCTGGTTCTGGAGGTCGGGGAACTGCTGCCGCGCCTGACGGATGCGGTCGCCCTCGTTGCTCTGCTCCGCGAGCTGCTCGCCCACCACGCGGACGCTGGCCTCCACGGCCTCCAGCAGCTGGCCCCCCAGCGACGCGAGCTCGCTCTGCACGTATTGGACGCGGGGGTTGCCCCGGTGCCAGCTGTTCCTCGGTCAGGAGCGAACGCAGCTCGGTGCGCTTCTGTTGGATCTGGTCCACCAGTCGGCGCACCTCGGGATTGGCGCCCTCGGGGAGCTGCGCGATCACCGCGGCCAGATCCGCCTGCGCCGGGCCCTTGGCGCGAAGCTCACGCTCGACGCCCGACAGCGCGCTCCGGCGCTCGTCCAGCGCTCGCATCTCCTCGTCGAGATTTTGCATGCGCGTGACGAGCGCCTGCTCCTGCGTCGACAGAGTCGTGTACGCGGGCGACCGCTTGAAGGCCCGGATGCCGGCGGCCGAGCGTGCGAGCTGCAAGCGGGCGCTGTCCAGGCGCTGCTCGACGAAGTCGATATCGGCGGTTGCGCGGCGCGCCACGCGATCCGCGCCTTTCTGGCGCAGCTCGGCGGCGTCCACGTCGAGCACGCGGGGGACGATCACGGGATCGGGCGCGATGAAGTACACGTCGATCAGGTTCGTGCTTGCGCGCGGCGTTGCCGACAGGTTGGTCGCGACCTCCACGGCGGCGGCGGCGGTGGCGACCAGCTCGACCGTGTACCCGCGCGTCTCCTCGGGAGGCGCCTGCAGTTGGAAGCCCACGGACGGTGTCTCGATCCGGGTGCCGACCCCGGCCGTGCCGATCACCGCGCCGTCCTGCGCGCGCAGCTCGTCGCTGCGCCCCTCTCCGTCGTAGACGAGATCGAATCGTTCCTCGCGCGCCCCCGGGCTCACCCGCACGTCCCTGAAGAGTTCGGACCTCACGTAGTCCGACGACGTCGGCTTCAGCCGGAGACCCAGCGAATCGACGACAGCGGCCGCGATCGGGGTCGAGCGGAGCACCTGGATCTCCGACTCGATCGGATCCACGAAAATGTCGAGGCCGGACACCCGTCCCGGCGCCACCAGACTGCGCGCGGTCTGGGCGGGATCGTTGACCTGGAGGGAGAGGTGAGACTGGAAATAGACCCGCTGGCGTGATACCGCCCAGATGGCGGAGGCGGTGGTCACCCCGAACACGAGGAGGACGAGCCAAAGGCGCCGCGCCACCACCTGCCAATAGTCGGACAGGTGTGGGGTGGGACCGCTCCGCTCGGGCTGCGTGTCCCCGTAGGGGCGCAGGCTCGGTTCTGGATTCATTTGTTTCCAGCGCCGCGAGCCGGCCGTGTCGGCACGGCCGAGGGCGGCCTCGGCCCGGCGGGCTTTGTTTTGGATTATTCGAAATAAGTTTCGCATGCTCTCAGGGCGGGGCGCAATAGAATCGTGGCCTGGAAGCCTCGCCAGCCGGTGCCCCAGCCGTTGACCGGAGGGCGATCCTGGATCTAGATTTTTGCAGGAATTCACGCTCTTTCCAGGGGGCTCGCAACGTGTCCGCTCGGGAGCGTATCGAAGAAGTGCTCCGGTCGATCCGCCCCGCCATCCAGGCGGACGGCGGCGACGTTGAGCTCATCCAATACGACGAGTCGGCCGGGCTCGTGCGGGTGCGCCTCATGGGCGCGTGCGAAACCTGCCCCATCTCGATGGCGACGCTCAAGGACGGCATCGAGACGCGGGTCAAACGCGCGGTGCCAGAAGTAATCGAGGTGACAGCGGTCTAACGCCCCTCCCGGGCGGGTCCTGTGCGCCCCCCGGCTCTCGGGGCGGCGCCTTTTTTTATCTGAAGACCATCCCACATCGCGGGGTTTGGAACATGGACGTCACCACGTTGAAGGGGTCCGTCATCACCGCCCTCTCGCACGTCACCGCGGCCGGTGCCGACGACCTGGTGAAGAGCGGGCGTGTTCAGGATATCGAGGTCGATGCGGGCGGGCGCGTGCGCTTCTCGTTCCACCTGAAGCCCGAGGACCCCAGCACGCTGGTCAAAGCGGCCCGTCAGGCGGTCGAGGAATTGAGCGGAGTGTCCGAGGTCAAGGTGAACGTTCAGCTCCCGCGGCTCGGCGGTGCCGGTGGCCCCAGCGCGCCCGCTGGCGCCAAGGTTCTCAAGCCCGGGTCGGTGCCGGCGCCGACGCCGCGCCCGGGGCTTCTCCCCCGCGTGGATCGCATCGTCGCCGTGAGCTCGGGGAAGGGAGGGGTCGGCAAATCGATGGTCGCCACTAACCTCGCCGCCGCGCTGGCGGCCGACGGTCTGCGCGTGGGGCTGCTCGACGCCGATATCTACGGTCCCAACATCCCGCTGATGTTCGGCGAGCAGCGCCGCCCGCGCGTTACCGGCGGCAAGGGTCAGGTTCGGATCGAGCCCCTGGAGGCGCACGGCGTGCGGCTCATGAGCCTAGGCTTCCTGCTCGAGAAGGAGCAGCCGGCGATCATGCGGGGGCCGCTCATCGCTGGGATCTTGAAGCAGTTCATCGAGCAGGTCGAGTGGGGGGAGCTGGACATGATGGTGGTGGACATGCCGCCCGGCACCGGAGACGCGCAGCTGACGCTAGCGCAGACCATCGACCTGGACGGCGCAGTCATGGTCACGACCCCTCAGGACGTGGCCACTGGGGACGTGCGTCGAGGCATCAAGATGTTCGAACGCGTGAACACCCAGGTTCTGGGCGTCGTCGAGAACATGGCCGGATGGGTCTGCCCGCATTGCGGTGAGGAGACGGACGTGTTCGGGCGGGGGGGCGGCGAGCGCCTCGCCGGCGAGATGGGCATCCCCTTTCTCGGCCGCATCCCCTTGGACGCGGCGGTCGCGAGCGCGGGGGATCTGGGGCGACCGACCGTGCTTGCCGATCCCGAGGGGCCGGCGGGCCGCGCCCTGCGGGCCGTGGCGAGCCGCTTGTGGGAGCGCCTGGGGGCCACCGCAGCCAGACGCTGACGCCGGACGGCCTCGCCTACCTCACTCGCCTTCCAGCCACTTCCGGTCGGCGTCCGAGATCGCGCCCCCCCCCCGCTTTCGTTCGATCAGCTTGACCACCGCCCAGCCGATCAGCAGGACCGGCGCCACCTTGAAGAGGAGGAACGCGGCCAGTCCGAGCGTGAGCGAGAAGACGGTCCCGACGACCGCCAGGACGACGCCGGCCACGACCAAGGTGATCAGGCCGACGAACAGGAACGTGAGCAGGGACCCCATTTTGTGAACTCCTCACGGCGGTGAAGCCGTGTGCATGTCCGGCACGAGAGGAACCGAAGCCGTTCCCTTGATGCAATACGCATCCGGGCCCGAAAAGATTCTCGTGGAGGCCGTGCAGGAAAGGTCAGCGCGCCCAGCGCACGTTCACGCTGCCGAACGCGGCTTCTACCCGCACGGCGATGCGGCGGGGCGCCCGATCCCAGTCGAGCGAATAGTAGGCGTCGCCGCGCTTCACGAGGCCCTCGGTGTCCACCGAGGTGAGGAACGTCTTCGCCTCGAGCTTGACGCCGACCCCGTCGGGGAAGCGCAGTTCGAGCGACCCGAGTCCCATCTTCACCTGTACGTCGGCGTTCTGCTGCCATTGGCCGGTCAGGTCGATGGTGACGTCGCCGACCCCTGCGCTCACCTCGATGCGGCGCGCGTTCAGGTTCCCGAGCTTGCGCGCGGTGAATTCCGCGGCGCCGACCTGGAGCGTGGCCACGTCCATATGGGACGGGTTGGGGCGGGATACGTCGAGCAGCGCCTCGGCCGCGCCCGTCTGGACGTCCAGGCCGGTGAGGGAAAGGCCTCCCAGGTCCACGTCGGCGCGGCCCGCTCCGAACTCGAGCCGGAGCGCCATTGGGACGGCGCGGGTCAGCTCGACCTCGAGATCGCCACCCTCCTGCTTGCCCACGCGGATGTTGCGTCCGCGGGCGTCCACCCCGAGGTGCAGGCTGCGACCGTCGAATTCCGAGACCGGATCGAACAGGTCCTCGTCGTAGCGGAGCTGCATGCGATAGAGCAGACCCTCGGGTGCGGGACGCACGGTGAGTCACCCGGCCCCGTAGGTGATCCGCACGTCCAGCTCGCGCTCGCGTCCGAGCTGACGCGAGGTAGTGACGGTGCGCAGCCTCTGCGCCTCGAGCGTCGAGGCGGCGGCCAGGGTCACCGCTGCCAGGGTCACGCCGATGCGGGCGATACGGCGCGCGTTCACGTCGTCTCGCCCGCATCGGGACCGTGGGCCTCTGCCGGGCCGCCCACGGGTCCCTCCGAAGGCGGGGTGCTCGGCGAGCCGCCGAAGCCGAGATCCTCGTCCCAGGGATCACCCCAGAAGGCGCCTCCCTCCGCTGGGTAGTCGGGGCGCCGCCCGCCGCGCGTGAGGAGCACCGCACCGAAGCCCACCAGGACCGCGGCGGCGGTCACCATGCAGCCGAAGATCGTGAGCAGTACCGAGACGAATCCCAAGAAACCGAGCAGTTGGACCGCGTTCGCCGCGACGAACCAAATCGACAGCGCGCCCACCCCGGCCACGACGGTCGAATAGGGGTTGGAAAGGCGCACCCAATTCAGCTTCGGGTGGCGCTGGCGCGCCAGCCATTCGCCCACCCCCTCGGCCACCGCGAGGTAGCCCACGGCCGCGGCGAGGACCACCGCGACGGGGAAGAGCACGATCCAGAAGGGGAGCGCGAGGATGCCGACGATCGTCACGATCAGGGCGAGCGCGCCCAGGATCCACACTGGCACCGTGAGGAAGGCCCCGGCGAATCCCACCATGCCCGCCCGCAGCGGCGCTCGCCGCGCCGTCTCCGCGATCACCTCGAGGTTCTCGCGGACGAAGTACACCGCCGCGCCGCCGCCAACCACCCCGACCACGAGGATGCTCACCAAGCTGCCGATCAGCTCGCCGATCGCGCGACCCACCCGGCGGAAGGGGGCGAAGGCCATCCCTCCCTCCCTGCGGCTCTCGAACTCGTCCCGCAGCTCGTCGCGGAGCTCGCTCCGAATTTCGTCGCGGACGCGGTCGCGATCGACCATGTCGCGGTCGCGGCGGACGTTGGCGACGTCGCCCTCGACCTCGCCGCCGTCGCGGAAGATGCGCGCGTCGGACAGGCGCACGTCGCCAGTGACGCGGCCGCCTTCGGGCAGGCGGAGCGCGCCCCCGACCACCACGACGCTCCCGTCCACTTCGCCGCGCACCTCGAGGTCCCCATCCACCATCACCATGCTGCCCACCACGGTCTCGCCTTCCGCGACCGTCACGTCCTCGCCGACGTGCACGCGCACTCCCTCCAGGTCGAGGTCGCCGATGGCCTCGGCCAGCTCGAGCATGCGGCGCGGTCGGCCGACCAGCGCGCTCATCGCGCGGTCGAGATTGGCCGCGCCGGGCACCGCGGGCAGGGCGTCGGGGTCGAGCGCAGTTACCGCGATCTCGCGCTCGAGCGCTTGATCCACGGCGAGCGCGGCTGCCCGCTCGGCCTCCGGCACCTCCGGCGGCGTCCAGTCGCGCAGGTGCAGCGCCAGCGCGACGTCGTCGAGCGACACGGCTTCGCCGAGGAGCGCCCTCCACGCGGTATCGAGCGCGCCCCCGGCCTCGTACGTGCCCACGACGTCGCCGTCCACGCGCACCGACCGGTCGTCGAGCGTCACCTCCAGCTCGGCGCCGTCCTCGAACTCGAGGCGGAGCGAAGCTTCGCTCCTGCCGACTCAAATTTCCTTGGCGACGATGGCGCGCGCCTGGGCCGCGGCGGTCGCGGGGACGAGTCCCCAGGTCAGCGCCGCGATCAGGAGCGGACGGAGCAGATCAGGCAGCTTTGGCATACGCATGCGCCGTCGAAGCAGTGAACAGGTTGCGGTACAGGACCCAGATCGCGGCGAGGGTCAGCACCGAGAAGGCGAGCAAGCCCGCCCCGGCCGCGGCCGGAGAGCTGACCAGGGTGTCGAGCGCGGTCCAGGCGCGGAACAGCGCGGCGCTCTGCACCAGGCCGTTGACGGCGCCGTTGCCGAACGCGCCGGCGGCGGCGGTTCCCTTCAGCCACAGGAAGCTGACCAGGTTGCCCACCGTCACGAGCGGATGGCTGAAGATCGCGTACGCCACCAGGCTGCCGGCGACCGCAGGGGTGAGCGCCACACCGGCGGCGGCCGCCCAGGCCCTGCGGTAGCGGGGTCCGGCGAGCGCGCGGACGCGATCGAGCGCGCGACGCGCCAGCGCGACCCGCACCGGCGCCGGCATCCGCACGCGCGCCATGATCGAGGGCACGAAGGCGGGGGAGGGGGCCAGGTGCGGCAGCGCGGCCAGTTCGTGGAGCAGCGCGCCCCATCCCTTGGCTTCGTGCCGACACGTCTCGCACGCCGCGAGATGGCTCCGGACGCGCGTTGCCTGGCGGCCTGAGAGCGCTCCCTCGATGAAATCCTGGAGGCCGCCTGGACCCGGGTGGGCTGCTGCGGCGTCGTCGGCGACCCAGTCCAGGAGCCGGGCCCCGATCCGCGCGGCCAGGGACTCCCGCTCCGGAGCAGAGCGACCGACCGCGTCGAGCACCCGCCCCGCGAACCCGGAAGTGGGGGCGAGCGCCGCAAGGGAGGACAGGCCAGCGACCAGCGCGCGCCACCCCTCGGCTTCGGCGCGGCAGCGAATGCAGCCGTCCAGGTGCGACTGGATCTGGGCGATCTCCCCCGCAGGGATCTGCCCGTCCAGCCACTCCTGGATCCGCTCGTCGCTCAGGTGTCGAATGGGGTCGCTCATCGTGCCTCGGTGACCTGGTGCGGGTGTCGTCCCACCCTACGGGGTGGGGCGGCCGCGAGTTTCGGCAGCCGGCCGCTCAGAAAGCCACATCCGTCAGCCTCTCCTTGAGCTCGGCCCGCGCGCGGTGCAGGTAGGTCTTCACGGTCCCCAGCGGGATGCCCATCACGTCGGCGATCTCCTCGTACGCATGCCCCTCCACGTGGCGCAGCAGGATCACGGTCCGATACTCCGGTCGGAGGGTGCCGATGGCCTGCTCGATCTGGCCACCGAGCTCCTTGTTCTCGACGTAGGCCGCGCGGCTCTCCTCGCCGGATACGAGCGCCAGGCTGGTGCGCTCCTCCTCGTAGCGGCTGGTGGCGTGCGGAGATCCATCGATGGAGACGGTGTCGAGCTTGCGACGTCGCAAATGATCGATGGTCAGGTTGTTCGCGATCTTGAAGATCCAGTTTGAGAACCGGTACGCCGGGTCGTAGCTGGCGATCGCGTTGAACGCGCGGATGAACGTCTCCTGGGCGAGGTCCTCGGCCAGGGTACGGTCGCGCACCATGCGGTAGACGAGGGAGAAGGCCGGGCGCTCGTAGCGGGAGAGGAGCTCCCGGAAGGCAGCCTCGCGGCCCTGGCCGGCCAGGGATGCCAGCTCGCGATCGTCGGCCTTGGCGTAGTCGAAGGCCAGGGCGCTGATTCCGGGTCGCGGGTGCGCGTCCCCCCACACGAGGGTCGGGGCGGAGGCATCGGCGAGGCTCGGGGGCATGGTGCATCGCCGTACGGGGTGCGGGCGCCCCGGGTTTCACCCGCCGGACCCGCCCCACCCCCAGGGGGTAGGCCCCGCTTCGCTCAACCTACAGAGGCCACCCCCCCGCTGTCATGACGAGTACGCGCAGAGCCCCCGACGCCTTCGTGCCGGGTCGCGGCCAGGACCGGGAGCGTCAGGTCAGGCGGCTCTTCTCCGAGATCGCGCCGCGCTACGACCTGCTGAACCACGTCCTCAGCCTGAACGTGGACCGCCGCTGGCGGCGCCGCGCGATCGCCGCTCTCGGCTGGGAGGCGAATCCGAGCGGGCTCTACCTGGATGCGTGCGCGGGGACGTTCGACCTGAGCCTGCAGCTCGCCGGCCAGCCTGGGTTCACGGGACGCGTGGTAGGGTCGGACTTCGCGCTCCCCATGCTGGTCGAGGGGCTCCCCAAGGTGGCGAAGGCACCTGTGGCCCCCGTGTGCGGGGATGCCCTTCGCCTTCCCTTCCCGAGCGGGACCTTTCACGGGGCCACCGTCGGCTTCGGTGTGCGCAACCTCGCCGACCTGGACCGGGGGCTGGCCGAGTTCGCGCGCGTCCTTCGGCCGGGGGCGCGGCTGGTGGTGCTCGAGTTCACGACGCCGCCCAATGCTCTGCTGCGGAGCCTCTACCTGTTCTACTTTCACCAGGTGCTGCCGCGGGTGGGCCGTTGGGTGTCCGGGCACCCCTGGGCGTACACCTATCTGCCTGCGTCGGTGCAGGAATTCCCCGGCCCGGCGGAGCTGGCCGAGCGCATGCGGAAGGCGGGATTTCGGGAGGCGCGTTGGTCGCTGCTCACAGGCGGCATCGTCGCCCTGCACGTCGGCGTGCGCTGACCGTCTAGCGGTCGCCGCCGGCGGCGGGAGGGGGAGCGACGTCGAGCACGGTCACCGGCCCGAGGTGCTCGAGGGGCTCGTCGAGCCGCGTGGGATCGCCGACCACGAGGATCACCATCTGGTCGGGGTGCACGTGGCGGCGGAACACGCTCCGGATGTCGTCCGGGGAGATCTTCTGGATGCCCGCGAGATAACGCTGGAGCCAGTCGTCGGGGAGCCGCTCAGCGAGGAAGGCCATCCGGCGCGCGACGATCTGGGCCGGCGACTCGAAGTTGAACACGAAGCCGTTCACGATCTCGTCCACCGACCGGTCCACCTCCTCGGCCGTCGGAGGCTGCTCGGTCATCTCGGCGATGGTGCCGAGCATCAGCCGGATCGCAGCGACCGTGGTCTCGCTCTTGGTGCGGGTGAGCGCCCCCACGAGCCCCTCGTAGCGAACCGGGGTCGTCCACAGCGAGGACGCGCTGTACGCGTATCCCTTCTCGGTGCGCAGCTTGGTCATGAGGCGGCTCGACAGCCCGCCGCTGCCCAGGATCGAGCTGCCGATCCGGGAGGCGTAGAACTCCTCGGTGTCGCCCTGGCGCACGTCGGCGACGTGCGCCATCACCACCACGCTCTGCTCCAGCGGCCGTTGGATGAGGAAGACGCCCGGCGTGCGGCGCAGCGTCGGGACGGGCGCGCGGTCGAGCGCGGCGGCGCACGCGGGCCAGCCCGCCATGAGCGCCTCTAGCTTGGGCTCCAGCTCCGCCCAGCCGATGTCGCCGCTGACGCCGAGGATGAGGTTGGCCGGACAGAGCACGCGTCGGTGCACCCACTCCAATCGCTCGCGTAAGACGTCGTCCGGCTCCAGGTCCGTACTGTCCATCTCCCACCCGATGGGATGATCCCCGAACATGAGGCGGTTGAACTCGCCGAACGCGAGCGTGCCGGGGTCGTCCCCGCGGCGGCGCACGCTCTCGAGCTGCTGCCCACGCCACACTTCGACGAGTGCGGGCGCGAAGCCCGGGTGCTTGAGCATGTCGCCGAACAGGTCCAGCGCGACGTCCAGATTCCTGACGAGGGTATTGAGGCTGGCGAACGAGCTTTCTCCACCACCGCCCATCGACGTGCTGATCGCGTACTGCTCGAAGAGCGCGTCGAGCGAGTCGGGAGGGATCGACCGGGTGCCGCCGGAACGGACCACCGCGGGGAGCGCGCTGGCGGCGGCGTAGTAGGCGCGCGGAAAGTTCGAGACGCCGCCCCGAAAGCGCGCGAACACATCCACGAGAGGGAGCGAGCGGTCCTCG
>CAXNGW010000052.1:0-9950 GCA_964201975.1 Longimicrobiales bacterium | reverse complement strand
GAACGTGTTCTGCCCGAACACCTCCTGGATCGGCACCGCGCTCCCCATCTTGCCGTTCCCCGCCGTGCCCCTGGCGGCCGCCATCGTGTCGAAGCGCTTCTGGGTCACCACGCGGCTCATGTTTCAGCTGCTCCTGTGTGGGCGATCATCGACGTGAAGGGGAAACGATGGGTTGGGAACGGCCCGCCAACAACCCCTCAGGCATTGCCCGGAGCGGCGGTCGCCCTGCGCACGGCGGGCGCCACCTCGGTGCCGAGCAGCTCGATCGCGCGCATCACGGCGGCGTGCGGCATCGGCCCCACGGTGAGCTGAGCCAGGAACCGGGTGTGCGCGAAGATCTCGTGCTGCGCGAGGATCTTGTCGATCACCTCCTGCGGGCTCCCCACCGCGAGCGCCCCGTCCGGCGCGCGCGACCGCTCGAATTGCGCACGCGTGACCGGCGGCCACCCACGCTCCCGCCCGATGCGCGTCATCGTCTCCGCGTAGGAAGGGAAGAACGCGTCGGCCGCGTCCTGGGAGCGGTCCGCCACGAAAACGTGGGAGTTGATGCCGACGGGCAGCGCGGCGGCGGCGTGCCCGGCGGCGCTCGCGCTCTCCCGATACAGCTCCAGGAGCGGGGCGAAGCGGGCGGGCTCGCCGCCGATGATCGCGAGCGCGAGCGGGAGGCCGAGCGCGCCCGCGCGCGCGACCGAGCGCGGTGTGCCCCCGACCGCGATCCAGACGGGGAGCGGCTCCTGCACGGGTCGCGGATACACGCCCAGATCGTGGATCGCCGGCCGGTGCCTGCCCACCCACGTCACCCGCATCCGCTCGCGCAGCGCCAGCAGCAGGCCGAGCTTCTCGGCGAACAGCTCGTCGTAGTCGTCGAGATTCTGACCGAACAGAGGGAACGATTCGATGAACGAGCCCCGTCCCGCCATGATCTCGGCGCGCCCATTCGAGATCAGGTCCAGCGTCGCGAAGTCCTGGAAGACGCGAACGGGGTCGGCCGAGCTGAGGACGGTGACCGCGGAAGTGAGGCGGATATTGCGGGTGCGTGCGGCGGCCGCTGCGAGCACCACCGCAGGCGCCGATACGGCGAAGTCGGGCCGGTGGTGCTCGCCCACGCCGTAGACGTCCAATCCCACCTGGTCCGCGAGCTCGACTTCCTCGAGCAGATCGCGGAGCCGGTCGCGGGCCGAGCCGGCGCTCGGGGAGGTCTCCGCGAACGTGTAGAGACCGATCTCCATGCGGGCCCCTAGACGTCCAGGTTCTTCACGTATCTGGCGTTTTTCTCGATGAACTGGCGGCGCGGCTCGACGTCGTCGCCCATGAGCTGATCGAAGAGCATCGACGCGATGGCGGCGTCCTCGATGCGCACCTGCATCACGGTCCGGTAGTCGGGATCCATCGTCGTCTTCCAGAGCTGATCGGGGTTCATCTCGCCCAACCCCTTGTAGCGCTGGATGTTGAGCCCCTTCGCTTCCTCGGGCTTCCCGTTCGTGAGACGCTTCACGACCTGGTCGCGCTCGTCATCCGAGTACGCGTAGTGCTCCTTGTTGCCCTTGGCGACGCGGTACAGCGGCGGCTGCGCAATGTAGACGTAGCCGGCCTCGATCAACTCCCGCATCTGCCGGAAGAAGAACGTCAGCAGCAGGGTGCGAATGTGCGCGCCGTCCACGTCCGCGTCGGTCATGACGATGATCTTGTGGTAGCGCGCGTCCTTGAGGTCAAAGTCCTCGCGGATGCCGGTCCCGATCGCCGTGATCATCGCGCGGATCTCTTCATTACCCAGAATGCGATCGATGCGCGCGCGCTCCACGTTCAGGATCTTGCCCTTGAGCGGCAGGATCGCCTGGTAGGAGCGGTCGCGGCCCTGCTTCGCGCTCCCCCCGGCCGAATCGCCCTCGACGATGTACAGCTCGCACATCGCCGGATCGGAGATTGAGCAGTCGGCGAGCTTGCCCGGCAGGACGCCGCCCTCGAGCGCGCTCTTCTTGCGCACCAGGTCGCGCGCCTTGCGCGCGGCCTCGCGGGCGCGCGCGGCCTGGAGCGACTTGTCGATGATCGCGCGCGCGACCTTCGGGTTCTCGTCCAGGAAGATCGCGAGTTGCTCGTTGACCGCGGTTTCGACCGCGCCGCGCACCTCGCTGTTGCCCAGCTTGGTCTTGGTCTGCCCCTCGAACTGGGGCTCCATGACCCGCACCGACAGCACCGCGGTGAGCCCCTCGCGCACGTCGTCGCCCGACAGGCTGTCGTCCTTCTTGAACAGACCCGTCCGGCGCGCGTAGTCGTTGATGGTGCGCGTGAGGGCGGCCTTGAACCCGGTCAGGTGGGTGCCGCCCTCGTGGGTGTTGATGTTGTTGACGAAGGTGTGCGTGTTCTCCGCAAAGCCGTCGTCGTACTGCATCGCCAGCTCGATCTCGGCCTCCGGCCGGCTGGTCTCGAAGTAGATCACCTTCTCGTGCAGCGCGCCGCGGCTGCCGCGCAGGAACGCCACGTACTCGGCGAGACCGCCGTCGTAGTGGTAGGTCTCGGCCGCCTCCTGTCCGCCCCGCTCGTCGGTGAAGACGATCGTGAGCCCCTTGTTCAGGAAGGCGAGCTCACGCAGGCGGTTGGAGAGGATGTCGTAGTTGAACTCGAGCTCGGTGAAGATCTCGTGATCCGGCTGGAAGGTGACCTTGGTGCCGGTTCCCTTCGCCTTGCCCAGATCCTCGAGCTCCTTCGTCTTGCCGCCGCGCACGTAGCGCTGGTGGTAGAGGCGGCCGCCGCGGCGGATCTCCACCTCGAGCACCTCGGAGAGCGCGTTCACCACGCTCACGCCGACGCCGTGCAGGCCGCCCGAGACCTTGTAGGAGCTCTTGTCGAACTTGCCGCCGGCGTGCAGCACGGTGAGCGCGAGCTCGACGCCCGGGATTTTCTCGGTGGGATGGACGTCCACCGGGATGCCGCGACCGTTGTCCTCGACGCTGACCACATTGCCCTGGTGCACCGTGACCTTCACCTCGGTGCAGTACCCGGCCATCGCCTCGTCGATGGAGTTGTCCACCACCTCATACACGAGATGGTGGAGGCCCCGTCCCGAAGTCGAGCCGATGTACATGCCGGGCCGCTTGCGCACGGCCTCGAGGCCCTTGAGGACCGTGATCTGGCCGGCTGTGTACTCGCCGTCCTCCTGTTTCTTGCCGTCCTTCTTCTCCGCCATGCTCCGTCCCGGTCAGCGTTGCTCGCCCAACACGAACACGATCCGCTCGATCGCAGCGTCGTCCCGCCCCACGTTCACGCGCTTCAGGATGTCGCCCTTCATCATCTCGAGCTCCATCAGCCACGGGCTCGAGCGTACCTCCACGAACAGCGTCCCCTCGGAGATCGCGCGCGCGTGGGTCACCGCGGCGATCGCCTCTCCCACCCGCTCCGACCACTCCTCGAGCACGCTCTGCCGCTTCACCTGCTCGGCGACGCCGCTCCCCTCGAGGAAGCGCTCGACCAGCCCGCCGATCCGCTCCGGCCCCTTGGGCGGGCGCGCCGCGCCGCCCTGGGCATTGCCGCTCCGCGGCCGCGTTCCACTCATGCGCCGATGCGTCCGGATGCGATCCGCCAGCGCGGCAGCGTGTCGCCACGAAAACGCACGTCGCTCTCCTTGGGCGCGGTCAGGATGACCTGGCCGGTCTCCTCGCGCTCGAGCAGACTGAGCACGCGCTCGCTCCTGCCCTGGTCGAGCTCGGCGAACACGTCGTCCACCAGCACCAGAGGCGGGCGGCCGCGCCGGTCACGGATCGTGCGCGCCTCCACCAGGCGGAGCGCCAGCGCGGCCGTGCGCCACTGCCCGCCCGAGCCGAAGTCGCGCGCGCCGAGCGGCCCCGCCGGTCCCACCAGGCTCACTTCCAGGTCGTCCCGGTGCGGCCCGACGACGGTGGCGCCCATCCTCGCCTCGCGGTCGCGCGAGCCCGCCAACGCCTCGCGGTACGCCTCCGCCACCGCCTCTTCCGTTTCGGCGCCCTCGAGCGGCACCCCGGGCACGTAACGGAGGGCCGCCGACTGACCCGCGCCCGCGACCGCCTCGTAGATCTCGCGGAAGGCGCCGGCGCGCTCGCGCACCCATGCGCGTCGCTCGCCCAGCACCTTCGCCCCCCACCGCACCAGGCCGTCGTCCCAGGGCCGCACCCGCTCGCTCGAGCGGGGCTCTTCCTTGAGGGCCGCGTTCCGCTGCGACAGCACCTGCCGAAAATGCTGGAGCGCGCGCAAATAACCGGGCGTGTTGAGCGACAGCACGATGTCGAGAAAGCGCCTGCGCTCCGGGGGGCCGCCGCTCACCAGCGCCACGTCGGCAGGGGAAAAGATCACCGCTGCGAGCGTTCCCAGCGCGTCCCCGAGCCGCTCCGGCTCGGCCCCGTCCACCGTCACCTTCTTCCGCTTGCCGCGCTTCTGGTATGCCGCGCTCACGGCGCGCCGCCCGCGCTCCCCCGCGTCCAGCGTCCCCGCCACCCGGAAGAGCTCCTCGCCGATCCCGATCAGCTGCTCGTCGGGCGCGCCGCGAAAGGATCGAAACGTCTCCAGATAGTAGATCGCTTCGAGGAAATTCGACTTCCCCTGGGCGTTATCACCGACCAGCGCGAGCCCTTCCGTGGGAATCTCGAGATCCTGGCAGCCCAGGTTCCGGAAGTGCCGGAGCTGGATCCCGCTCAGATGCACCCGGCGTCCCTCCGGAAGGGCCCTTTCTGCATGCGATAATTTACAATTTTTAGGGTTCCCGCGCCATCCGGGGGGAGGGCCCGAAAAGGCCTTGACACGTCACGGTTTCTGGCCACCCAGAACGGGCCTGGACCCCGGCTCGGATTATAGTCGAATTGGGAACCGGAGCAGGCTCCCGAAAGCGCCCCTCGACTCAGCGGCCCGTGAACCCCGGTTTCCGCTTCTCCAGGAAGGCGCCCAGCCCCTCGCGCATGTCCGCGGTGGACGCGAGCAGGCCGAAAAGGGCGGCCTCGTGGTCCATCGCCGCGGCGGTGGTCGAGTCGAGCGCCCCGTAGATCGATTCGAGCGCGAGCCGCACCGCGAGGGGGCCGTTGCGGGTGATCCTGCGCAGCAGCTCTTTGGCGCGGCCGAGCAGCTCCGCGCGCGGCACCACGGCGCTCACCAGCCCGATCTCCAGCGCGCGCGCGGCCGCCACCGGATCGGCGGTGAGCGTGATCTCGATCGCGCGACCGAGACCGACCAGACGGGCCAGCCGGACGGTGCCGCCGTACCCCGGCAGAATGCCGAGGCTCACCTCGGGCAGGCCGAAGCGAGCGTTGTCGCTCGCCACCCGCAGGTGGCACGCGAGCGCGAGCTCGCACCCGCCCCCGAGGGCGAAGCCGCCGACCGCGGCCAGCACCGGCTTGGGGAAGCGCTCGATCGCGAGGAAGAGGTCCTGTCCGCGGCGGCTCAGCGTCATCCCACCGACGGGGTCCATGCGGGACAGCTCGCCGATGTCCGCACCCGCCACGAACGCCTTCTCCCCCGCGCCGGTGAGGACCACGCCGCGAACGTGGCTGTCGTCACGCAGCTGCTCCATCACCTCGCCCAGCTCGCGCATCACCTCGGCGTTGAGCGCGTTGAGCTTCTCCTGGCGGTCGATCGTGACCACCGCCAGGTCGCCGTCCCACTCGACGCGGAGGTGCGTCAGGTCGCTCATGGCAGCGAAGTCGGCTAGAAGGGGAGGTCGTCGTCGGGCTCGGACAGCGGCCGCTCGGGGGCCGACCCGCCGCCCCCGCCGCCTCCACCCCCCCCAGCACCCCCACCACCCCCGCGCCCAGGGCGGCTGCCGCCGCTGAACTCAGCGTCCTGGCCGCCCCCACCGGCCCCGCCCCCACCCCCACCCCCACCCAGCATCATCATCTCGTTGACGACGATGTCGGTCCAATAGCGGGTGCCACCCTGGTCGTCCTGGGTCTGCGAGTATTCGACGCGGCCCTCGACGTAGAGCTTGTCGCCCTTGTGGACCCACTGCTCGACGATGTCGGCGAGCTTGCCGAAGAACGTCAGGCGGTGCCAGTCGGTCTTCTCCTGCTGCTGACCGGTCCGGTCCTGAAAGCTTCGGTTGGTCGCCAGGGAGAACTTCGCGACGCGCGATCCGGACGCGGTGGCCCGCACCTCGGGGTCGCTCCCGACGTTGCCGATCAGCATGACTTTGTTGAGGGACCGGCTCATGCCCGAGCTCTCTGGTTGGGGGTGCTGCGACGGGGAAGCGACAAGGTAAACCGGCGGGGGAGCGTTTTCCATGACGGACGGGGACTTGGAAACCCCTTGCGAAAACTACATCGCAACCTCATAAAGTCCGATCGTCGCAGCCCCCCCAAGGTCGCGGCCACTCCCTTTTTCGGCCCTCCCACGGGCGGCCCGCGCCGCGGAGCCACATGACCGACGGTATCGTCCGTCCGGACGCCGCTCGCGCTCTCGACGAAGCGCCCATTCCGGGCTGTAACGACGTGCTCGCCGAGATCTGTCGCGCGATCGCCCGCCACCCGGACCCCCGCGCGGTGGTCCAGGAGAGCGCGGTGCGGCTGTAGCGGTACTTCGGCACCTCACGCGGTGGGGCTCTTCTTCAAGGCGGATGCCGACCTCGTGCTCGCCGGGCTTTCGCTCCCGGATCACCTCGACCACCTGCTGCCGCACGTGCGCGCGGCCTGGCAGCGCGCCCCCGCCGACGAGGACCGCCCCCCCACGCAGGCGATGCGCGCGCGGGGTGGTGCGTCTGAACGTGGACGATCCCACGCTGCCGCCCCAGGCGCGCGAGCTCCCCCTCGCGGGAGGCGCCCGCACACTGGTCGCGCTGCCGATCTTCGTGGACGCCGATCCCATCGGCGCGTGCGTGGTCGTGGCCCCGGAGGGGCGACCGCTCAACGTGGCCGACGAATGCCTGCTCGAGGACGCGCTGCGCGTGGTGGGAATCGTCTATCAACGAGGCGTGCTGCGGGAGCAGGACGAGGAGCATCAGCGCCGCGCGATGCAGGCCCACAACCTGGCGGTCGTGGGAGAGCTGGCCACCGGGGTGGCCCACGAGATCAACAACCCGCTCGGCACGATCGTGCACTTCTCCGAGATCCTGCTCGAGACGGTGGTCGGCGACACGCGCGAGCACGTGCACGCCCATCCTGGAGGAGGCGCTGCGTGCCGCCGCCACCGTGCGGGACCTCCAGGTCTTCGCGCGGCAGGAGCCCCGCGGAGCCGGAGCCACGACCCAGGTCGCCGACGCGATCCAGGTGATCGTCGACCTCGAGAAGCACCAGATGGCGGTCCACAACGTGGATCTGCGGGTCGAGGTCGCCCCCAATTTGCCGCCCGTGCGGGCGAACGCCGCGCAGCTTCGGCGCGTCCTTCACAACCTGCTCGCGAACGCGCGCCACGCGATCCACGAGACGCGGCGGGCCGGCGAGATCGTCGTGCGCGCCGACGCGGAGGGCCCCTGGGTCGAGATCGTCGTCGAGGACACCGGAACCGGCCTCTCGCCCGCCGTCGCAGAGGCGATGTTCAGACCCTTCTTCACGACGCGCGCGGCTGGCGAGGGGACCGGGCTCGGCCTCGCGATGGCGTTCGGGATGGTGCGCGAGAACGGCGGCGAGATGGAGGCGGGCAACTGGGGCCGCCCCCCGGCCCAAGGCGGTGAGCCCGGGGAGGGCGGGGCGCGGCTGGTCGTGCGCCTGCGCGCGGACCGCTCGTCCCCCGCGGCCCGGCCGAGCGCGGCGGAGGATGCCGCCGAGCCCGTCCCAGGGCTCCGCATCCTGGTGGTGGAGGACGAAGCGCAGGTCGGGCGCTCGGTGGCCGCGCTGATGGCGCGCGACGGCCACGACGTCACCGTGGTGGAGTCGGCCGAGGACGCCGTCGCCACCCTCGCGCGGGGGCACGACGACTACGCGGTGATCTTCACCGACTACCGCATGCCGGGCATGGGGGGCGCGGGGCTCTTCGAGTGGATTCGCTCCACCCATCCAGAGTGGACCGAGCGCATCCTGTTCACGTCCGGAGACCTGCTCTCCCGCGATACCCAGACCTTCCTCGAGCAGGCGGGCCGGCCGGTGCTCGCCAAGCCGTTCACGCTCGCGGCGCTGCGCGCAACGCTGGCCCCGTTCGCGCGCTGAGCCCTCAGTGCTCCTGCGGGCGAACGAGCTCCGATTCCCAGAGCCCCATGAAGTATTCTTCGTAGCGATCCGGGTGGGTCTGGTAGTCCTCCACCCAGATCTCGAACGGGGGGAGGGAGATCTGTCCGGATAGCCACTCGGTGGCGACCTGAACCATCCGCATATAGGAAACCTCGCCCGGGTCACCCCGTTCGCGGGCGGCCCTCTGGGCGAGGAGATAGATGTCGTCCGGACTGAGGAAAAGGAGCAGATCGGCGACCTGGGCGGAACAGTAGTCCAGGTACTTCGCCCTCAGAACCTCGCCTTCCCTCCCCTCAGCCCGAGCTGGAACGTCGGCGCGGCCTTCGTTCAAGCTCCTTCCCCCCCGAGCGGTTGACCGCAGAGCGTGGACGCGCGCAGACGCGCGCCGTCACGGGCAGGGAAACGTATGTAGTCGAAAGGGTGGGAACCGCAAGCCTCACGTCGTCAGCTGCGCCGTCGCCCCTTCCTCGAGGGCGTTGACGGGCCGCTGCTCCCGGAGGTGGCGATAGATCGACCGGCGAGTGAGGCCGTACAGGATCACGCGGCTGAGGAACTCGGGGTCCGCCCGCTGCACCTCTTCCGCCTGCAGCGCGATGTCGCGCGGGAGGCGAACGGTGAGCTGCACGGAACAAGTCTCCCACATACGTGACACGTCACCGGATCCCATGGTTACAATTCGCCGCATTTTGGGGAGCATACCACGGCCGGGGGGCCGATCTTGGGCGACAACCGTGGTCGACTGTCCGGTGTCGCTGGAGGAAGATTAGCCGCGGTTTTTAGCGAACGCAAGAGTGTCGAGCGCGCGCGGAAAAATCTCGCTCTGTCTCGTAAGTATATGTTCAATAACATCTTACACGGCGGAGCCCCAAACGATATCCACCTGTTCCCAGAACCTCATGAGGCCAGTGTTTTGGGGATTTTCTGAGAAGGAATCGAGACGGGGCGCGCCTTTCAGCGTGGTGAGAAAGAAAAAATGGTGACGGGACCGATCCGGGTTTTTTACAAAAACCCGCAATCAGGGAAGGGTCGAGCGGAGGAACGCGGCGAGGGTGTCCGGGCTGAACGAGCGGAAGCGGTCGCGCACGTCGTCGGCCCGTGCCTCACGGAACACGTCCCCGGTGCGGTGGGCCGCGGACACAACGTCCGTGGGCTGGGTCGGCTCCGGATGGAAGGAGATGAACCCCCGCCACTCGGTCGGCGCGCGGAAGAGCGCTAGACCCGCGACCCAGGTGCGTCCCCCGTGGTCGATGCGGCGCAGGTCCACCGTGACCGGTGCGGTTTTGGCCGGACCTGCCGCGCTGCTCTCCATCTCCTCGAGGTACGCACGGGGGTCGCGGAGGTAGTCCTCGACCCAAACCTCGAACGGAGGGAGGGGGAGCAGCTCCCGGCAGCGCGCGACGAGCAACGCGAACGGATCGACCACCTCCCCTCCGGACCCGGCGCGCACCTCCCGATAGAGCGCCCTCAACCCCTCGCGGGGAAGGAGCGCGGGGAGGGCGGCCGCCTGCTCGGTGCAGTACGCCTCATAGCGACCGCGGAGCGCAGCGTGGTTTGGCTCGGCGCGGACGCTCGCGCGTGCGCCAGCGTCCGCCTGCACCATCAGTGGACGACCGGACCGGTGCACCCCACCGTGGGGGTGGAGGCCCGGATGGCGGCGTAGCGGTTGCGCGGGCCCGGCACGTTCAGGTGGGCCAGCGTCTCCCGGCTGCCGAAGGTAGCCAGGACGGGCTGGAGGCTCCGGTAGCGCTCGGGCTCGAAGCGGGCGATCAGGTGCGCGAGCCCCGAGCGGATGCCCGCCAGGGTGGCGCGCGCCTCGTCCAGCGAGAGCGGAAGCGG
>CAXNGW010000051.1:0-9999 GCA_964201975.1 Longimicrobiales bacterium | reverse complement strand
CCCGCGTCCATCGTCACGGTCCCGCTTCCGGTCACCGGGGGGCCGGCTCCGCGGCGCTATCCGCCGGGGCGGGCGCGGCTGCCGCTCCGCCCTCGAGCGCCTGCACGTTCTGCTGGTACTGGCTCGCGTCCAACGCGAGGTAGCCCGTGGACGGCACCACGGAGGCGGCGTTGTCCATGTAAAAGCGGACGAACTCCTTCACCTCGGAGCGCGCGAGCGCGGCCTTCTTCACGTACAGGAAAAGCGGCCGCGAAAGCGGCGTGTAGGTCTTGTCGGTGATCGTCTGGTCGGTGGCCGTGACGCACCCCGCGCCCCCGTCCACGCCGATCGGCTTCACCTTGTCCGTGTTCTGCTGCACGTACGCATGGCCGAAGTAGCCGAGCGCGTAGTGGTCGCCCGCGACGCCCTGCACGAGCACGTTGTCGTCCTCACTCGCCTGGTAGTCGGGCCGGCTCGACTTGGCCTTCCCCACCACCACCTCGGTGAAGTAATCGAAGGTGCCGGAGTCGGTCCCGGGGCCGTACAGCTTGATCGGCTGGGCCGGGAAGTCCGAGCGCACGTCGCGCCAGCTGGTGACCGTGCTGTTGGGCTCCCAGATCTTCTTCAGCTCCTCGACGGTGAGGCAATCGGCGAAGTCGTTGGCCGGATTGACGACCACCGAGAGGCCGTCCCACGCCACCGGCAGCTCGACCCACTCGATCGCCGCCGTCTGGCAGGCGGCCTTCTCTGCGTCGGTGATGGGGCGGGACGCGTCGGCGATGTCGGTCTCGTCGGCGCAGAAGCGCTTGAAGCCGCCGCCCGTCCCGGCGATCCCGACCGTCACCCGCACGTTGGGGTTGGCGCCCTGGAACTCCTCGGCAATTGCCTCGCTGATGGGGGCGACCGTGCTCGACCCATCCACGGCGACCGAGCCGCTCAGATTCGACGTCGGCGCACCCTCTTCTTCTTTATCTGCTGCGCAGGCGCCCAGCAGGAGCGCGCTCGCCAGTGCCATGGCTGAAAGCCGGGTCTTCATCGCTGGGGGTCTCCCTTTGGAAAGGTGGTTCCGCGGTGGATCAACCATAGATCGGGCCCGATGCAGCCTCGCGACGGAAGTGTAACGAAACGGTAACAGAAGCCACCGGGGCGTTACACGGCCTCAATCCGGCGCCGCCGACGGAAGGGTGAACCGGATCGTGGTCCCCTTCCCGAGCTCGCTCTCGGCGCCCGTCTCCCCCCCCATCGCATGCACCAGGTGGCGGACGATCGCAAGCCCCAGGCCCGTCCCCCCCTCGGAGCGGGCGCGCGAGCTGTCGGCGCGGTAGAACCGCTCGAAGACGCGGGGGAGCGCGCGCGCGGGGATGCCCGCCCCGGTGTCGATCACCTCCACCTGGACCACCTTCCCGTCGGGAAGGGCCACCACCCGGATTGCCCCCCCGCGCCCCGTGTACCGGAGCGAATTCTCGAACAGATTGCGGAACACCTGGCGGAGACCCTGATCGTCGGCCAGCGCCCGGGCGGAGCCCTTCACCGTGAACGCGACTCCCGCGGCAGCGGCGCGCTCGCGGAAGTCCGACCACGCGTCCTCCGCCAGCTCCCCCACCTCGACCTCTTCCCGCCGCGCCGACCACGCCCCCGACTCCAACCGCGACAGGTCGAGCAGGTCCTCGACCATGCGCTGGAGGCGCAGAGTATTGTCGCGGATGGAGGTGAGGAATTTCTTGCGCAGGTGGTCGGGCGGGTCGTCCTCGAGAAGCGTCTCGGCGAAGCCGCGGATGGTCGTGAGCGGGGTCTTGAGCTCGTGCGACGCGTTGGCAACGAAGTCCCGCCGCACCTGCTCCAGCCGGCGCATCTCGCTGACGTCGAGGAAGGTGACGACCGAACCCCCTTGATCGAGCAGACGCGCGGACACGATCAGGTGGCGCGCGTCCATGCTGACTTCACGCGCGCGGAACGGCTTCACCACCGAGTCCTCGAGCAGATCGCGCAGCTCGGGGTGGCGCACCAGCGCCCCCACCGGCGCGAACGCCGACCCCTGGGGCAGGTTGAGCAGCGCGCGCGCCGCGCGATTGGTGCGCAGGATGCGTGCGTCGTCGGTGAGCGCGATCACACCCTCGGCCATGGCGTCGATCAGCGCCTGCATCTCGTCGCGCTCGCGCGCGAGCTCGGATAGGCGCGCCTTGAGCTCGTCGGTGAGGCGGTTGAACGCGGCGCCCAGCTCGTCGAGCTCGGCGACGCGCACGTTGCGCGGCACGCGCCGGCTGAAATCTCCCGACGCGAGGCCGCGCGCGCGGTCGGACATGATGACGAGTGGGCGCGCGAGCGCGCTGCTGAGCAGATAGGCCACCCCGACCGCCAGGATGAGCGCCCCCAGCCCGGCCACCACGACCACCCGGCGGGTACGGCCGATGGCGGCGTCCACCGCGGCCAGCGGTGCGGCGATGCGGAGCACCATGGGCTGGCCCCCGATCGTCACCCGCCGCGCGCCGTACATGAGGGCGCCCCCGCTCTCGGCATCCTCGCCGACGTAGACGGCGCCGGCCAGCGCCGCGCGCACCTCGGGACGGTCGAGCTGGCTGGGTTGATCGCCCAGACGCTCGGCCCGCACGTCGGAGTCGCCGAGCACGCCGCCGTCCGGCGCGATCAGGCTCACCCGGTGGCCGATCTGGGCGGTGATCCTGCGGGCGATGTCGTGGGGGGTGCCGGGGAGGGTCTCGGCGAGCGGGGTGGCGAGCGCCAGCACCCGGGTGAGGGCGGCGCGGTTGGTGTCGGTGAGCTCGCGCCGCAAGCCGCGACCGATGAGGATGACCACGAGGACCACGAGCAGCCCGATGACGCCGACGAAGCCGGCGAAGAGCGGATGGTGGATCCTCAGGCGCATGCTGGAGGGGGGGCGTGGGTCAGCTGCGATCCTCCGGAGTGCGGAAACGATAGCCGAACCCGCGCACCGTCTCCACCCAGTCCCCGACCGCGCCCAGCTTGGACCGCAGCCGGCGCACGTGCATGTCCACCGTGCGGGTCTGGAGCCGGTCGGAGACTTCGGAGCGGACGTCCCACGCCTTCTCGAGGAGTTGGCGCCGGCTCTGGGTCCGCCCCTTCCGCTCGAGGAGCGCCTGGAGGAGGCGAAACTCGGTCGGGGTGAGGGTGAGCTCCTCCCCGTCCAGCGTGGCCTGATGCGCCGACAGGTCGAGGCGCAGGGGACCGGCCCACAGCACGCGACCGCCCGACGGCGCCGACGTATCGCGGGCGCGGCGCAGGATCGCGTGCACGCGCAGAACCAGCTCGCGGGGGGAGAACGGCTTGGTCAGATAGTCGTCGGCACCGAGCTCGAATCCCTCGATCCGGTCTTCCTGCTCCCGCCGGGCAGTCAGCATGAGCACCGGCACGCCGCGGGTCGCGGCATCGCCCTTGATGACCTTGAGCACCTCATCGCCGGAGAGGCCCGGAAGCATCCGATCGAGGACGACCAGGTCCGGAACCTCGCGGCCGACGGCGTTGAGCGCTTCGGTACCGGTGGCGGCGGTCTCCACGCGCAATCCTTCTCGGGTGAGCTGATAGGCGATCAGAGCCGCGATGTCGGGCTCATCCTCGACCACCAGCACCCGGGGTGTGTCCTTGGACCGCGGAGCAGCGTCCATGAGACTCCTGAGAACCGCCTCGGTCATCGGTTCTCCCAGCGGAGGTGGCGCCCGTGACCGCCGCCCGACCAACCCCTGGCGACGTCGTAAGATATGGCACGGAGCGATGTTGGGCAGGCCGAGGGCGCCGCGAAGCGACGCGCGCGAGCCCGGCCCGCCGAAACAGGATAGACCCGCCGCGTAACGGACCGGCTACGAATTCGATAACGAAACGGTCAAATGACTCAAGAGATGGACCACCCGGCGCTCGATCTCGTCACGAACGGCGGCCAGCTCGGGAGCGGCCATCCCCTCCCGGCGATCGCAGCGGGGTGCTCGCGTGCTCGCTGCGGATCGAAAACCAGGTCCGCGCGGAACTCAACGGGGGGTTGTCGCTCACCGGCCGGCGCCGGCTGGCCCCAAGCACCAGCTACGCCCTCGACGGGATGAACTTCACCCAGGGCCGCTAGGCGCCCGCGCTAGAAGTCGTTCCCGTAGCTCAGCACTGCGAACCGCCCGCCGCGCTCGAGGATCGACTCGAACAATGGGACGGACGCGGCGCCGGCGGGACCGTTGGTGAGCGAGACCAGGCAGCCGGTCCACAACCGATTCACCCCTTCCTGCACGGCTGCCTCGGCGCACCGGTATCCCTGATAGCCGAGCTCCCTCCCACCGAAGTCCCGCAGCGCGCGGAACACGCCCTTGCGATTCCCCTCCTGGAGCCGGAACCAGGCCAGCGACGGGGGCAGCTCGTATGGCGGCCGCGCGATCGGTGCGTCTGGGAAGTAGAGCCAGGCGAACTCCGCGCGGTTCACCGCGAGCGCCTCGAACGCGGCCGTGTCGCCGGCCTCGAGCGCGCGCACGATGCGCTCGACCAGCTCGTCGCGGCTGGCGGCTCCGCCCCGCAGGGCGGCCGGCTCGATCAGCCCCTCGCGGAAGCGCGCCAGCGCCACGTCCATCGGAATCACGCTGTCGACCACCGCTGTGGGAGCGACGTCCGCGGCGAGCTCGTCGGCGGGGCGATCTCCTGGGGAGCACGCCGCCAGGACCAACGCCAGAACCGCTCCCATCGCTCGCGTCCGCCCGATCGTCATTTTTTTCTCCATTGCGACCCCGCCCCGGAATGGCCAAACGGCCGGGGCGACGATCGCCCCGGCCGCCGTGGGTCCATCGGTGATCCGGTCCCCTGCAAGCTACTTCCGCGCCCAGTTCGTCCAGCCCTCGTACCACTTCGCGCCCACGGGGTCCACGGCGCCGACGTAGGCCGTCGCCGGCATCGTCGCGCCGAAGAAGCTCGTCACCCGGTCCGCGATCGGCGTGCCGGCGAAAGAATTGAGCCCGGCGGTCGCCGCGGCGGCGCCGGCCTTGAGCGCAATGTTCACGTTCCCGGTGGTCACGTCGGTGGTCTTGCCCGGCAGTGTCCCGACGAACACGTCGGCAAGCTGCCCCTCGGTGACCTTCCACGCGACTTTGTTGGTGTTGAGGCGGTCGCCGAACCGGCCGTTGGCGGTCGCTTCGAAGTTGTTGCCGTTCTCCGCTAGCAAGACGCCGCGCACGTACAGCGAGTCCAGGTTCATCAGCGCGCCGCTCTCGGCGTCCCGGATGCTCATGCCCACGCCCGGCCAGCGGGCGATGAGCCCGTTCACGAACGTCCCGCCCGACCCGCGCCGCACGACCGCCCCGCTGCCATCGGTCGTCGAGAACACCCCCGTGCCCGGCCCCACGAGCGTGAAATTGGCCCATACCGGCGCCGAGTACGGAGTGTTGGCATACGTGCAGCCCGCCTTGTCGTTCTCGCAGCCGTCGCCCTCGAAGCCGCGCGGATCGCTCGACACCGTGCCGCTGCCCGGCCGCGGCGCGATCACCGACGTCTGCAGCGCGATCAGGTACTGCCCGCGGCCCTGGTATCCCTCGGTCCAGTCGAAGTGGTCGTCGCCGGCCTCGAACGAGACCATGTGGCCGACGTCCACACCGCCGCCCCAGAACTCGAAGGAGTCGTCGAGGCCTGCCATCGACTGAACGTAGTCGTAGGTAGTGCCGCGCCCGACCGCGTAGCTGGAGATGCTGTTCAGCTCCTGACCGGCGCCGTTCGAAACGTCGTAGCCGGCGAACTCGATGCGGACGTACTTGAGCGAGCCGGAATTGTCGTTGGCGTTGTTGCCGCCGGCATAGTTCTCCGCACCGCCGGTCGGTCCCTCCGTGAAGATCGGATTCGCCGTGCGGTTGATGAGCGCGTTGCCGACGATCACGATCCCGCCCCAATCGCCCGGCGCACGGCTGCCGACGGCGCGCTGCGAAGTGAAGACGATGGGCGCGGCGGCCGTGCCGTTGGCCGCGATCTTAGCGCCCCGCAGGATCCACAGCGAGCTGCCCGCCACCAGCGTGTCGCCGACGATCCTGGTGCCCGCCTGGATGGTGAGCGTCGCGCCGTTGCTCACCTTCACGAATCCGCTCAACACATACGTCGTGTCCGCGAAGAAGGTGCGGCTGAGCGGCACGCTGTTGACCACCGCGACCTTGGGACCCGCCGCGCCGGTCGTGACCGACACCTCGACGGTGGCGGCGCTCTTTTCAGTGCCGCGCACGGAGCGCACCACGTAACGATACGCGGTTGCGGGGGTGAGGCCGACATCCTCGAAGAACGTGGTGGTCAGGCCGGTCTTGACGTTGGCCAGGGCGCCGGCGCCGACCGCGCGGTCCACTTCGTAGCTGGTCGCGTTTCCGGCCTGGTTCCAGGACACGCGCACCGTGGTCGTCGACGTCGAGGCGGCGGCCAATCCGGTGGGTACTACCACCGGGTCCGGGGCGACGACGTCTTCGTCGCAAGCCGAAACCGCGCTCACGAACAGAGCGGCGACGGCCAAGGTGAAGGCCCTGCGGGTGGTCGATCTCATCAGCGATGCTCCCTGCTTCTGGGTCCGTAATGGGAAGGTCTGTGACGATAGAGGCGGGATGTGAGGGCCAGATCACGTTCCCGTAACAGGGCAGTCACACCGTCGCCGGGTCTAGTGGAGCTTCCAGCTGAGTCCGACCGTCGCGGAACGACCGGTGGTGTAGCGATACCGGACCACGTCGCCCTGCCGCTCCTCGTACGCCGAGTCGAGCAGGTTCTTGAGATCGAGCTTCGCCGTCATGCCACCCGCGAGCGCGAACCGGATCGAGAAATCCACCAACTGGCGGGGCTCCTCGTAGGTATCCACCGAGAGCGGCGTGACCGCCGCCGAAGTAATGCGCCGCCCCACCACGTTGTAGAGCAGCGTGGCGCTGGCCACGTCGGAGGGGCTCGCGTAGGAGAGCCCTGCGTTCACCACGTAGGGCGCCTGCCCCACCATGGGGCGGTTGTCGTTGGTGAGCGCCGACAGGTTGCTGTTGCTGGTGTTGATGCGGCTCCGCATCAACGTGGTGTTGGCGAACAGCGAGAACGGCTCGAACTCCGCCGCCAGGAAGCCCATCTCCTTCCGCAGCTCCAGCTCGACCCCGTAGTTCGTGGCTGACTCCGCGTTGATGAAGCTGAGCTGGGACGCCCCCGACGTGGCCACGTCGATCGGCTCGATCGGCGCGTCGAAGCGCTTGGCGAAGAAGCCGACGCTCAGGACCTCGTTGTAGGTCGGATACCACTCCCAACGCGCGTCGAAGTTACGCACCAGCGTCCGCACCAGGCTCGAGTCCCCGAACACCTCGCGGTCGCCCAGCATGTCGCGGTAGCTGATCGGCGCCAGTTCCCGGTACTCGGGGCGGGCCAGCGTCTGCGACGCGGAGAAGCGCAGCGTCTGCGTCTCGCCGAGCTTGGCGTTGAGCGCGAGGGAAGGCAGCACGTCGGTGTTGGTGCGCGCGATGCGCACGATGGCGCGGCTGGTGGGCTCGGCCTCCAAGGTCAGCCGCCAGCGCTCGACGCGCGCGCCGCCTACCAGGCGGAGCCGGCCGCCGAGCGGGATCTCGGTCATCGCGAAGCCGGCGGCCACGCGATCGGTCGCGCGGTACGCGCCGCCGCTGGCGTTGGGCTCGAGCGCGATGCGAGCGGACTCGCCCGCCGTGTAGGCGCCGTAGAACAGATCCTCGGGGCTGAGCGCCCGCTCCTGGGCGCTGAGCCCGAGCGCGCGCAGGTTGTACGAGGCTGAGTTGGCGTCGCGCTCGGTATACCGATAGGCGCCGCCCACCTTGAACGTGGTCAGCCGCTCGGCGGCTCCCAGCGAGAGCGCGTAGTTCAGATCGGCCGACAGGACGTCCTCGGTGAGATTACCCGACGTGCGCTTGGCCGCCTCGGGGATGAAACCGAGCCACGCCAGCGGGAGCCGCTGACCGTTCGGCGCCAACTCGTACCCGTAGGCGAGGTCGGCGCGGTCGGGCTCGACGCGGGACACGCCAGAGGAGGTGAGCGACCAGGTCACCTTGTGCGGGTCGCCCATCTGGTGCTCCGCCTGCAGCTGGTTCGAGCGCACCACGCGCTCCACGTAGCGCAGCGACGTGCGGCGCACGCTGTCCACCTGGGCGAACTCCTCGAGCGTACCCCAGTCCTCGTGGGCCTCGTTGTCCGCGGTGCGGTTGTAGGTGTTGCGGAGATCGAGCTTGGTGGAGCGCCCGAGATAGGTGCTCAGGTTGAACAGACCGCCCCACAACACGCTGCTCTGCCCCGTCGAGCCGACGAAAGTATTGAAGGGGACCGGCGTGCCGGCGGCGTCGCCCGGAACCGCGCGAGCGTGGATCTCGTCCACGCGCACCTCGTTGCTACGCGAGTACGAGATCGACCCCACGTAACCGATCGCGTGGCCGAGCACCGGGTCCTCGCCGCCGAACGAGAGGCTCGCCGAGAGATTCGGCATCCCCGCCCCGGAGGCGAACGACCAGCCGCGCGGGAGCGAGCGGATCAGGCCGTTGACCTGGCCCTGCGAAAGCCCGCTGAAATTGGTCGTTCCGGTGAGCGCGTCGGGCAGCTTGCGGTCGCCCGCCGCCATCCCCAGCCACTCGCCGCCGGTGGTCGCGGCCATCGGGATGTCCTGTCCGGTCGCCTGGCTGTTGAACCCGCCGGAGAGAGACATCTGGAGCATGCGGCGAGCCGGAAAGGAGCGCGTCGTCAAATTGACCGACGCACCGCTGAAGTCCCCGGGCTGGTCGGGCGTAAACGTCTTCGACGTAGTAATGGTCTCGAGCAGGTTCGACGGGAACAGGTCGAGCGGCACCACCTTCTTCTCGGGCTCCGGGCTCGGCACGCGCGCGCCGTTGAGCGAGGTGGTGGTGTAGCGCTCGCCCAGACCCCGCACGAACACGTACTTGCCGTCCTGCACCGTCACGCCGCTCACCCGCTGAACCGCCTGCGCTGCGTCGCTGTCCGGACTTTTCGAGATCTGCTGGAAGGTGGTCGTGCTCATCACGCCCACCGCGGTGCGCTGGGCGTTGAGCGCTACGCTCACCGTCCCTTGCTCGCGCGCGGCCGACACCGTGATCCCCTCGAGGGCGATCGCGGCCGAAGAGAGCGACAAGTCCTGCACGACGGCGCGGTCGCCCGCGACCGCGATTTCCTCGACGGTCTTCTCGGCATAGCCGATGTACGTGACCTTGACCGACCTCGGGCCCGAAGGGACTCCCATCAGCATGTAACGGCCGTCCACCCCGGACAGCACGCCTACGCGGGTGCCCACCACGACCACCTGCGCACCCGACAAGCCCTGCCCGGTTTCGGCATCCACCACCCGGCCCACGATCCGCCCGGTCGCCGTCTGCGCGAGCGCGACCGCCGGGAAGAGCGCCCCCGTCAGGGCGGCGAGCACGAAGGTACTGAGTGGGCTTCTCATCCGGCTTGCATCCTTGCTATGGGGCGAGACCTCTCTCGTCACGCTAGAAGGTGGATCGGCCAGGACTCGATTTGGGGACCGTGCGGTCACCGTCCTGTAACGGTGAGCCGAACGCGTCTCGGTCGGGCGCCGCGCAATTTGACGGGCTCCCCCTCCCCGCCCGAGGTTCGCCCCCATGGACGAGCCGCTCGATCCCCGCATCCGCGCCCTGCTCGACCGCGCTGACGTCGCCCGCGCCCGCACGCACATCTATGAGGACGACGCGCGCACGATCCGGGAGCAGACCGAGCTGACCGAGATCCCCGCGCCTCCGTTCGGGGAGGGCCCTCGCGGCCGCCGCATGGCCGCGCTGATGGCCGAGGCGGGCCTCGAGCGGGTCGAGACAGACTCAGTGGGAAACGTCCACGGATGGTGGGGTCCAGCGAGCGGCGCGCCGGTCGTCCTGTCGGCCCATCTCGACACGATCTTTCCAGCCGGGACCGACGTGCGCGTCCGCCGCAGCGGCGACCGGCTGGTCGGACCCGGGATCTCGGACGACGGGCGCGGGCTCGCGGCTCTGCTCGCACTCGCGCGGGCCTTCGTCCACGCACGCCCGGCTCTGGCCCGCCCGGTCC
>CAXNGW010000050.1:0-10175 GCA_964201975.1 Longimicrobiales bacterium | reverse complement strand
CCTCCGAGTGGTCATGCCCCATCACCAGCCGGCGCGCCTTGCCGAGGTACTGCTCGCCGACGTGCACGTCCATCCGGTGCTCCCAGTACGCGTGCCCCATTCTCTGGGTAGTGCTGGTGAGCAGGAGCCGGCGCGGCACGAACAGATTGTGCGCAATCGTGTCCGCAGCCAGATGCGCGAGGTAGCCGTAGCCCACCGCGACCATGGGCTCGTTGTCGGCGCTCGCGAGGATCTCCTCGCCCACGTGCCAGTGATGGCAATGGCGCCCCTCGGGCACGTACTTCTTGGCGAACGAGATGTCCGCCGCGACCGACCCGTACAGGAAGTGCACGGGCCAGCGCTCGAGAACCGCGCGGACCGCGGGCGGGAGCAGCCAGAGGGCCGAAAGGACGGTCTCGCCGAGCGCTACGTGCGTGCCCGGACCCCACGCCCACGCGTGGTCGGGGCACAGAAAAATCCAACCGAGCGCCACCAGCAGGGCCGCAAGCATGCGCGCGCCGCTCAGGAGCCGTTGGCCCGGGAACCGGCCGCGTCGCCCTCGACGGGGCCCGTCACCTGCACTCCTCCCGGCGCGGCCTGCGGGGCGCGCACGGTTTCCACGGCGGCGGGCTCCAGCGCGCGGGGGGGCAGGCCCGCGACGTCGGCTAGCAGAGCGTCGTCGTCGTCCGCGGGGACCGCCCTGCCGTCTTCTTTATTGCGGAGAGCGCGTGCGCCGGCGCGAACGCCGCGCACCGTCGCTGCCGAGCCGATGAAGATGTCCTCGGCCTCGGACTGCACGACCTCCATGAGCGCGTTGAAGTCCTCGACGCGCTGCTCCACCCGGTCCGAGGCGTGCTGGAGCCGGTCGGACAGCGAGCGCACCGAATCGCTCACCCGCTGCACGTCGGTGCGCACCGCCGCGGTGATGAACTCGACGTTCGCGGCCACCTCGCGGCTGCGGTCGATCACCGGCTCCAGACGCTTCTCGACATTCCCGACCAGCGCGGCGACCATGCGCTTGATGTCGCGCAGCTGGATGAGCAGGGAGAACAGCGTGGCGACGATCAGCACGAAGGTGCTGGTCAGTACCAGATCCGCGATCAGCGCCGCCGTCGACAGGCCGTCGTGGGCGGGGAGCATGACGACGGTATCCGCGACCTGAAGGGCCGCGACCGTAAGGAGGGAGGGCATGGGCACAGTCTACCCGGTGTCCAGAACCCGTTCCAGGCCGCTAGCCGGCCAGGGGCGGAGCCAGGCCCACGACCCGTCCGACGGGGACGGTGAACGCGATGCCCGTGTCGGGATCGCTCAAGTCGCCGCACACCCGCTGGAGGAGCGCCAGAACGGCGTCCACGCCCTCGTCGTCCACGATGGTGAAGATCGTGCGATTCTGGGGGCGGGAGCGGGAGACCGGTGTCTGCAGCCGGGCGAACAGCGGGATGTCCTTGGCCAAGCGGCTTCCCATTCCCTCGCTGGCGAACACGGTAGCCCCGCGGACGCCCAGATCGAGGAGGCCGGACAGGACTTCGTCCAGCCGTTCGGGATCGTTGATGATGGCAACCAGAAGCTGCATGGACGGAGCAACGTGGGGGTCGTTTCGGGAAGGGTCAAGCGCCTCACGAGCGGCACGCAAAGTGCTCCTCCGCGGGCATACCAGGGGCGTTTCGCCCCTCGCGCGTCCATGCCGTTGAACCCCGAACGGGGGCCCCGGTGGGCGAGTTGCTGCACTCCGCCGCCACCGGATATGTTCAGGCCCCCGGCGCCCGGTGGCTCGCCGCGAGTCCCGCGCCGGCGGGGCCCGCCCGACCCCCCTCAGCGGACCAGATGCCAGCATTCATCGTCGAGGGCGGCCACGTCCTGACCGGACGGGTACGCCCGGCCGGAAACAAGAACGCCGCCCTCCCGTGCATCACCGCCTGCCTGCTCACCCCCGAGCCGGTCACCCTCCTCAACGTTCCCCGCATCCGCGACGTCCTCAATCTCCTTGAGATCATGGAGTCATTGGGGGCCGAGGTGGTGTGGACCCAGCCCAACGCGGTCCGCATCGACGCGTCCGGGGTGACCGTCGGCGACGTGAACCGCGACATGGCGGCGAAGATCCGCGCCTCGTTGCTGCTCGCCGGGCCGTTGCTCGCCCGTTTCGGGCGCGTCAACCTGCCTCCGCCCGGCGGGGACGTGATCGGGCGGCGCCGCATGGATACGCACTTCCTCGCGTTCGAGGCGTTGGGCGCACGCGTGCGACTCAACGGTGGCTTCGACATCCGCGCCGACAAGCTCGTGGGGACCGACATCTTCCTCGACGAGCCGTCGGTGACGGGCACCGAGAACGCGGTGATGGCGGCGGTGATGGCGGAGGGGATCACGACCCTGCGCAACTCCGCGTCCGAGCCGCATGTCCAGGATCTGTGCAACCAGCTGAACGCGATGGGGGCGCGCATCGGTGGCATCGCCACCAACACGCTCACCATCGAGGGTGTGAAGGCGCTGCACGGGGCGGAGGTTTCGATCGGGGCCGACCACATCGAGACCGGCTCCTTCATCGGGCTCGCCGCAGTGACCGGCAGCACGATCACGATCGAGGACGCGCCGCTGCAACACCTCGACTCCACCCTGATCGGCTTCCGGCGTCTGGGAGTGGACTGCGAGGCGGTCGGCAAGGATCTGGTGGTGCACGGCGAGGGCGATCACGTCATCCGCCAGGACGCGTTCGGCGCGGTCTCCAAGATCGACGACGGACCCTGGCCCGCGTTCCCCGCCGACCTCACGTCGATCATGGTGGTCACCGCCACCCAGTGTCGAGGCACCATCCTCATCCACGAGAAAATGTTCGAGTCCCGCATGTTCTTCACCGACAAGCTGGTCGGCATGGGGGCGCGCATCATTCTGTGCGATCCCCACCGCGCGGTCGTGGTGGGACCGGCGGCGCTGCGCGGGAGCGAGCTGGAGAGCCCCGATATCCGCGCCGGCATGGCGCTCCTGATCGCCGCGCTCGGCGCCCAGGGAACGAGCCGCATCCAGAACATCCGGCAGATCGAGCGCGGCTACGAGCGGATCGACGAGCGCCTACGCGCCCTGGGGGCCCACATCGAGCGGGAGGACTGACCGATGGCTGAGCGGGAGGTGGTCCCGGGGCCGTCCGACGACGAGCACAGCGGCCCGCGCGACAAGGTCTCCGACGGCATCCGGCAGGGTCTCGGCGTCCTCGCAGCGCTCAAGGACGCGATCGAAGAAACGATCATCGAGGCTCGCGATCGCCGCGACCTGACCCCCGAAAGGGCGCGCGAGGCGGTGCGCTCGGCGATGACCCGCGCGCAGGCGGCGGCGGGGGAGGCCCGCGATCGGCTGGACCTCGTCTCGCGAAAGGAATTCGAAGCGCTTCGGGCGCACGTGGACGAGCTGCGGGAGCGGCTCGATCGCCTCGATCGCGGGACTAGGGCGGCTCCCCTTCCCGACGGCTCGGGCTGATCCCTCCACACCCGTAGGACTGCGCCAGTCCGCCCTCGCCGGCACCTCCGGTGCCCGGGGTGCGCGCCTTGAACGGGTCCCTTCCCCTATCTATATTCAATTCTGTTCGGGCTGCTCCCCGTCCGGGGAGCGTCCATTTTTGGGAGTGGGGGAGCGGTTTGGCCCCCGCTTTTTTATTCGCTGTGGATTTGGGGCGTGCATGCCCAGACCGGTGCAGGAAGTGGCGCGGGATCTCGCGTCCCGAGTGGAGCAGCTTGGGTACGAGCTGGTGGAGATAGAGTGGGCCGGGCGCGGGGGGCGACCCCTGATCCGGCTCCGCATCGATCAGGGTGAGGGGCCGTCCGGGGTGACGGTGGGTGAGTGCGCCAAGGTGAGCCGCGCGCTCGAGCCGTGGCTGGACGGGTTGGGGACCATGCCCGAGCGCTACGTGCTCGAGGTGTCGTCCCCTGGCGTAGATCGACCGCTCAAGCATGCGCGAGACTTCGAGCGGTTCGCGGGGAAAAGGGTGGCGGTGAAGGGGTCGGCTCCGCTCGCGGGCCTGGCTACCCGCCTGGAGGGTGAGCTGTTGGGGCTCGCAGTGGCGGAGGAAGGGCAGGAGCGGGTGCGCCTGCGCCTTCCCGACGGGGATGAGGTGGAGATCCCCCGGAACGAGATTACCGGGGCGCACCTGGTCTTCGAATGGTAGCGACGACTGTCGGAAGGAGGGGCCTGACGATGAACGCCGGACAGATGGTCGCCGCACTGCGCGACGTCGCATCCGCCAAGAGCCTCACCCGTGACGAGGTCAACGACCTCCTCAAGGACGGCATCCTGGCGGGGCTGGCGCGTATCCATGGTCCAAACGTCCAGGCCGAGATCAAGATCAACGAGGTCACGGGCGACGTGGACATCACCGTTCTCCGCCGCGTGGTCGAGGCCGTGGAGGATCCCTCCACGGAGATCTCGCTCGAGGAGGCCCGCTGGGATGACGGCGGGTTCGAGGTCGGCGACGTGATGGAGGTCCCCGTCGACTTCACTCAGTTCGGCCGCAACGCCGTGATGGCGGTCAAGCAGCGCATCGTGCAGCGCGTGCGCGAGGGTGAGCGCCAGCGCATCCGCGAAGAGTTCGCTGACCGCGTGGGCGAGCTGCTCTCGGGAGAGGTCCAGCAGATCGAGCGTGGCAAGATCGTGGTCATGCTGAACCGCTCGCGCGAGGCCGAGGCGATCATTCCGTGGAAGGAGCAGAATCCACGCGAGCGCTTCCGCCAGGGCGATCCGATCCGCGCGGTTCTCAAGAAAGTCGAGGAGACGCCCAAGGGCCCGCGTCTGATCTTGTCGCGCGCCGATCCGCTCTTCGTCGCCGCGCTCTTCAAGCTCGAAGTGCCCGAGATCTACCAGGGCATTGTCGAGATCCGCGAGCTGGCCCGCGAGGTCGGTGGCCGCAGCAAGATCGCGGTGTCGAGCCGGGACGACTCCATCGATCCGGTCGGCGCGTGCGTCGGACTCAAGGGGTCGCGTGTGCAGGCGGTCGTCTCCGAGCTGGGCGGCGAGCGCATCGACATTGTGCCCTGGCATCCCGACACCGAGGTGTTCGCCCGGCGCGCGCTCGCGCCTGCCCGGGTCGCCAAGGTGATCAGCAACAACGATCGCCAAGTGATCACCGCGATCGTGGACGAGGATCAGCTGTCGCTGGCGATCGGCCGCAACGGGCAGAACGTGCGGCTCGCGTCGCAGTTGATCGGCTGGCAGATCGATCTGTACGGGTCGCGCGAGTGGCTGGAGAAGGGCGCCGACCTGTCGCTGTTCGGCAACCGCGACGAGGATCAGCTCGAGATGGCGGACTTCCCGCTGGCCGAGCTCGATTTGACGGAAACCACCCTGGCGGCTCTCGGAGCAGCCGGGTACAATACTTTTCTCGACATCATTGATCTCGAGCGCGACGACGTCCTGCGTATCGAGGGCCTTTCGGAGCAGGACGCCGATCGGCTCCTCTCCATCATCGACGAGCTCACCGTTGTCGATGGTGAAGCGCAGGCCGACGATGAGATCCACGTTGGCCCGGACGATGCGGCGGCCGAGGCTTCCCCCCGGGAGGCTTCGGCCGAGTCATCTGAGGCTTCATAGGCGCGCCCTCCGCGGCGCCGCCGGCCTCCAGGGCGATGGCGAGTGAAGGCAGGAGGGCCAAGGCCCTCGAGCTTCTCGGGCTGGCTCGGCGCGCGGGCGCGGTCGAGCGTGGCGTGGACGCCACCCGCCGCGCGGTCCGCGACGGGCGGGCCCGGCTGGTGTTGATCGCCGAGGACGCGTCCGCGGCACAGATCAAGAAGATCATAGGGTTGCTCGAGCACCGGACCATCCCTCGCCGTACCGCCGGGCGGCGGGGCGAGTTGGGTGCGGCCGTAGGTGCGCCGCCGCTGTCCGCGGTGGCGATCACGCGGCGTGACTTCGCCGAACCGATGCTCCGCCATCTTCCCGACGAGCGGGTCGGGCGGGAAGAGCGGGATGAAGCGAGTGGAGGAAGTTAGGAAGACATGCGGGTACTCGAGCTAGCCAAGGACCTGAAGGTCGAGACGGAGGCGCTGCTCCAGCTCCTAAGGGAGATGGGGATCGCCGTCAAAGGCGCGTCGGCGCAGGTGAACGAGGCCGACGTGGCCCGCGTCATCGCACGCATGGAGCGCGGTCGGCGCTCGGGCGCGAAGGATGCCACCGAGGCGGTGCAGGCGGCCGTGGAGGACGCGGCCTCAGGCACCCGTCGCCGCCGGCGCCGGGAGGCCTCGGCGGAGCCCGAATCCCCCGAGACGCCTTCCCCCGACGAGCCGGCGGACGCGCCCGAGCCCCGCGGCGAATCGGGCGCCGAGCCCGAGCCGGTCGCCAAGCTCGTCCGCCGCGCGGCCAAGACGGAAGTGCCCCCAGTCGAAGTGGAGCCGGCTACCCAGGCCGCCCGCGAGCCCGCCCCCGAGCCAGACTCTCGCGAGGTCGTCGAGCGCGCGCCGGTGCGTGGGAAGGTCGAGTCTCGCGCGCACGTCGAGGTCCCCACTGAGACGGTGTCCGCTCCGCTGATGTCGGCGCGCGCGGATGCCGAAAGCCGTCTTCCCCCCGCCCGCCGCGGAGCTCCTGTCGGCGCGGCCGCAGGCACCGCCGCGGCCATCGAGGCCTCGGGTCGCCGCATGCGCGCCAAGCCCGTCCCCGCCGCGAGCGCCGGGCCCGCGGGAACCGTCCGTATCCAGGCGGAGGGATACACGCCCGACGGGCGTAAGAAGGGCCCCAAGGACAAGAAGAAGGGCAAGAAGCGCCAGCGCGTCGACCAGGACGCGGTGGCGGAGAACATCTCGCGCGTCATGGCCGAGATCAAAGGCGGCGGTGGCAAGAAGCGCCGTCGCAAGGGTGCCGGCGGGCCCAGCCGCGAGGAGCTCGAGCTCGCCGAGACGGAGGCGCAGGAGGAGGCCGCGCGCGAGGCCAAGACCGTGCGCGTGAACGAGTTCCTCACCGTCGCCGAGCTGAGTGAACTGATCGACGTGTCGTCGACCGCGATCATCGGGTCCGCGTTCAAGAACCTCGGCTTGATGGTCACCATCAACCAGCGACTCGACTTCGGTCAGATCGAGATGCTGCTGGACGAGTTCGACTTCCGCGCCGTTCGCGAGGAGGAGTACGTCGGCGGCGACCAGGAGGAGGAGGAGGAGGAGGAGGAAGTCGGCGACCTGAAGCCGCGCCCTCCGGTGGTCACCGTGATGGGTCACGTGGACCACGGCAAGACGATGCTGCTCGACCGCATCCGTAAGACCAATGTGGTCGCGGGCGAAGCGGGCGGCATCACCCAGCACATCGGCGCCTATCACGTCGAGCTGGAGGGCGGCCGCACCGTCACCTTCCTCGACACGCCGGGCCACGCGGCGTTCACCGCCATGCGCGCGCGCGGCGCCGACGTCACCGACATCGTCATCCTGCTGGTGGCCGCCGACGACTCGGTGATGCCCCAGACGGTCGAGGCGATCAGCCACGCCCGTAACGCAGGCGTGCCCATGATCGTCGCGATCAACAAGGTGGACCTGCCCGCCGCCAAGCCGGATCAAGTGCGGCAGCAGCTCCTCCAGCACAACGTCCAGGTTGAGGAATTCGGCGGCGACGTGATGTCCGCCGAGATTTCTGCCAAGACGGGGAAGGGAATCGACGACCTGCTCGAGAAGATTCTTCTGCAGGCGGAGATGCTCGAGCTCAAGGCCAACCCTGACCGCGAAGCCCAGGGCACCGTGATCGAGGCCGAGCTGGACGTCGGTAAGGGTCCGGTCGTGACTGTGCTCGTACAGCGCGGCACGCTCAGGGTCGGCGACGACTTCCTGGTCGGGCTCCACGCCGGACGCGTGCGCGCGCTGCTCGACGAGCGCGGCCACCAGGTCCCGAGCGTCGGCCCGGGGATCCCGGTCCAGGTGCTGGGTGTGGGCGGCGTGCCGCAGGCAGGGGACGTCGTCCAGGTGATGATGGCCGACAAGGCGTCAGAGATCTCGATCACCCGCCAGCGGCTCGAGCGCGAGAAGCAGATGCGGGCGAAGGAGCGCGGCATGAAGCTGGGCGACTTCTCCAAGCTCGTGGCGGAGGGCGAGTCCAACGGGCTGCTGCCGATCATCATCAAGGGCGACGTGGACGGCTCGGTGCAGGCGGTCGCGGACGCGCTCGCGCAGCTCGGCACCGACGAGGTGCAGGTGGAGATTATCCACCGCGCGGTAGGCGCCATCAACGAGTCCGACGTCCTGCTCGCGGAGACGTCCGGCGCCATCATCATGGGGTTCGGTGTGCGTCCCGACGCCAAGTCGCGCCAGCTGGCCGAGCGCAACGGGGTCGAGATCAAGCTCTACGAGGTGATCTACAACGCGGTGGACGACGTGCGCGCCGCCCTCGAGGGCATGCTCGCGCCGGAAGAGAGGGAGACGATCCTGGGTGCGGCGGAAGTCCGCGAGACGTTCAAGATCAAGGGCCTCGGCATGATCGCGGGCTGCTACGTCACCGAGGGGATCATTGACCGCAAGGCCAAGGTTCGCGTCATCCGCGACGGGATCGTCGTGTACGAGGGCGATCTCGGGTCGCTGAAGCGGTTCAAGGACGACGTGAAGGAGGTTCGCGAGGGCTTCGAGTGCGGCATCGGGGTCGCGAACTTCAATGATATCAAGGTACGCGACGTCATCGAGGCGTTCCGCGTTGAAGAGGTGGCGCGGACTTTGGCGGGGGCTGCCGAGGGGCGCTGAGCCCGAACCCCTGGCTCCTGGAGCTTTCATGGTGGTGGGGGTGATGCGGTGGGATCTCTCGCTTCCGGGATGCTCCTCGCTCAAGGAAAAGCGCCAGGTGGTGAGGTCGCTCAAGGATCGGATCCATCACCGCTTCAAGGTGTCGGTGGCGGAGACGGCGCATCAGGAGGTGTGTGGACGCGGGCGCAGATGGCGGTGGTGTCGGGGGAGGCGGGACACGTGGAGGAGGTGCTCGACGCCGTGGACCGCATGGTCGAGCAGAACGGGCGGGCACTGGTGCTGGAGCGGCATCGCGAGCTTTCCTGAGGGCCGGGATTGGAACCGGGGCGCGTCCGGAGGGTCTCGGGACGCGCTTTTTTCGTCTCTGGGCGCGGGGGAGCAGTGGCAAACCGCAGGATCGAGCGGCTGAACGAGCAGCTGCGCAGGGAGATCTCGGATATCCTGCGCAAGGCCGTGCGCGACCCCCGCATCGGTACGCCCACCGTCACCCACGTCGAGGTCACTCCGGATCTGTGGCTCGCGCGCGTCTTCGTGCGCGTATCCGGCAGCGAGGCAGAGCGCGAGGAGACGATGACCGGCCTGGAGGGCGCGGCCTCGTTCGTGCGCCGGGAGCTGGGCGGGCTGCGTATGCGACGCGTCCCCGAGATCCGCTTTGAGGCGGACCAGACCTTTGAGCACGCATCGCGCATCGAGGAACTTTTGCGCGAGGTGAACCCGGGCGAGCCGGGAGTGGAGACGGCGGACGGCGCGGACGGGGATGGAGGGGACGGGAAGTGATGCTCCCCGCCGCCGGCGGTGTCCTCCCGGTGGACAAGCCTGCCGGCCCTACCTCGCACGACGTGGTCGCGGTTGCGCGGCGGGCGCTGGGGACGCGGCGCATTGGCCACACCGGAACGCTCGACCCGTTCGCCACGGGGCTCCTGCTCCTGTGCGTGGGCCCGGCGACCCGCTTGGTCGAGTTCCTCACCGGTCTGCCGAAGAGCTACCACGCGCGCGTCCGCCTGGGCGCCCGTACCGACACCGACGACATCGACGGCCACGTGGTCGCGACATCGGAGGGCTGGCGCGAGCTGCTTCCGGCAGACGTCGAGCGCTCGCTCGCGCCCCTGCGCGGACTGATCCTGCAGACCCCCCCGCCCTACTCGGCCAAGAAGATCGGGGGTGAGGCGGCACACTATCGCGCGCGGCGCGGCGAGGAGGTCGTGCTCGCTCCGGTCGAGGTGGAGGTGATGGAGCTGCGCATGGAGGCGTGGGAGCCGCCCGAGCTGGACCTGGTCGTGCGCTGCTCCTCCGGCACCTACATCAGGGCGCTCGCGCGGGACCTGGGGGAGGCGCTCGGCACGGGTGCGCATCTGACTGCGCTGCGGCGCACCGCTGTCGGCGCGTTCGGGATCGAGGGGGCGCTGGGGCTGGACGCGCTCGCGGATGCCGAGGCGGTCGCTGGCGCGTGGGTGACCCCTGCGCTCGCGCTCGCGCACCTGCCGCACGTGCGGGTGAGCGCGGCGGACGCCGCGC
>CAXNGW010000049.1:0-10320 GCA_964201975.1 Longimicrobiales bacterium | reverse complement strand
GCGTGCCCGCGCGCTCGAGCGCGCGCACCAGCGTCGCCACCGCGGTCTTGAGGCCGCTGAAGGAAAAATCGAACCAGTCGTCGTCCCCCTCGGTCTGGCCGCCCCGCAGCATCGGCCGAGGGAGGGTGAACCGCTTCGCGTTGCCCTCGCGCGCGGCGCGCTCGATCGCCGGACCCCCCGGATACGGGAGGCCGAGCATCTTGGCCACCTTGTCGAAGGCTTCGCCGGCGGCGTCGTCGCGCGTCTCGCCGAGCAGCTCGTAGCGGCCCCATGCGGACGCGTGCAGCAACAGGGTGTGCCCGCCCGAGACGAGCAGCGCGACGAACGGCGGATCCGCATCCTCGTCCTCGAGCGCCGGCCCGAACAGGTGCGCCTCCATGTGGTGCACGGTCACCAGCGGGAGGTCGAGCGCGAACGCGACCGCCTTGGCCCAGCCGACGCCGACCAGCAGCGGCCCGATCAGTCCGGGGCCGGCGGTGACCGCGACCGCGTCCAGCGCGCCCAGGGAAACACCCGCCTGCGCGAGGGCGGCGTCCACCACCTCGTCGATGCGCTGCAGATGCGCGCGCGCCGCCAGCTCCGGCACCACCCCGCCGAACACCTCGTGCACGTCCTGGGATAGGATGACGTGCCCGAGCAGCTCGCGCTCGCCGCGCAGCACGGCCGCCGACGTCTCGTCGCAGCTGGTCTCGATGCCGAGCACGAGCAGGCCGCTCACCGGCGCACCAGCACCGAGTCCACGGCCGCGTAGCCGCGCACCAGCGCGGGCAGCCCGCGCAGCAGGATCGGCACGCGCCGCTCCTGTCCGGGGGCCAGATTCGCGACCGACTCCCACGCCACGACGGCCCGGACGAGGGCGGCGTCGGTGGCGGTCACGGGCGTGCGGGCGCCGGAGAGGCGGACATGGATGGTCGGCGGCACGATCACGAAGGCGCCCCCGGGCACGGCTCCGTCCGCGGCCGCCCCCGGCACCACCGGCACCCCGGCCAGCTCGCGCTCGATCGCGGGCTCGAGCCGGATCCCCAGCGCAAGCGAGAGCGGGGTCACGGACAGTCCGCCGAGACCGGCGGTGTCCACCGCGATGGGATAGACGCCCGACTCATCCACCCCGCCCAGGTCGAGCACCGCGAGCGCGATCGAGTCGAGCATGCGCACGTGGCGCGCTGGGCCGCTCACGCGCACGCTCGGCGGGGTGACCTCCAGCGGCGCGGCGAGCGCCATCCCGCCGCGCAGCTCGCCGCGGGTGCTCACGCGCAACGGGAGCGGGACCGACAGCGTGGGCTCGAGCCGCAGGCGCACGGTCCCGGGAAAAATGTCCTCGACCACGAGCCCGCTGCCGCTCGCGAGCACGACCCAGTCGCGGCGCAGCTGCACGGTGGTGTCGGCGGCCGAGACGCTGTCGAGCGGCAGCCGCAGCGAGGTCCCCTCGCGCGCCAAGCGGATCAGATCGTCGGTGGGACCGCGGAAGCGAACCTGGACGGTGGCCGGGGTGGGATCGCCGATCAGCGTCCAATCGAGGTCGCCGATCTGGGCGCGCACCGGCACCGTGAACACGTCGCCGCGCGCGGACGGCTCCGAGCGCACCAATGCCCACAGGAACACGGTGAGGCCGAAGGCCGCGAGCTTCAGCCGCCAGTTGCGGGCAATCGGGGCCACCCGCTTTACTCTCCGAGCAGGCGGAGGATCTGCTCGCGGTACTGAGGAGAGTCCCAGGAAGTCGCTCCGGAGATGCGGCGGTAGATGACCCCGTCCTTGCCGATCAAGAACGACTCCGGGACGCCCGTCGTCCGGTAGGCGCGCTGGATGTTGTCTTCGCCCTCGGGCGCGCTGTAGAGGATGGGGAAGGTCAAACCCATGTCCCCAGCAAACGCACGCAGGGCGTTCTCGGGAACGGCGCCGGCGATCGAGAAGTCCACGCTCACGGCGAGGATCTCGAAGTCCTTTCCGGCGAGGTCCTGGTAGAGCCGCTGCATGGACGGCATCTCCTCGCGGCAGGGGGCGCACCAGGTGGCCCACACGTTGAGGAGCACCACCTTCCCGCGGTAGTCGTCGAGCGTGACGCGCTCGCCGGACAGCGTGGTCACCGCGAACTCGGGAGCGGGGCGCCCGGCCACCACCGGCTCGAAGCTGCCGCGCCCGAGCCAGGCCACCCCCACCAGCGCCGCCAGCGCCAGCAGCGCGATCCCGTACGGCAGCCGCGAGGGGCGGCGGCGCACCGCGGACGGAGCGGGGAGGACGTCTGGCTGGGTCATCGAGCTCCGGTCTCCTGCGAGGGCGTCCGCGCCGGAATGCTACGGATCACGCCCGTCATTGTTCCTCTGACGGGCCGCGTCAGCCGCCTCCGCCGCGGCCCACAGACAGGCGCACCCGCGACCCGCGGGGGAGCAGGGAGTCGGCCGGTGGCGTCTGCTCGACGACCAACCCCTGGTCGCGCCCGAAGCGGAATACGGTGTCCACAGCCGCCACCGACAGGCCGAGGACCGCGAGGGAGTCTAGGGCCTGCGTCTGCGCGATGCCCAGGAGATAGGGCATCTGGACCAGCGAGGGGCCACGCGACAACGTGAGCCGGACGCTCCCGGGCACGGCCAGGACGGTGCCCGGGGCCGGGTCCACCCCGACCACCGCGCCCGCGGGCAGATCGGAGTCGGCGCTGTCCACCCCCACGCGGAAGCCGCTCGCCTCGAGCACGCGCAGCGCGCGGTCGCCGCGCAGGCGCGCCACGTCCGGGATCGTCTGCCGCAGCGGCCCCAGGCTCACCGTCACCCGCACCGCCCCGCCCGGCGTGGACAGCTGCCCCCCGAGCGGTCCCTGGCCCACGACCAGCCCGCTGTCGATCCCCGGGTGGCGGAGTCCCTCCACGGATCCGAGCTCGAGCCCCGCGTCCGCCAGGCTCGCGCGCGCGCCCTCGACGGAAAGCCCCACCACCTCCGGCACCTCGACCATGTCGCCGGGCGGCGGCGGCGGCGGGAAAATCACCCGGGTGGCGACGACGTATCCGCCTCCGAACGCCACGACGGCCAGCAGCGCGAGCCGTCCGGCCAGGCGCCAGGAGCCGGGCGGCATCCCCTTCTTGCGACCGCCCTCCCGCCGGGCCGGCGACGACGCGCTCCCCGGCGCCCCCCGCCGGCGGCTGCGCAGCGTGTCTCCGAGCTTCATCCGACCCTCCGCAGGCGCGCGGCGAACGCGCCGTCGGAGCCGCTCCTCCACGGGAGGACGGCGAGGCACCCGCGAGCGTCCAGATGGACCTTGTCCACAGTGTCGGAGGGTTCCAGGCGGAAGTCGGGGTGGCGCCCGAGGAACGCGTCCACGCGCTCCTCGTTCTCCTCGGGCTCGAGGGTGCAGGTGCTATACACCAGGAGCCCGCCCGACGGCACCGCCGTGGCACCCCCGTCGAGGATCGCATCCTGCGCCGTGGCGAGGACAGCCGGGTCGCCGGGCCCGAGCCGCCAGCGCGCGTCGGGGTGGCGCCGCAGCGTGCCGGTGCCGGTGCAGGGCACGTCCAGCAGCACGAGCGGGGCGCCCGTGAGCGGCGGCCGCTCCGCGCGCGCCACCACCGTCCGCACCGCGAGCTGTGTACGCGCGACGTTCTCGGCGAGTAGACGCACGCGCGCCTCGGAGCGGTCGGCGGCGAGCACGCGGTGCCCGCGCGCGGCGAGCGCGAGCGCCTTGCCCCCGGGGGCCGCGCACAGGTCCGCCGCCCATCCCTTGCCGGAGGGCGCGGCGTACTCGACCACCAGCGCAGCGCCGGGATCCTGGACGACGGCGGGCAACGCGGCCAGCGCGCGCACCGGGTCGGTGCCGGCGGCGAGCTCGACGCAGCGGCTCCAGGCCGCGACCGGCCGCGCGGACAGCCCCGCCGCCTCCAGCCGCGCGACCGCCTGGGCGGGGTCGTCGCGGAGGGGGAGCAGCGTGAGCGGCGGCACCTCGTTGTCGCGCCGGACCAGGTCGCGCACCTCGTCGACGGACCAGCGCGCGAGCCAGCGGTCGATGAGCCAGCGCGGGTGCGATCCCCAGGTCGCCAGCCAGGCTGCCGGGTCGCTCTCAGGCTCGGGGAAGCTCGACGGCTCCGCCCCCGCCCGACCCACCGCGCGCAGAACGGCGTTGACGAGGCCCGCCCCGCGTCGCGGCGCCAGCTCGACGGCCTGCGACACCGCCGCGTAGTCCGGCACCTCCATGTACAGGATCTGATACGCGCCCAACCGGAGCACATCCAGGACGGGGACATCGAGCGCGTCGAGCGGGCGCTCGAGGCGGGCCGCCAGCAGGTGGTCGAGGCGGCCGCGCAGCCGCACGGTCCCGTACACGAGCTCGTGGGCGAAGCGGCGCTCGCGGTCGTCCAAGCGTTGCACCGCCTGAGTCAACGCGAGGTCGAGCCGACGCCCCCGGCCGCTGGCCCGGAGCGCGGCCAGCGCGGCACGGCGCCCGGGGGTGACGGTGGGGGTCAGTCCAGCATCCCGCGGGTGGGCGAGGACGGCACCGCGATCTCGCGCGCGGGCATGCGCCCGGCCCGGAACGCGAGCCGGCCGGCGCGCACCGCGTAGCGCATCGCGCGCGCCATCGCGACCGGATCGTCCGCGGCGGCGAGCGCGGTGTTCATGAGGACGCCGTCCACCCCCTGCTCCATCGTCACGCACGCGTCCGACGCCGTTCCCACTCCCGCGTCCACGATCACGGGCACCTTGAGACGGCGCTTGATCTCGCGGATGAAGTACGGGTTCACGACGCCGAGCCCGCTGCCGATCGGGCTGGCCAGAGGCATCACGGCCACGCACCCAGCCTCCTCGAGGCGGAGCGCCATGATCAGGTCGTCGTTCGTGTACGCCATCACCTTGAATCCCTCGGCGACCAGCACCTTGGCCGCCTCGAGCGTGGCCTGCGTGTCGGGGAGGAGGGTCTCCTGATCGCCGATCACCTCGAGCTTGAGCCACTCGTTGAAGCCGGCGGCGCGCGCCATGTGCGCGTAGCGGATCGCCTCCTCGGCGGTGTAGCAGCCCGCCGTGTTGGCGAGCAGCGCGAATTCCTTCGGGTCGAGGACGTGCAGGATCCCCTCGCGCCGGTCCAGGTCCACCCGCCGCACCGCCACGGTGACCATCTCGGCGCCGCTCGCGCGGATCGCCTCCACCATGACGCCCTCGTCGGAGTACTTGCCGGTGCCGACGATCAGCCGGGAGCGGAACTCCTGCCCGGCGATCACGAGCGGCTCCTCCTCCATTTCCTGGAGCGACGGCGGCGGGGACTCGAGCGCGGGATCGACCCAGCCGCCGCGCCCTGCGAGGCGCACGCGGGTGGTCTCGTGGGCGACTTCTCCCTTGCCGTGCGTGCGCGGCACCACCGGCGGATCCTCGCGCACCACGCCGCCGCCCGGGACGGTCACCTCCGCGCCGGATTCGGGCCCCTGATTCGTCGTCTTCGCCATCGTCTCTCCAAAGATGTTGCTAGGCGCCGCCCCCCACGAAATGCACCAGCTCCAGCCGGTCTCCCTCCTGCACCGTCACCTCGTCGTAGCGGGCGCGGGAGAGGATCTCGCGGTTGCGCTCCACCACCACCAGCGCGGGCTCCAGGCCGAGCCCCTCGAGCAGCCCCCGCACGGTCAGCCCGGCGGCCACCTCCCTCTCCTTGCCGTTCAGCTGCACGCGGATCAGAGAACCTCCAGGTACCCCGCCACCGCGGCGGCGGGGTCGGGCGCGCTCCAGATCCCGCGCAGCACCGCGACGCCGTAGGCGCCGACGGCAAGGAGCTCGGGCACCCGCTCTGGAGTGACGCCGCCGATCGCGATGAGGGGAAGGCCGACCGCGGCCCGGAAGCGCGCCACTCCCGCCGGTCCCGAGCCAGCGCGGTCCGGATGCGACGGGGTCGCAAACACCGTGCCCACCATAAGATAGTCCGCGTCCGCGGCGGCCGCGCCGGCGCCCTCCGGCTCGTGCGCCGACACCCCGATGCGGCTGCCCTGGGGAAGCAGGCCGCGGGCGACCGCGGGAGAGAGCGAGCGTTCTTTGAGGTGGACGCCGTCCAGCTCGGCAACCAGCGCCAGGTCCACCCGGTCGTTCGCGAGCAGGAGGGCGCCCGCGGCCCGCGCGGACCCGCGCAGGGCGTCTGCGAGCACGGCCAGCCGCGCCGCGGACGTGGCCTCCCCCCGCAGGTGGAGCGCCAGGCGGTCACCGCCCGCAGCGAGCACCCGGCGCGCCGCGCGGACGAACCCCGCGCCTGCGAGCACGGCGTCGTCGGTCACCACGTGGAGTTGGGGAAGGCGCGGGGCCGGCCTACTCGAAGCGGTCACCCACGCTCACCTGGCGGCCCGCGATCCAGTCGCGCACCGGCATGCGGCGGCGACCGGGGGGCTGCACCTCGGCGAAGGCGACCTCGCCATCGCCGGTGGCCACGCGGAGGCCGGCGGCTGCCTCGGCCGCGACCACGACCCCCGGGTCCGCGGGGCGGGCGCCCGGCTCCGGCTCGGGACGAAAGAGCTTCAACGGCTGTCCGGCGAGCAGCGTCCACGCGCCCGGGACCTCGTCCATGCCCCGCACGTGGTTGGCGATCTCGATCGACCCACGGTCCCAGTCGATGCGCGCGGTGGCGCGGTCCACCTTGGGGGCGTATGTGGCGAGCCTCTCGTCCTGCTCGCGCTCCTCGATGCCGCCGGTCTGGAGCAGCGCGAGCGCCTCCACCAGCGCCGCGGCGCCGATCTCGGAGAGGCGCGCGGTCAGCTCGGTCGCGGTCTGGTCGGGGCCGATCGGCTCCTCGGCCTGGAAGAGGATGGGGCCCGCGTCCATCCCCTCCACCATCCGCATCACCGTGACGCCGGTCACCTCCAGGCCGCGCGCGATCGCCCAGTTGATGGGCGCGGCGCCGCGCAGCCCGGGAAGGAGCGAGGCGTGCACGTTGATGGAGCCGCGCGGGGGCAAATCGAGCACGTCCTTCGGGAGGATGTGGCCGTACGCCACCACCACCGATAGATCGGGGGCGAGCGCGCGCAGGCTGGCGAGGAAATCCTCGCCCCGTGGCCGGTCCGGGGTGAGCACAGGGTAGCCCCCTTCCTCGAGCGCGACCTGCTTCACGGCCGAGCCCCGGAGCTGCCGTCCGCGTCCCGCGGGCCGGTCGGGCTGGGTAACGACCCCGACCACGTCGTGGCCCTCCTCGGCGAGCGCGCGCAGCGCGGGGACCGCGAACTCGGGCGTGCCCCAGAAGAGCACCCTCATGTGTCTCCCTCCTTCTCCGCGATCTCGGTCCGGCTTTTCCGCCATTTCTTCATCAGCATGCGGCGCTTGAGCGGGCTGACCCGGTCCGGGAAGAGGACGCCGTCCAGGTGGTCGATCTCGTGCTGGAGCGCTCGCGCCAGCAGCGCCTCTGCTTCCACCGCGACCGGCTTGCCCTCCACGTCCACTCCCTCCACCCACACCCCCCACGGTCGCTCGACCACCTCCTCGAGCCCGGGGATGCTGAGGCAGCCCTCCACCTCCTTGTCGCGCAGCTCGGTCGCGCGCACCACGCGCGGATTGATCAGCGCCATGCGGCCGGCCTCCGGATCCTTTTCGTCGCGCACGTCCACGACCAGCACGCGGTGGAGCACGCCGATCTGGTTGGCGGCGAGCCCGATCCCCTCGGCGTGGTACATGGTCTCGAACATGTCCGCGATCAGCTTCTTCAGCTCGGCGTCGAACGCGGCGACGTCCCGAGCTGGAGTCCGGAGCACCGGATCCCCCATGATCACGATCTCGCGGACCATGGCAGCCGACCTGCTAAGAGACCTCGGCCTTGGCCGAGACCACCTTCGTGATCCGTCCCTTCTCCACCACGATGCGGGTGGTCTCCGCGGTCTTGATCGTGACCCGGTCCGACTCCGCGTGGACGACGGTGCCGATGATCCCGCCCGCGGTCACCACCTCGTCCCCCTTCTTGAGCGCGGCCACCATCTGCTGGTGCTTGGTCTGCTCCACCCGCTGCGGCCGGATGAGGAGGAAGTAGAAGATCGCGAAGATGGCGACCATCTGGATCGCGAACACGAGGGTGGCGTTGCCGCCCTCGCGGGGAGCGATGAGGACGAGGAGGGACGCGTAGGTCACCGGCCTCTCCGGGGGAGTGGGGGGTGGGGGGTGGAATTCCGGCCCTATCACACCCGCGTCCCGCGGTAGCGTTCCAGCCACGCGCGGCTCCAGCTCGCGAACGTGCCGGCGGCTACCTGGCGGCGCGCCTCCTCGGCCAGCCGCAGCAGGAAGCGCAGGTTGTGGAGCGAGAGCAAACGCAGAGCGAGCAGCTCGCCCGCGATGAACAGATGGCGCAGGTAGGCGCGGTCGTAGCGCGCGCACGCGGGGCAGTCGCAGCCCGGGTCCACGGGCCGGCGGTCGGCGCGGAAGCGCGACGCCTTGAGGTTCACCTGCCCCTCGGAGGTCCACGCGGTGCCGTGGCGCGCGTTGCGGGTGGGCGCGACGCAGTCGAACATGTCGCAGCCGCGCGCGATCGCCTCGAGCAGGTCGTCCGGGTAGCCGACCCCCATCAGGTAGCGCGGCCGGCCCTTCGGGATCTCGCCCTCGAGCACCTCGAGCGTGCGCCACATGTCGGGCTTGGCCTCGCCCACCGACAACCCGCCGATGGCCCACCCGTCCCACTCGCCCAAGTCGCGGAAATCGCGCGCCTGCGCGACCCGCAGATCGTCGTAGATGTTGCCCTGGATGATCGGAAAGAGGGTCTGCGGCGGTACCGCACGCTGGTGCTCGATCTCGTGGAAGCGGCGCCGGCAGCGCTCCAGCCAGGCGCGCGTGCGCTCGGTGGCGAGGCGCGCGTCGGCGTGGCTGCACCCTCCCGGCGGGCACTGGTCGAACGCCATCACCACGTCCGCGCCCAGCGTGCGCTGGGTTTCCATCACCGATTCCGGCGTGAAGACGTGGCGGGACCCGTCGATGTGGCTCTGGAAGACCACGCCGTCGTCGCGCACCTCGTTGCTCGCGGCCAGGCTGAACACCTGGAAGCCGCCCGAGTCGGTCAGGATGGGGCGGTCCCAGCGCATGAACGCGTGCAGCCCCCCCAGCTCTTGCACGAGCTCGGCGCCCGGACGCAGGTAGAGGTGATAGGTGTTGGCGAGGATCATGGTGGAGCCGAGCGCCTCCAGCTCCTCCGGTGCGACGCCCTTCACCGCTCCCTGCGTCCCGACCGGCATGAAGCACGGGGTCGCCATGTCTCCATGGGGGGTCGAGAACACGCCCGTACGGGCCGCTCCCTCCGTCGCGTCCAGCTTGAATTCGAACATGGTCGGCGAATGTAGCGGGGAAAGAAAGCGCCCGGAGGTCCGGAGACCTCCAGACGCCTCGCCCCGTCCGCTTTCTGGCTTTCAGCCGCGGGGGGCCGCGTACTCGGCGCCGCCCGCCTTCTTCAGCGCCGCGATCGTCTCCTTCACCGTATACAGCCGCGTGGTCTTGGTGGCCCGCACGTGTCCGGGCGCCACCGCGGCCATGACCACGGCCATCGCGGTCTTGTCGTCGCGCGCCTCGACGATCACGACGCCGTCGTACTCGCCCATCGTGTAGTGCATGCTGACCAGCTTCGCGCCGAGCTTGGCCGCGAGGGCCGCCAACGGCTTGGAGCGGTCGGTGGGCTTCCTTCCGAGCGCGGCCCACGTATCCGTCGTGTAGGAGAACAGCATCTACTGCGCCATAGCGAACCTCCGGGGCTCGGGAATGTGCGAGCGAGCCAAGAGGTTACCGGGGACGCGCGGGGCCGTCAAAGCAGGCGGTACGCGCGGTGGAGGCGCCCGCCGGGCAGCGGGCCGCTGTCAGGACGTCGCGCGCTGGTACTCCGGCATCCCGTCCTGCTTCGACTTCATGTCGAAGCTGCGGTAGTCGCAAGTGAGCTCCTCACCGGCCCCGATGTCGCGCGCGGCGACCGTGTCCCGGCCCCGATCGTCGCAGTTCGGCTCGAAGGAGTGGTTCATGAACTTGGCGCTGTCCGAGCAGAGGATGTAGGAGCCGTCCTCGCTCTGGTACGTCCACGCCTCCATCTGTTCCCTGAAGCGGGCCGGGAAGGCGGCCATCTCCTCGGGCGAGAGCGCCCAGTCGGCACCCTCGTCGAACCCCCAGATGGTGGTGTCCTTGGGGATGGGCTCGGCAGCGAAGACGCCAAAGCCGTGGATGGCACTCCGGGAGACGTAGGTCGAGACGCGGAACATGGTCCTTTCCGGGAGGAGTGACGCCTTCGGCCGCCGGCCGATCACCGGCTCCCGCGTGCGAAGATATCAGGATTCGGCCCCGTCAGCGCGCGCCGCCGCCCTCCTGTTGAGGGCGGGCGGAGCGGACTGTCGGGTAGGTGACGCCTAGCTGTTCGAGGTAGCTG
>CAXNGW010000048.1:0-10523 GCA_964201975.1 Longimicrobiales bacterium | reverse complement strand
GGCCTCGTCCAGGAAGTCCATCAGCTCGACGAAGCCGCGGGCGCCGGTCGGCGGGAAGGACAGCGCAAGCTGGAATGCCTCCTGGCGCTTCCCGGACAAGGCGGCGCGCAGCACCTCGCGCGCGCGGCTGCGGTGCTTCTCGAGGTGCACGGTCCCGTCCCCGTCCGGGAGGAAGCCGAGCGCCCGCCCGATCGAGCCCCCACCGAGGCGCGCCGCGCGCGCGGCGGCCGCCTGCTCGAAGCCCGCGACCTCTTCGAGGAAGCGGCACACCAGTTCGGTGGGCAGCGCACCCACGTGGAGCGGAACGGTGCGGGAGCGCACGGTCGGGAGCAGCCGGCCGGGCTCGCTCGAGGTGAGGATGAAGCGGCTCCCGCCGGGCGGCTCCTCGAGCAGCTTGAGCAGAGCGTTGGCCGCCTCCGGGCTCGCCTCCTGGGTGACCATCGCATCGGCGTCGCCGACGATGAACACCTGCTCGTTGCCCATCGAGGGGCGCGTGTGGGCCCGCTTCCGGAGCGACTGCACCGCAGCCAGATAGATGCCGGCGGGCTCGTCGAGCGCTTCGTAGCGGACCGGTCCGGCGCGCTTTGCCGCGAGCCTTTCGCCGCGTGCCTGCTCGAGCGCGTCCCCCAGCCGATCGCCGGTCACGCCCTTGGGACGCTCCAGCGGGAAGTGCCAGTGGACGTCGGGGTGCTGCAGCGAGAGCGCGAGCCGACACGAATGGCACCGTCCGCACGGCTCCTCGCCCGTCGCCTCGCACAGGACGAGCTGCGCGGTCCACAGCGCGAGCCGCTGCTTTCCCACCCCACGCGCCCCGTGCAGGAGGAGCGAGGCCGGGAGAGTGCCCCGTCGGATCGCGCGCGCGAGCACGCGCCGTTCCTCCTCGTGCCCCCACAGCGAGTGCAGGCTCACCGTCCCGGCTCGCGCGGGCGCAGCCACTGGAGCGGGTCCCGCGCCTGCGGCGAGCCTGCACCCTGGGGCGCGCGCACCTGGAACTCGATGTGCGGGCCCTCGGGGGTCCCGCCCCCGCCCACCGTTCCGACCACCTGTCCGATATCGACGCGGCGGCCCTCGACGACCCCGATCTCCTCCAGGTAGAGGTAGAGCGTGTAGAAGCCGTCGCCGTGGCTAAGCACGACGGTCGGCCCATAGCCCTCGAAGGGTCCGGCCAGCACCACGATGCCGGCCTTGACCGCGCGCACCGGTGTGCCGGTCCGCGCCCCGATCCCGATTCCATTCCAGCGCAGCACGGTGCCGTTGGGGCGCACCTCGCGGCCGAAGCGGTAGACCACGGGGCCCTCCACCGGCCAGTCCAGGGAGCCCGCGTCGGCGGCCGCCATGGTGGGGGTCGGCGGGGGTACGGCCGCCGCGGTTCCCCGGCGCGCGACCTCGATGCGCCGCCGCTCGAGGGCGTCGATGAGCCCCTTCATGCGGGTCTCATCCGCTTCGAGCCGCTGCAGGCGCGACAGCGTCTGCCGCTCGCGCGTCTGGAATTGCTCGAGGGTGCGATGGTGCTCGTCCTCCAACGAGCGCAGCTCGGCGACTTCTCCCAGGCGGGTCTGACGCAGCCGCCCCAGCTCGGTGAAGTCCATCTGTAGCGACCGGTCGCGCGTCACCAGCTCCGTCTCCATCTCCCCGACCCGCGTCACCAGCGAGCGATCGTACGCGGTGATCATGCGCAGGTAGCGGTAACGGTTGAGGAGGTCGGTGAACGAGTCGGCGCCGAGCAGCACGCGCGTGGTGTGCAGGGTGCCCAGCTTATAGATGTCGCGCAACCGGCGCTGCAGGGTCGCGGAGCCTTCACTCAGGCGCTCGCGTGCCTTCACCAGCTCGCGGTTGTTGGCGTCGATGCGCGTGGCGGTGGCGTCCGACTGGAACTGGACCTCCGCCAACACCGAGCGGGAGCCGGACAGCCGGCGCTCTACGTTGGAGAGCTCGACCGAGAGGTCCTCGACGCGCGAGCGGACCGACTCCATCTCCGCCTGCAGCCGCGCGCGCTCCTCGCGGATCTGCTCGAGTCTGCGCTGGCTCTCCTGGATCTCCTGCTTGAGGTTCGGCTGCTGGGCCCATGCGGCCGCAGGGAGCGAACCGCCCGCGCTGAGGCTGAGGATCAGCCCCGCGAGCGCGGCGAAGGGGCAGCGCACGCCGTCACACCTCGCGCAGGTGGCGGCGCACCGCCACCCAGCTCGACAGGATGCCGAACGCAGCGCCCGCGCCGACGAGCCCCGCCGCCCATGCGGACGGCATCCACGTGACCCGGAACAAGAATTCGACCACGGCGCGATAGGTGCCCCAGGTCACCGCGAGCGCAAGCGCTCCCCCCAGCAGCCCCGCGATCGCTCCCTCCATCAGAAAGGGTCGGCGGATGAAGCCGTTGCGCGCTCCCACCAAGCGCATGATATAGATCTCGTCCTTGCGCGCGAAGATCGCGATGCGGAGCGCGGTGCCGATGATGAGCGCCGCGACGCAGGCGAAGGCGCCCCCCAGCACCGCGGTGGTGACGCCGGCGATGCGGCGGAGCGCGAACAGCTTGTCCACCCACTCGCGGCCGTACGCGACATCTTCCACGAACGGATAGTCGTCGGCGAGGTCGGCGATCTCGGCGATGGCCACCTCGGTGCGGGTGCCGTCGCGCAGGCGCACCTCGAGGGAGGCGGGGAGCGGGTTCACCTCGGTCGCGCCGAACAGCTCGCCGAACTCAGGAAGGTCCCGGCGGGCGCGCTCGAGCGCCTCCTCCTTGGTGACCGGGTTCACCTCCAGCACCTCCGGCAAGCGGGACAGCTCGGCGCTGGCGATCTCGATCTCCGCGGCCGTCGTCCCCTCGTGCAGGTACGCCACCACCTCGACTCGCTCCTCCACCGCCTGGAGCGCGATCCTGAGGTTGAAGGCGGCCAGCGCGAACAGCGCGACCACGAACAGCGCCAGCCCCACCATGACCGCGGATAGCCCGGTCAGGACCGGCGTCCTCCGGAAGGCGGCGACCGCCTCGCGCAGCGCGTGGCTCATGCGGACGCCGGCTGGTGGGAGGCGGAGTCGTAGACCAGTCGGCCCTGGTCTATTTCGAGCACGCGAACCTGCGGGTAGGCGCGCACCAGCTCCAGGTCATGGGTCGCCATCACCACCGCCATCCCCTGGGCGTTGATGTCCCAGAACAGCTCCATCACGCCGCGGGTGGCGCGCTCGTCTAGGTTCCCGGTGGGCTCGTCGGCGAGCAACACGAACGGCTGGTTGGCCAGGGCGCGTGCGATCGCCACGCGCTGCTGCTCGCCGCCGGATAGCTCGTGTACTAGCGCGCCGAGCTTGGGGGACAGACCCACCTGAGCGAGCAGCCGCTGTGCCTTGGGCGCGACCGCGCTGGCGCGGGTGCCGGTCACTTCCAGAGCAAACGCCACGTTCTCGAGCGCGCTCCTTCCCGGCAGTAGCCGGAACTCCTGAAAGACGTATCCGACCTTGCGGCGCAGCTTCCACACGTCGCGCTCGCTGGTGCGGGCCGAGGAGTGGCCGCACACGACCACCTCGCCGGCGGTGGGCCGCTCGGCCATGTGGATCAGCTTGAGGGTGGTGGACTTGCCCGAGCCGGAATGGCCGGTGAGGAAGACGAACTCGCCCTTGCCGACGCTGAAGCTCACGTCGCTAAGGGCGTGCCCCCGCTTCGGATACTCCTTCGAGACGCCGGTGAGCTGGATCAAGGTCCGGGGGAGGGCGAGGCAGACCGAACAAACTACGAAAAACTACCGCGCGGGCACGGGGGTGTCAAAGCGATTTTCGGCGAGGCGCACGGCCAGGCGGAGCGCTTCCAGCATCGAGGAGGCGTCCGCGCACCCGGTTCCCGCGATGTCGAACGCGGTGCCGTGGTCGGGGGACGTGCGCACGAACGGGAGCCCCAGCGTAACGTTGACGCCGCCCCCGAAGGCGACCGTCTTGAACGCCGCCATCCCCACGTCGTGGTAGGGTGCCACCACCGCGTCGAGCTCGCCGGCGAGGGCGCGGCGGAACGCGGTGTCGGCGGGGAGGGGGCCGATAACGCTCACGCCCGCGGCGGCGAGGCGGCGCAGCGCCGGACCGTACACCCGTTCCTCCTCGTCACCGAAGAGGCCGCCGTCGGAGGCGTGCGGGTTGAGCGCGCACAGGCCCAGGCGCGGCTCGGGCATGCGCCAGCCGTCACGCAACCCGTCGCGGAGGAGCGTGGCCTGCTCGACCAGCAGGTCGGCGGTCACCAGGTCCGGGATGTCGCGCAGCGCATGGTGGGTGGTCGCCAGCAGCACGCGCAGCGGCGGTCCCAGCTCGGTCGTCTCCGCCGCCATCAGCATCCCGACCGCAGGCACGCCGGTCAGCTCCTGGAGCATCTCGGTGTGGCCGGTCGCGGTGAGGCCGGCGCGCGCCAGCGCGGGCTTGTGGATGGGCGCGGTCACGATCGCGCGCGCCTCGCCCGCGAGCGCCAGCTCGACGGCCTTGCGGATGGCCGCCCCCACGACCCGGCCCGCCCCCGCCTCGGTGCCGTCCCAATCGCCGACGTCCAGGTAGTCGCCCAAGCCTGGGTCGAGCTGGCGGGGGCCGAGCAGCCGGAGGGAGATCTCGGGGCGCTCGGCGCGGAAGCGGCGCACCGCCGCCGCGGTGACCTCGGGTCCGATCCCCCGGGGATCGCCGAGGGTGATCGCGACCGCGGTCACGTGCTAGAGCCGCAGGTCGATGTACGTGCGCCGGCGCAGCTCCTCAAGCAGGCGCTCGATCCGCTTCTGCTCGGTGAGCTGCTCCTCGATCTGCGCCCTGACTTCCTCGAACGTGTAGTCGCCAGCGGGCTTCACGTCGGTGACCTCGACCACCACCCACGCCGTCTGCTCGCGGATGGGGAAGGCGAACGGCCCCACCTTGTCCCCTGCGGACGCGTTCGCCAGCGGCGCGTGATACGACTCGGGCAATGCCTCCGTGAGCTTCTCGCGCGGCAGGCTCACCGAGTCCGGGATCGCCGCGTCGAGTTGGCCTTTGAACTGTACGATGAGGCCCACCAGGGGCTCGCCGGCGCGGGCGCGCCGCGCGATCTCGTCGGCGGTGGCGCGCGCGCGGGTGTCGGCGTCCGCGCCCGCCTCGGGGCGGATCAGGACGTGACGTGCGTTCACCTCGCCGGGCCGGGTGCGCTCCACCTTGATGACATGCCAACCGAACTGCGTGCGCACCGGGTCGCTGATGCGTCCGATCGGGAGCCGGAACGCCACCTCCTCGAACTCGCGCACCATCGCTCCGCGGCGGAACCATCCGAGGTCGCCTCCACCCGCCGCCGACCCGTCCACGCTGTACAGCTTGGCGAGCTCGGCGAAGTCCTCGCCCGCGCGGGCCCGCGCCAGCACGCTGTCGATCTGGACCTTCGCCGCATTCCACGCCGAGTCGGACGCGGCGGGGGTCACCACCGCCTGGCGGATTGTGATCAGCTCGGGGTGGGCGAGGTCCGCGCGCCGCGCCTCGTACAGCGCCCGCATGTCGGCCTCGGTCACCGGCGCCGCTGGCGTATCGCGCAGCCGGGCCCGGAAGAAGAGCTGCGAGATCTGCTCGCGCCGGATGCGCTGCGCCAGCTGGTCGCGGTACTCCGCCTGGGTCAGCCCTTCCTGCGTGAGAGCCTGCTGGAACTGCGCTGGGCTCCCGAAGCGCTCGGTGGCCGCGGTAAGGAGTTGATCGACGCGGCCCTCGATTTCGGCGTCGTCCGGGATCAGGGTCGAATCCTGGGCCGCGGCCTGGATCACGAGCAGCTGGTCCACCAGATCGTTGAGCGCCTCCTCTCGTAGGCTCGCCACCTGAGCCGGATCGGTGGGCATCTCTCCCTGCGTCATGACGAGCAGGTACTCCGACAGCTCAGTGAGCGTGATCGTGGAATCGCCCACCACGGCGACGATCCGCTCGACGATCGGGCCCGCGACGGCCCCCGGTGTTTCCTGGGCGGCCGCGCGCGCGGCGCCCAGCGCGGTGAGGGAAAGGGCCGCGGAGAGGAGGAGCGGAAGACGTCGCATGATGGCTCGGTCGCGCGGGTACGTATCGGTTCGGGGTGCTCGAGAGCGGGGGCCGGGGAGCGATCGCCGCCCTACGAGGCGTGCGGGCTCCCCGGCCCTCTGCGTTCTAACCGGTCTGGGGGAGGCGGGTTCCGCCACCCGGACCGCGTATCAGCCGCCCGGGGAGGGAGGCGCCGCACCCGGCTCCGTCCCGGGTATCGCCCCCGGCTCCAGGAGGGGGGACGGCCGGGTCGCGCCGGCTGGTCCGCGCGCGGTTTCCACCTGCGTCACGACCTTCTCGACGGCCTCCACGACGACCTCGGTCGGGTACTGCTGGCGCAGCGTGTACGACACGCCCCCGAGCGGGATCACGTCGCGCTCGCCCCTCAGGATAGACTGGATCAGCGTGGTGACGGTCCGGTCGATCGCCGCCTCCTGCGACTCGCCCTCCTGCCTCTGGATCGAGATCAGGCCGAGCTGGCGCGCCGCCTCCGTGAAGCTGGTGCGGGCCATCGTCATCATCGAGTCCTGACGCGCCTGGTTGGGCTGGATCCCCACCCGGCGGGCCTCCGCGATGAGCAGCTCTCGCTGGGTGAGCGCCTTGAGCAGGTTGTCCACGATCTGCTCATCGGTCGCCTGACCCACCTGCTCCCGATAGCCGGGCTCGCGCGTCTGCAGGAACATGCGCAGCTCGCCCACGGTGAGCTCGCCGCCCTCGTACTCCACCAGCGCGCGCCGGGTCGCCCGCCCGCCCATCCGTGCGAGCGGGTTCTTGGCGATCTCGCGCGTCACTCCGGCCGCGCCCTCGGCCACCTCGAGTTTGGCCTTCTGCTCGATTCCGGCGACGAAGGTGGATTCGGCCTTCACCACCTTTTCGGACTGGAGCCGCTGGCGGAACTGCGGACCCAGCTCTTCAAAGCCGGGCGTCTCCTTCTCCTCCACCCGGATGATGTGGACGCCGTACGGCGTGGCCACCAGATCGGAGATCTGACCGGGCGCCATCGAGAACGCGGCCGAATCGAACGACGCCACCATGGCGCCGCGCTCGAAGAAGCCGAGGTCGCCGCCCTGCGCCGCGCTGGCGGGATCCTGGCTGTACTGCCGTGCCAGCGCGTCGAAGCTCTCCCCCGCCTTGATCCGGCGCAGGAGGTCGGTGGCGAGCGCGGTTACGCTGTCGCGCTGAGCCGGCGTCGCCTGCTCCGGCGGGGAGAGGAGGATGTGGCGCGCGCGCACGCGCGCTCCGGGCGCTTCCTGTGCGAAGCGGGAGCGCAGCTCGTCGTCGGCGATCACGGTGTCGAGCGGCACGGCCGAGTCGCGCAGAGCGCTGATCATCTCGACCTCCTCGCCCTGCGCGATCAAGGGCTGCAGATCGACGTTGGCGAGCGTGCTGTCCTCGGCCGCGGCCTCGGCAAGCAGCGTGTAGTCGATCCACAGATCGGCCAGCGCCGACACCACTTCGGCGCGGTTGGGCAGCCCCGCTTCGGGTGCCAGCAGAAGGGCCGCTTCGCTTACCGTCAGCTCGTGGCCGGCGGCGCGGGCGAGCCGGTCGCCGCTGGCCCCCCGATCGCAGGCGGCGAGGGCGAGAACGGGCAGGGTCATCCACAGCAGACGCTTCATCACGAAGGACTCCATCTCGGGGTGGGAGCGCGCGGCGCTACCGCTGTCACCACCCGTGGTTTCCAAGGCCCGGACCCAACCGGGTCCGGCCGTCAGGCGGCCGCTTTGCTCTCGAGCAGCGCGGTGAGCGCCTTTACCAGTGTCGCAGTCAACGGGAGCGGACCAACCTGGCGCAGCTCCAGCGCGAGGGGCGACATGCGGCGCACCTCCACTTCCACCTGCCGGTCCCGGAGCGGTGGCTCCAGGATGGCCAGGCGCGGGACCACCCCGGACCTGAAGGTGATCCGTGCAGCCCGGTCCCGGACGGTGATGCGCTCGATGCCCAGCGAGCGTCCCAGGAGACGAAGGGTCGCCTGGTCGAGAAGCCGCTCCACTTCCGGGGGCAGGGGACCGAACCGATCCGCCAACTCCTGCCTGAGCCCTTCCACCTCGGCGTGCTGGCCGATGCGGGAAAGGCGACGGTAAAGATGCAACTTCTGGCCGGGATCGGAAATGTACCCCTCGGGAAGGTAGGCCGACCCGCCCAGCGCGACCTCGGGGTCGGGGTGGTCGACGACCCCCTCCTTCTCGCGCATCTTCTCCACGGTCTTCTCGAGGAGCCGCAGGTAGACGTCCAGTCCGACGGCGTGGGCGAAGCCAGACTGGTTCGCGCCCAGGAGGTTGCCCGCGCCCCGCAGCTCGAGGTCCTTGAGGGCGACCGAATAGCCGCTGCCCAGCTCGGTATAGTGCTCGAGCACCTTGAGCCGACGCTCGGCGTCCTCGGACAGGTTCGGCGGCACGATGAGGTAGCAGTAGGCGCGGCGGTCACTGCGCCCGACCCGCCCCCGGATTTGGTAGAGCTGGGACAGGCCGAAGCGCTCGGCGTGGTCCACGATCAAGGTGTTGGCGTTGGGCACGTCCAGTCCGTTTTCGATGATCGCCGAGCAGACCAGAACGTCAACGGTGCCCTCCACGAACGCGGTCATCACCTCGTCCAAGTCGTGCGGCGTCATCTGCCCGTGCGCCACCTCTACCTTGGCCTGCGGGGCGAGATTGGCCACCCGGTCGGCGGCCATCTCGATCGTCTCGACGCGATTGTGCAGGAAGAACACTTGCCCGCCGCGGTCCAACTCCCGCGCCATCGCGTCCTCCACCAGATGGTCGCCCCACGGCGTCACGTGGGTGAGGATCGGCATGCGGTCCCGGGGCGGCGTGCGGATCAGCGTCAGGTCCCGGATCCGGCTGAGCGAGAGGTAGAGCGTGCGTGGGATGGGCGTGGCCGTGAGGGTGAGGACGTCCACCGACGCACGCATCTCCTTGAGCCGCTCCTTGTGCTTCACGCCGAAGCGCTGCTCCTCGTCCACCACGAGCAGGCCGAGATCCTTGAAGACGATGTCGCTCGACAGCAGCCGGTGCGTGCCGATGATGATGTCCACGTCCCCGGCCTGGAGGCGCTCCAGGATCGCCTTCGTCTCCTTGGCGCCGCGGAAGCGGGACAGCGCCGCGACCTTGACCGGGTAGTCGGCCAGCCGCTCCTCGAAGGTGTGGCGGTGCTGTTCGACCAGAATCGTGGTGGGGGCGAGCACGGCGACCTGCTTGCCGTCCTGGACCGCCTTGAACGCCGCCCGCACCGCGATCTCGGTCTTGCCGTAGCCGACGTCGCCGCAGATGAGGCGGTCCATCGGCCGCGCCGATTCCATGTCGCGCTTGACGTCCTCGGTGGCGCGCCGCTGATCCGGCGTGTCCTCGTACAGGAACGAGGATTCCATCTCCTTCTGCCAGCGTCCGTCGGGGGAGAAGCTGAAGCCCGGGGCGGTCTCGCGGCGCGCGTACAGATGGAGCAGCTCCGCCGTCATCTGCTCGATCGCCGCCTCGGTCTTGCGGCGCAGCGTCTTCCATTGCTTGCCGCCGATGCGGTGCACCTGGGGGGGTTCGGCGTCGTCGGTCTCCCCGACCCAGCGCTCGATCAGGTCCAGGCGATACACCGGCACTCGGAGCACCTCGCCACCGGCATACTCGATCGCGAGCGACTCGATCTCTTCGCCGCCGACGGTGACGCGCTGGAGCCCGACGAAGCGTCCAACCCCGTGGTCGAGGTGGACGACGTAGGCTCCGGGAGTGAGCTGGGCGAGGCTCTCGAGCGCCACCGCGCCACGAAAGCGCCGTCCCCGCCGCACGCGCCGCGAGCGGCGGAAGATCTCGTGGTCGTTGAGGATGCGCAGCGGGGGGTCGGAGGCGTCCAGGAGGAACCCGCCGTCGAGCGAGCCGACCATGACCTGCGCACCGGGTGGGAGCACGCCGCGGCGGCCGCCCAGGATCTCCTCGAGGCGCTGGGCCTGTCCTTCGTTGTCGCACAGCAAAAGGGTCCGCGCCCCAGCGGCCGCGCCTTCCCGCAGGAATGCCTCGAGGCGGTCCATGTCGCGCTCGATCGCGGGTGGCGGCTGGCATCCGAGGGAGAGCTCGCCGCCCTCCTCCTCGTTCAGGACGAGCAGCGGGAACGCGGCGAGAGCGCGCTCAGCGTCGGTCGGCGACAGGAACAGGTCGGCCGGCTGGGGCGCGGCGCGGCCCTGCTCGACCAGCTCGGCGTGGAAGCGCTCCACCTGGTCCCACGTGCGGCGAAGGGTCGTCCCCCAGTCGTCGGGGCCCAGCCGCACCAGCATGGCCTCGCGCGGGAGCAGGTCGAGCAGCGACCGCAGCACGGGCGGGTGCGCTGCGGCGGCGTCCGTGTGGGCGCGGAAGTCGACCGGCAGGATGTGGGCTTCGCCGATTTCGCCCGTGGAGCGCTGGTCGAGGATGTCGAAGCTGCGGATGGACGACACTTGATCGCCCCAGAACTCCACGCGGATCGGCTCGGGGGAGCCGAACGAGAACAGGTCCAGGAGCCCTCCGCGCACCGCGAACTGCCCGACCTCCTCGACCAGCGGCACGCGCTCGAAGCCGCGCTCCTCGAGC
>CAXNGW010000047.1:0-10553 GCA_964201975.1 Longimicrobiales bacterium | reverse complement strand
TTCCAGATGGGCGAGGCGCTGCTGCGCGCGGGCATTTTCATCAACCCGGTCAAGTATCCCGCGGTTCCCAAGCACAAAAGCCGCTTCCGCATGTCGATCTCGGCGGCCCACACCCACGAGGACCTGCAGCAGGGCGCCGACCGCATCGCCGGTGTCCTGCGCGAATACGGAGTGATTTGTTGACATGGAGTACACCTACTACGGCTTCTCCCAGGCGGTGAGCGCCTTCTTCGAGATGCCCACCACCGACGCGCGTAAGCTGCTGCCGGCGCACCTCCAGCCGATGGAGGTGCAGCATACACGCAGCATCCTCTCGGTAACCGCGTTCCACTTCACCGAGAGCATGGTAGGCGAGTACTACGAGATCGTGCTCTCCGTGATCGTGCCACCGCGTGTGGAACCGGGGAAGCAGCTGCCGAAGGCGGCGTTCTACCCGTTCATTGTAGGCACCACGACCGACTCGTCGCGCGAGCACGCGATCGAGCGCTGGCACCTGCCGCACTATATGAAGGCCGTGCAGATCCGGATGGAGCCGACCGGGTCCGTCATGAAGGTCGCGGTCGCGGACGCGGGCAAGCCGGTGCTCGACATGACCGTGACCAGCCACGAGTTCAGTCCGGTGCGCGACCTGTACAACTCGTTCATGATCGACGCCGACGAGCACTTCAAGGTCAACATCTACATGGAAGGGCCGCACGCCGAGCACGAGGAGGAGCGCGGCACGCTTGTCCTCCACGAGCACGACATGACCAAAGGCCTCACCATCCCCGACGTGTCCGGCTACGCCTTCCGCGAACAGTGGCTCAAGGGCGGGCTGCAGACCTTCGAGGAGATGGAGCGCATCTGAGCACCGGCCCCGGCCGGGTTCATGTGATCTTTAACCCGGCCTCCGGCCGGGGGCGGGGCGGACATCGCATCCCCGCCTATCTCGATCTGCTGCGCCGCCACGTAGGCGCGTTCGAGCACTCACTCACCACCGCGTCCGGGGACGAAGCGCGCCTTGCGCGAGCGGCTCTCGAGGCGGGCGCGGAGACGGTGGTCGCGGTGGGCGGCGACGGCACCTGGAGCCAGGTCGCAGATCAGTTGGTGGGCTGGCCCGGTGGGGCCCGCCTCGCGCTCCTGCCCTCGGGCACGGGCAACGACTTCGGGCGGAACCTCGGGCTGGGCTACGAGAGCCCGGAGGACGCGGTGCGCGCCCTGGCCGCCGGTCGCACCCGCCGCGTGGACGTGGGCCGAGTGGTGACGCCTTCGGCTCCGGACGGAGATCGCCACCGCTCCAAGGCGTACCGGGTGCGGCATTTCCTTAATTTGGTCGGCTTCGGCTTCGACATTGCCGTGATCGACGCGGCCGCGGGCGCGCGCTTTCTCAAAGGGGCGGTCCTCTACAAGGCGACGGCGCTCCAACAGCTCTTTCGCTATCCGGGCATCGATGTGACGGTCGAGAGCCCCTCCCACGGCTCCCGGCCTGGACGGCGGCTCATCATCACGATTTCGAACGGGCGCTACTTTGGCGGCGGCTTCCCGATCGCGCCCGCCGCCACTGTGGACGACGGCCTGCTCCATGCCTGTGTGATCAAGGACGCGGGCCCGTTTCGGCGGGCGGCGCTGTTCAACCGCGCCGAGCGCGGCCGTCACGTGGGAGCACCCGAGGTCGAGATCCTGTCGGATCGGCGCTTTGCGGTGCGGTTTCCCGATGCAGCCCCGCCCCCCCGCTTCGAGGTTGACGGTGACGTGTACGGCGTGGCGGGCCACCTCGTCGAGGTCGAGGTGCTGGCGGGCGCCCTGGACGTCGTCGTTCCCTGATAGCGATTTGACTCTGTGCGGCAGAGTACTTGACGACGGCTGGAGGCCCGCCCTAGCTTGCGGCATGATCCCCGCCCGCCGCGCGCGCTCCACCCCCGAGCCGGTCGCCCTGCATGACCGGGCGATGGACAACCTGCGATTCATCCGCGAGACGATGGAGCGGTCCGCCTCGTTCACGGCGGTCTCGGGATGGGCCGGGGTGGCGATGGGCGCGGTGGCGGTGGGCGCGGCGTGGATCGCGCGCGGTCAGACGGCCCCCATGGCCTGGGTCGTGACCTGGATCGTCGCGGCCGGGCTTTCTTTCCTGGTCGCGGTGGCCGGAATGGCGCTCAAGGCGCGCGCCGCGGGCATGCCGCTCGTGTCCGGTCCAGGTCGCAAGTTCGCGTCGAGCTTCGCGCCTCCGATCCTGGTCGGTGGGGTCCTCACTGTGGTGCTCTTCCTACACGGCGAAGCTGCGCTCCTCCCGGGCGTCTGGCTCATGCTCTACGGAACCGCGGTGGTCACGGGGGGAGCGCACTCGGTGCGCATCATTCCTCTCACCGGCATCGGTTTCATCCTGCTCGGGGTGGCCGCCCTGCTCGCTCCGCCCGCGTGGGGCGACGCGTTCATGGCGGCCGGGTTCGGCGGACTCCACCTGGTGTTCGGATTCCTGATCGCGAGGAGGCACGGTGGCTGAGCGCGGAGCGGCCCGGAAGCGGGCGCCGAAGGAGCACGAGCTCGCGACCCTGACGGGCACCGCGGACGCCGGCCCGCTCCACCTGGACCAGATGATCCACGAACGGGTGCGGCTGGGCATCGTCAGCGCGTTGGCGGTGAACGGCTCGGTCACCTTCACCGACCTCAGAGGCCTGCTCGACACGACCGATGGGAATTTGAGCGCGCACGCGCGCAAGCTCGAGGAGGCCGGCTACATCGCCTGTAAGAAGTCCTTCGAGGGACGCATGCCGAAGACAGAGTACGCCCTGACGCCGCTGGGCCGGCGCGAGCTACAGGCGTACCTCGACCACATGGAAGCGATCATCCGCGCCACGCGCAGCTGAGCGCGCCGGACCCGCCACCTTTTTTTTCGAGACCGAACTCCATGAGGCAGAGCACTCTCCATCGTCCGGGGCTCCACGTCGGGATCATCATGGACGGCAACGGCCGCTGGGCCGAGGCGCGGGGACGGCGCCGCACGTTCGGGCACCGGGAAGGAACGCGGGTGGTGCGCCGCGTAGTGGAGGCCGCGCCCGCCCTCGGCATCGACGCGCTGACGTTGTACGCATTCTCGTCCGACAACTGGCGCCGCCCCCCGATGGAGGTCACTGCGCTGTTGGCGCTGTTCCGCCGCCATTTGCGCGGCGAGGTCAGCGCGCTCGTCGCACAGGGCGTTCGCCTGAGCGTGATCGGCCGCCGCGACCGTCTACCGGCGCCGCTGCTCGCCGCCGTGGACGCCGCCGAGCGGGCGACGCGCGACGGGCGCGTGCTCCATCTGCGGCTGGCGATCGATTATTCCGCTCGGGAGGCGATCGTGACAGCCGCACGGCGCGCGGCCGCCTGCGCGGAAGCGGGCGGATCCCGGCTCGACCGCGCCGGATTCGCCGAGCTGATCGGCGAGGCGGTCCACGCGGGAGAGGCCGTGCGGGACCTGGACCTGCTGGTCCGCACCGGCGGCGAGCAGCGCCTGTCCGACTTCTTGCTCTGGGAGGCGGCCTACGCGGAGCTGCTCTTCAGCGGGCAGATGTGGCCAGACTTCGGTCCCGACGATCTGGCGCACGCAGTCGCCGAGTTCCACGCCCGCGATCGTCGCTTCGGACGGGTCCCCGAGCAAGCCGCGGTCTGATTCGGACCAGACCAGCGAACGCCCCGGCTAAGCGCTCCGGCCCATCAGCCTCCGTAGCACGAGATAGATGGCCCCGTACTTGGCGGCCTTCAAAGGGTGCATCATCGCGAACATCGCCCGAGGCGCCTTCGCGTATGCAGCCATCTTGGCGATCTGGCCGATCCTCATTTCTTCCTCCGTCTGACAGGTCAACAAGTCGACCTCTACAAGAGCAAGAGCCGTGCGCGGAACGCGCCTCGGGTCGCAAGGGTTGGACGCAGGCGGGCTGGCGTGACGTGATCCTCCGCTCGCGCGTTCCCTATGACCGTCGGCTCGAGCAGCCCACGCCGCGCGACATCCTCGGGGCGGTCGTTCTGGGGCGCCTGAGCGACTACGCTGTCCGCACGGGCACGCGTGGCGCGCTCGACGGACGCGTCCGATCAGCAGGCCCACCAGAGCTGCGCCGACAACAGGTCGTCGCGCGGATCGAGGGGGCCGGCCGCGTCGTCGCGCATCCACTCGAGCTTGAGTTCGGCATTGCGCACGACGCGGTACCCTGCGGAGAGTTGCGTCCGCCAGACGTCGTAGTCCCAGGCCGCCGGGGGGCCGGATGCAGCCGCGACCTCCCCGAAGCGCGTCGCGCCGAGCCGGCCGGCCACCCACAGGCCGGCGAGCAGGTCGCTCTGCGCCTCGACGTACCAGGACAGGTCGGTAGCGTCATCGGCCACGTTCGGGATTTCCCAGCGGTCGTGGAACAGCTCCGCCCGCGCCATCCTGGAGCGGCTCGGATACCGGGTCGCGACCGCGCGTACGTCCGACGAGGCCATGGCCTTCGTCCGGGATGAAGGGGAGGTGGTCCTCCCGGGCATGAACGGTGTCGCGCTCGCGGACCTCGTGGTGGCCGAGCGGGCCCGCGTGCGCGTGCTCTTCATGTCCGCCTACACGTCGGAATCGGCGGTGCCGGACGGCCGGGTGCGGGGCCGCCCCTGCTCGTTCGTGGAAAAGCCGTTCAGCCTGGACGTGCTCGCGCGCGGGGTGCGGGAGCTCCTCGACCGTGAGGGCTGAGCCGGCGGCGAGCCGCTAAATCCGACGCAGCTCGCCGTCGAGCAGGAGCCAGCGCTCCTCCGCGAGCGTCGCCGCGTCTCCTTCGTCGTGGCTCACCAGCACCAGCATGATGTCATTCTCCAAAGCGTGCGCGCGGACGCGGCCCACCAGATCGATCCGCAAGGGCCGGTCGAGCGCGGAGAACGGCTCGTCGAGGAGGAGCAGATCGGGACGGGTGAGCAGGGCCCGGCCGAGCGCGACCCGCTGACGCTCGCCGCCCGACAGGTGGCGCGGCCGCCGGTCGAGCAGCGGAGTGACGGCGAGCAGCTCTGCGGTGGACTCCACCTCGCCCGCATCGGTGGCTCCGAAGCACAGATTCTCGCGGACGCTCAGATGCGGGAAAAGCAGGTCGTCCTGCGGCACCCACCCCACCCGGCGGTCCCACGGCTCCACGAAGGCGCCGCTCGCGCTGTCGAGCCAGCTCCGCCCCGCGACCGCGATCCGTCCCGTCGCGCGGCGCTCCACTCCGGCGAGGACGCGTAGCAGTGTGCTCTTCCCCGCGCCGGACGGCCCTACGACCGCCACCGTCCTGCATTCGCTGGCGAGGCGCACGCGGAGAGCGAGCGTGCCGAGCGCGACCGAGACGTCGACGTCGAGCGCGAACGGCGCGGCGCTCATCGGGGCCTCTCCTCGAGCCGCGCGCGCTGCCAGCGCGACAGCATCTCGTAGCCGGCCAGCGCGAGCAGCGACAGGAGCACGCTCGCCCCCGCGAGCAGCCACGCGGCACCGCCACCGCTCGGCGACTCGAGCAGCGCATACACGGCGAGCGGGATCGTGCGGGTGCGCCCCTCGATGTTGCCGGCGAGCACCACGGTGGCGCCGAACTCCCCCAACGCGCGCGCGAAGGCGAGCACCGCCCCCGCGGCGATCCCGGGGAGGGCCAGCGGCAGCACGATCCGCACGAAGGTCGCCCGCGGCCGTGAGCCGAGCGTCCACGCCACCTCTTCCAGTCGCGGATCGACCGCCTCGAACGCCCCGCGCGCCGACAGCACGTACAAGGGGAAGCCAACCACCACCGCCGCGATGACTGGCGCCAGCAGGGTGAAGGGCACGGAGATCCCAGCGACCGCGAGCGCCGGCCCGAGCGCGCCGCGGCTGCCCAGCAGCGACAGCAGGAGGAATCCGGTCACCACCGGCGGCAACACGAGGGGCAGCAAGACCAGCGTGGTCACCAGGGTCTTCCCCGGGAAATCCCTGCGCGCCAGCACCCGCCCGAGCAGGAGCGCGGGGGCAAGCCCGAGCAGGGTCGCCGCGAGCGCCACCACGAGCGAGAGGACGAGCGCGGAGCCGGGATCGGGCGGGGAGGCGGGCCCGGAAGGCGCGACCTGGGAAAGCGGCGTGCCCAGCAGGGTGAAGCCGGCGGCCGCGAAGCGCGCGCGCGCGGGCGCGGACTGGAGGAATGCCAACAACTCGCGCGCGCGCGCGGCGTGCGGCGCGCCGGAGAGCACGGCGGCCGGATAGACGATGTCCGGGGACAATCCGGGCGGGATCTCGAAAGCCGTGCGCACGCCGGACTGCACGGCCACGTCGGTCCGGTACACGATCCCCGCGCCGGCCTCGCCGCGCGCGACCCACTGCAGCGCGCTGCGCACGCTCTCGCCCCGCACCACGCGCGGCGCCACCGCGTCCCACACGCCCGCGGCCGCGAGCGCAGCCTGGGCGTAGCGGCCGGCCGGGACGCTCTCGCCGGCCAGCGCCAGACGGTCCACGCGAGCCAGGTCTGCCAGGCCTGTGGGCGTCGTCGTCGCGTCCGCCGGCACCACGACCACGAGCACGTTGCCGAGCAGGGCGACCACCCCGGCCGCGTCCGCCCCCCCGCGCTCGACCACCCAGTCCATCCATTCGCGGTCGGCGGAGATCAGCAGGTCGGCGCTGCCCTCGAGCGCGAGGGGAGCCAGCCGGGAGGTGGCGGCGAAGCTGAAGCGCACCTCCGCACCGCCGCTCGCCGCCCACAGCCGGGCGACTTCGGGGAGCACGTCCGTCAGGCTCGCCGCCGCCAACACGAGCAGCGGCTCGTCCCCGTCGGGCGCGGGGCGGGGCTGCGCGGCGGCCGGCACCGCGACCGCCAGCGCCAATGCGCACGCGATCAGCCCCGCGCGCGCGGCGCGGCTGTGCTTGCGAGTGTGCACGGGGGTCCGCTGTGAGAGGGGGTGACCGGGAGGACGGCGACATCCCAATTTGGGGCGATGACCAACCGCCCGCACGTCTTCGAGAGCAGATTCCGGGTGCGCAGCTACGAGCTGGACAGCTTCGCGCACATGAACCACGCGGTTTTCCTCAACTGGTTCGAGCAAGCACGCTTCGACGCGTTCGAGCAGGCGGGCTTCCCCATCCCGGAGATGCAGGCGCGCGGGTGGGGCGTCTACGTCGTCAAGCTCGAGGTGGAGTACCTGAAGGAAGCCCGTCTGGGGGACGAGCTCGTCGTACGCACGTGGGTGGAGGGGGTCGGGCGGACGTCGATGGCCTTCCACCAGGTGGCGGCGCCGGCGAACGCGCCCGACGTGACGTCCGCCGACGCGCGCGTGCGCGCGGTCTGGATCGGGCAGGACCGGCGCCCCACGCGCATCCCCGCGGAGGTGAGGACCGCGCTCGGGGTGCTGTGACGCGGACGGGCTAGGAGACCTTCTTCCCCTCGACCGCGCGCGCCACGTCCCTGCGGATGCGGCGGATCACCGCCCCGAGCCCGCGCGAGCGGACCACGCCGAGCACCTCGGCCAGCCCCATCTGCTCCATCACGTCCTCGGGCAGCTCGGCGACCGCGGAGGGCTCGGCGCCGTCGAGCGCCTCGACCAGGAAGCCGACGAAGCCACGCACGGTCGGCGCCTCGCGGGGCGCGTCGGCGTGGATGCGCACGCGACCGTCCTCCACGCCCACCCAGAGGAAGAGCGGCGTCTGACACTCCTCCACGCGGCCGAGGCCACGGTCTCTGGCTTCGACCAGCTCCGCGGGGAGCTCCGGGAAGCGCTTGGCCTGGGCAAGCAGCGCCTGCAGACGCATCTCGCGCGGCAGCGCGGCGAAGCGCTCCACCTTCCTCTCCAGGGCAGCGTTCATGCGCGCTGCAACCCCCGCGCGGGCGCCCCCGTTCCGCGGGTGCGCGGCCACTTGTCCCCGCGCGGGCCCTCTCCCAAGCTCCTGGCATGACGTTCACCCGCATGCGCCGCTACGAGTGGCGGTGGGAGCTGGCCGCGTCCCGGGACCGGCTGTGGCCGCTGGTGTCCGACACCGACCGCTTCAACCGGGATACCGGGCTACCTCCCGTGCGCGACGCGCGCCGGCCCGACGAGGTGCTCCCCGCGGGGCACCGCCACCTGCGCATCCGCGTGGCAGGCGTCCCGGTCGAGTGGGAGGGGAGCCCGTTCCAGTGGGTCGCGCCGAGCCGTTTCGGCGTGGTGCGACGCTATCGCCGCGGTCCGCTCCGCGAAATGCGGGTCGAGGTGGAGCTAGAGGCGGTGGCGCCGGACCGCACCGTCCTCACCTATCGCGTGCAGGCGTGGCCCCGCGGCATGCTGGGCGCGTTCGCGGTGCCCCTCCAGATCGGCGTGATCAGCCGGCGCGCGTTCGGGCGGGCGTTCCGGCGCTACGCGGAGGAGGCGGCGCTCGGCCAGGAGGGGCAGGGCCAGCGGGTGGCGCCCGACCTGCCGGTCTTCGACCCTGACGGGCTGTCCGCGGTGGGAGCGTCGCGCCTGCGGGCCCTCACCCGGCGGCTGGAGGAGATCGGGCTCGACCCGTCATTGATCGCGCTGCTGGCGATGCACATCGAGCGCAGCGACGAGGTCGAGCTGGCGCGCATCCGCCCGTACGCGCTGGCGGACGAGTGGGGGGCCGACCGGCGGGCGCTGCTCACGCTCCTGCTGCACGCGGCCCGCGAGGGGCTGGTCGACCTGCGCTGGGAGGTGATCTGCCCGCTCTGCCACGGCGCCAAGGAGGAAGCGCATACGCTGGAGGGGCTGCCCGCGGGGAACGTGCACTGCGACACGTGCATGGTTGATTTCGACGCGGACCTGGAGCGCTCGGTCGAGCTGACGTTCGTGCCATCGGCCGGGATCCGTGCCGTGCGGGCGGACGAGTTCTGCGTCGCGGGGCCGCGCACGACTCCGCACGTCCTCGTACAGCAGCTGCTCGCGCCGGACGAGGAGCGGGTTCTGGCGCCGCAGCTGGCTCCGGGACGTTATCGCGCGCGCACGCTCGACGGCCGCCGCTCCGCGACGTTCGAGGTACGAGAGGAGGGGACGGGCGAGATGCGGCTCGCACTCGATGCGGGGGGGGCGCTGCGCCTGGAGCCGCCCATCGTGCGGCCGGGCGCTCGCATGCGGTTCAGCAACCGCACCGCTGTCGAGCGGCTCCTGTTGATCGACATCACCGGCTGGGGCGAGGACGCGGCCACGGCCGCGGAGGTCCTCGTGCTGCAGGAGTTCCGCGACCTGTTCAGCCGCGAGGTGCTGGCCGCCGGACGATCCGGCGGCGTGGGCACGCTCACCGTCCTATTCACCGACCTGAAGGACTCGACATCGATGTACCGGGATACGGAGAGGGTGGCGGGAACGCCCTGCCTCGTGCTCAAGGCAGGGCTGCACGCGGGCCCGTGCATCGCGGTGACTCTGAACGACCGGCTCGACTACTTCGGCTCGACGGTCAACGTCGCGGCGCGGCTCGCCGGTCTCTCCGAGGGAAACGACTTCGTGATGTCGGACGCGGTTCGCCACGACCCCGGCGTCGCCGCAATCCTCGCTGCGGAGGGCCTGGCACCCGATCCATTCCGGTCGCCCGTGCGCGGGCTCGATGGCGATCTGCTGCTGTGGCGGGCTCGGTGGCTGCGGTGAGCGCGACGGGTGCTGCCGCGGGCGGCCGCTTCGTCGGCATCGATGTGGTGGACCTGGCCGACCCGCGCTGCGCGGGCAAGCACGCCGACGAGCGATTCCTGCGCCGCGTACTCGCCGAAACCGAGCGCGAGACCCTGGCCGCGGCGGCTGACCCGGTCGTCGCCTTGTGGCGGCTGTGGGCGGCCAAGGAGGCGGCGTTCAAAGTGGCATCCAAGCTCCGGGGCGCGCCGCCCCCGTTCGTTCACGCGGCGTTCCAGGTGACCGCGCTCGAGTCCGGGGACGGCTTCGGCAGCGTGGCGTGGGAGGACTTGAGCGTGCGCATCCATTGGCACGAGGAGCCCGGTCGCGTCGCCGCGCTCGGGTGGGACGGCATCGCAGCCGAGGAGCCGGTCGAGTGGGGGTGGGGCGCCGCGGGCGACCTCGACCCGAATCCCGGCGCACCGCTCGATATCCTGCTCGCGCGCCTCACCGACCGGGAACGGCGCCCCGTTCATTCGCGCGGCTCGGCGCTGGTTCGCCTCGCCGCCCGCGCGACGCTGGCGCAGGCTCTCGCCGTCGACGAACTGCGGATCGAGGTCGTGTGCAACGAGGGCCCCAGGGGCCGCATCCCACCTCACGTCTTGCTCGACGGCGCACCGGCGCCGGCCGACGTCAGCCTTTCCCACCACGGGCGCTGGCTCGCGTGGGGCGTAAGGCTCACCGCTCCCCGGCCGCGCGGGGGGGCGCCACCGCCGACCACCTAGAAGGGTCCGGGGCGGTAGCGCAGCAGCAGCGACAGCCCGAAGCGCTGGAAGTAGGCGTCGCCCACGCCGGCCTCGGCGCGCGTCCACCCCAGTCGCAGCGACCCATCCAGCGCCGGTGCCAGCGGCCGCGCCAGGTCGAGATAGAGCACCGACGCGTTGTCCGCCTCCTCGCCCGGCACGAGCAGCTTGAAGTCGCTTTCGTAGACGTAGCTCTTTGCGGTCAGCACGGCCAGCACGGTGGCGCCCACGTCGAGCGGGAGCGGCACCGACACCACGCTGCGA
>CAXNGW010000046.1:0-10565 GCA_964201975.1 Longimicrobiales bacterium | reverse complement strand
GACGCGAGACGCAGCGCGCACGGATATCTTCGATTATATCGAACGCTTCTACAACCCGATCAGGCGGCACTCCACCCTAGGCAACTTGAGTCCCGTCGACTTTGAGCGAGAAGCGAAAGTAGCTTAGGCCCGTGTCCACGGAACCGGGTACAGCCCAGTCGCGCGAACCGCCGTCTGAAGGCGAGCCTTGATTTCCCCCCCCGCGCGACTACCTTCCCGACCATGACGCCCTCCCTGGCCGCCCGGCACCACCATCATCATCACGACGCCCCGACGGGGTCCGTGGTGATCGAGGCGTGCGCCTGACCCAGCGGTAGCGCAAGGCTTCGAAGAACCGCGGCCCGTCGGAAACGGCGGGCCGCGGTTTTTTTGGTGCATGGTTTCCGTTCCAATGAAGGAGGTCGGTGTGATCACGGTGGCGCTCCCCAACAAGGGGCGATTGTCGGAGAAGGCGCTGGCGCTGTTCGAGCGCGCCGGTCTGCGCGCGGAGTTCACCTCCGAGCGCGCCCTGGTGGCGGGGCTGGGGCAGGACTTCCGCGCCATCTTCGTGCGCGCGGCCGACATCGCGGAGTTCGTCGCCGACGGCGCCGCCGAGGTAGGCGTGACGGGCGCCGACCTGGTGGCCGAGAGCGGCCGCGACGTGCAGACGCTGCTGGACCTGGGCTTCGGTCGCTGCCGGCTCGCGGTCGCGGTGCCGGACACGAGCGGCATCCACGCCGTCGCCGAGGTGCCGGCGGGGTCGCGGGTGGCCACCTCCTTCCCCCGCGTCACCGAGACGTTCTTCCGCGCGGCGGGGATCCCGATCGAGCTGGCGCGCGTGTCCGGGGCGTGCGAGATCGCTCCGCACCTGGGAGTCGCGGACATCATCGTGGATCTGGTGTCCACCGGCTCGACGCTGCGCGTGAACGGCCTGCGCGAGGTCGCGACCGTGCTCGAGTCCACCGCGCGCCTGATCGTGAGCCAGAAGGCCTGGGGAGACCCGGGCCTGCGCACCACGCTCGAGGAGCTGGTCACGGCGCTCGAGTCGGTGCTGCGCGCCGAGCGCAAACGCTACCTGATGGCGAACGTGCCGCGCGACCGGCTCGACGAGGTGAAGCGCGTCCTGCCCGGGATCAGCGGCCCGACGATCATCGAGGTGTCGAACGGCGGGCGCTGGGTGGCGGCGCACGCGGTGGTGGACGAGGACCGCGTCTACCAGACCATCGCCGCGCTCAAGCGACTCGGCGCCGAGGGGATTCTGGTCACCCGCATCGAGAGGCTGATGCCGTGATCGCCGTCCGCGGCCGGCTGGCCGACCTCACCCCCGCGGAGCGCTCCCTCCTCCTCGACCGCCGCCCCGCGGACGAGCCTGAGGTGCGCGCGCAGGTGGCCGGGCTGCTCGCGCAGGTGCGCGCGCGTGGCGACGCGGCGCTGGTGGAGATGGCGAAGCGCTTCGACCGCGTGGAGCTGACCGCGCTCGAGGTGCCGAGGGCGCGTTGGGAGAACGCGCTGGTGGCGCTGGACGAGTCGGTCCGCACCGCGCTCGAGAGGGCCGCCAAGAACATCGCGACGTTCCACCGCGCGCAGCTCCCCGCCGAGCTCACGGTCGAGGTGGAGCCAGGGGTGTGGCTGGGGCGCCGCTTCGGCCCGCTGACCGCGGTGGGCGTATACGCGCCCGGCGGGCGCGCCTCCTACCCGAGCAGCGTTCTCATGGGCGTGGTGCCCGCGCGCGTGGCCGGCGTCGAGGAGATCGTGGTGTGCTCGCCGCCGGGACCAGAAGGGACGCCGCCCCCGGCCGTGCTGGCGGCGGCCGCCCTCGCGGGCGCGACGCGCGTGTTCGCGCTGGGCGGCGCCGGCGCGGTGGGCGCGATGGCGTTCGGCACCGCCACCGTGCCGCGCTGCGACGCGGTCGTCGGCCCGGGCAACCGGTGGGTGCTCGAGGCCAAGCGTCAGGTCGCTGGCGAGGTGCGCATCGACTCGCCCGCCGGCCCCTCAGAGCTGCTCGTGGTCGCCGACGAGACCGCCGACGCCGACCTGATCGCCGCCGAGCTGGTCGCGCAGGCCGAGCACGACCCGGACGCCGCGGTGGCGCTGGTGACTACACATGGCCCCCTGATGGAAGCGGTCGCCGCCGCGCTGGGGAGACGGATCGCGGCCGCGCCCCGCCGCGAGGTGGTGGCGGCCGCTCTCGCCACGCGCGGCGCGCTGCTGGTGGCCGATTCCGTCGCCGACGCGCTCCGCTTCACGGACGCGTACGCCCCCGAGCACCTGCTCGTGCTCACGCGCGACGCCGCGGCCGACGCGACGCGCGTGCGCACGGCGGGCACGATCTTCATCGGCCCCGGCAGCGCGGTCGCGTTCGGCGACTACATGACGGGGGCGAACCACGTGCTTCCCACCGCGGGCTCCGGGCGCAGCTTCTCGGGGCTGTCGGCGCTGGACTTCCTGCGCTCGTGGACCTTTCAGGACGTGACGCCGGCGGCGGCGAGGGCTCTGGCCGCCGACACCGCCTGCCTGGCCGAGGCCGAGGGGCTGCCCGGGCACGCGGCCGCGGCCCGCCTGCGCGCTACCGAGGACAGGCCATGAGCCGCTTCCCGCGGGCCGACTACCGATCGCTCGACCTGTACGCGCCCGACCGGCGGCCGGTCGCAGTGGACCTGTCGGACAACACCAACCGGTGGGGCGCGCACCCCGCCGCTCTCGCGGCCGTGCACGCCGCCGACGACGACGCGCTGACGCGCTACCCGGCGCTGTACGCCAACGACCTCAAAGAGGCGATCCGCCGCCGCTACGGCGTGCCGCGCGACGCGATCACGACCGGATGCGGGTCGGACGACGTGCTCGATTCGGCGTTCCGCGCGGCCGCCCCCGAGGGCGGCACCATCCGCTATGCGGGGCCGACGTTCTCGATGGTGGACACGTTCGCGCGCATGAGCGGGCGCACCGCGACCCAAGTGCCGTGGTCGCGCGCGCTGGAGGCGCCGGCATCGCTGCTCGAGGGCGATCCGGTGATCGCGTACGTGTGCCGGCCCAACAACCCGACCGGGGCGGTGGCGCCGCGGGCGTGGCTGGAGACGCTGCTCAGGGCCGCCGAGGGCGCCAAGGGGCCGCTCGTCGTGCTCGACGAGGCGTACGCCGACTTCGCGCCCGAGAGCGAGAGCTTCATCACCGAAGCGCCCACGCGCGCGAACGTGCTGGTCACGCGTACCCTGTCCAAGGCGTTCGGACTCGCCGGCTTCCGCGTCGGGTTCGCGGTGGGCTCGCCTATGGTGGCGCGCGAGGTCGAGAAGTCGCGCGGCCCCTACAAGGTGAGCCGACTCGCCGAGATCGCGGCGGTCGCGGCGCTCGACGACCAGGACGGGTGGGCGCTGCGCACCACCGAGGAATGCGTCGCCAACCGGGAGCGGCTCTTCGTGGAGCTGAAAGGCCGTGGGCTCGCGCCGCTCCCGTCGTGGGCCAATTTCCTGTTCTTCCCGGTGCCCGCCGGCTCGGCGCTGGCCTGGAACGACGCGCTGCGCGCGCACGGAGTGGCGGTGCGCCCCTTCCCCGCGTGCCCGGACCTGGGCGACGGGCTCCGCGTCACGGTGGCGCCGTGGCCCCTGCTCGAGCGCTTCTTGCGCGCGCTCGACGCCCTCCTGGCCGAGGGGCGAGTGCCCCTGCCCGAGGGAGCGCGCCCGGGCGCGGGAGCCCCAGGAGAGTCGCGCTGCTCGACTACGGAGCCGGAAACCTGCACTCTCTGGGCAAGGCGCTCGAGCGGGGGGGCGCCCGGGTGAGCGTGACGGCGGATTGGGACCGGGCGCTCGCGGCCGACGCGCTCGTGCTCCCCGGGGTGGGTGCGTTCAGCGCCGGGGTGGAAGCGCTTCCGCCCGACCGGGCGCGCCTGCGCGAGGCGCTGGAAGCCGGGCTCCCCTGCCTGGGCATCTGCCTGGGGATGCAGCTCCTCTTCGACGGCAGCGACGAGGGCGAGGGCGAGGGGATCGGCTTCATCCCGGGGCGGGTCCGGCTGTTGGACGCGCCGGTGGTGCCGCACATGGGATGGAACGACGTCGTCGACGCGGGCGACCCGCTGTTCGCGGGCGAGGCGCGCGCGATGGCCGGCTACTACGCGCACTCCTATCGCTGCGACCCGGTCGACGCGGAGGCGGTGATCGGCTGGACGGAGTACGCCGGCGAGCGCATCGCCGCCGCCGTGCGCAGAGGGAGGAGCTGGGGCGTCCAGTTCCACCCGGAGAAGAGCTCGGGGCCAGGGCTCCGGCTGCTGGCGAACTTCCTCGAGGAGGCCAGTCGATGATTGCCATACCCGCGGTCGACCTGCGTGAGGGTCGGTGCGTCCAGCTCGTCGGCGGCCGTCCCTCCGAGGAGAAGGTGAGCCTGGACAACCCCTCTTTGGTGGCGCTGCGCTGGTGGGAGATCGGCTTCCGGCAGCTCCACGTGGTGGACCTGGACGCCGCCCTGGGGACGGGCACCAACGACAGCGTGGTTGGCGAGGTGGTCGCCGGCACCCCTGCCGACACTCAGGTGGGGGGCGGAGTCCGCGCCGACGACCGCGCCGACATCTTGTTCGCCACCGGCGCCCAACGCATCGTCGTGGGCACGCGCGCGGTGGACGATCCCGAATGGCTCGCCCGCCTGGTCGCGCGCTGGCCCCACCGCATCGTGGTTGCCGCCGACGTCAGCGACGGGATGGTGCTGCGCAAGGGATGGACGGAGGTTTCCGCGCTCGAGGTGGAGGAGTTCATCGCCACCCTCGCCGACCTCCCCCTGGCCGCGGTGCTGTGCACCGACGTGGACCGCGAGGGCCGCATGGAAGGGATCGATCTGGATGGCGTGCGCAGGCTCATCAAGGTGTCCCCGCACCCGGTGCAGGTGAGCGGCGGCATCACGAGCATGGACGATCTCGCCGCGCTCCGCGACGCGGGCGCCGCGGGAGCGGTGCTGGGCATGGCGCTCTACACCGGCCGCCTCGACGCCGAGGCGGTCGCAAGAACTTATGGGGGGGGCGAGGGATGAGCCGACTCAAGCGCGAGACCCGCGAGACCCAGATCGACGTCGAGGTGCGGCGCGCAGGCGCGGCGTCCGAGATCGCGACCGGGGACGTCTTCCTCGATCACATGCTCGTCACGCTGAGCCGCTACTCGGGGCTCGAGCTACGCGTGCAGGCGAGCGGCGACCTCCGCCACCACCTGATCGAGGACGTCGCGATCGCGCTGGGCCTCGCCCTCAAGGACGAGGTACCGGAGACGTGTGCGCGTTTCGGGTGGGCGACCATCCCGATGGACGACGCGCTCGTGCGCGCGGCCGTGGACGTGGGCGGGCGCGCGTGGTACGAGGGTCCCCTACCCTCGGCGCTGTATGAGCATTTCCTGCAGAGCTTCGCGGTGAATCTGGGGGCCAACCTGCACATCGAAGTGGCGCGCGGGCGCGACCGCCACCACGTGGTCGAGGCGGCCGTGAAGGCGACCGGGCTGGCGCTGCGCCAGGCGCTCGCGCAGGGCGACGACGCGGTGTTCAGCACCAAGGGCGCGGTCAAGATGGAGCGCGCTTGAGGGACGTCCGGTGAGCCTGCACCCCCGCGTCGTGGTCTGCCTCGACGTGAAGGATGGGCGGGTCGTGAAGGGCACCCGCTTCGAGGGGCTGCGCGACGTCGGCGACCCCGTCGAGCTGGCCGCGCGCTACGAGGCCGAGGGCGCCGACGAGATCGTCTATCTCGACATCTCGGCGTCGCGCGAGGGACGCGGCACGCTGCTCGACCTGGTGCGACGCACCGCCGAGGTGCTGTTCGTGCCGCTCACGGTGGGGGGCGGCGTGCGGGCCGCGGCCGATATCGGGCCGCTCCTGCGGGCCGGCGCCGACAAGATCAGCGTGAATACCGCCGCGGTGATGGAGCCCGGCCTGCTGACCGAGGGGGCGGACCGCTTCGGCAGCCAGTGCATCGTCATCAGCGTGGACGCCGCGCGCTCCCCCGATGGCGGATGGCGCGCGTTCACGCACGGTGGCCAGAGCGCGACCGGGCTGGACGCGGTGCACTGGGCGGCGGAAGCGGTGGGGCGCGGGGCCGGCGAGGTGCTGCTCACCAGCATCGACCGCGACGGCGTGCGCGGCGGCTATGACGTGGCGCTGACGCGCGCGGTGGCGGACACCGTGCCGGTGCCCGTGGTGGCGTCGGGCGGCGCCGGCGAGGCCGCCCATCTGCGCGACGCGTTCGTGGAGGGACGGGCCTCGGCGGCGCTGGTCGCGGGCATCCTCCATGACGGGCTCACCACGGTGGGCGCGCTCAAGGGCGCGCTCCTCGGCTGGGGGGTGGACGTGCGCCGGACCCCCGGCGCCAACGGGGACGCCGCATGACCGACCGCACCCTCGCGACCGACGCCGACCTGGACGCGCTTCGCTACGACGAGCGCGGACTGCTGCCGGTGGTGGCGCAGGACGCCGCCAGCACGCGCGTGCTGATGGTCGCGTGGGCCAACCGCGACGCGCTCGCGCGCACGCTCGCCAGCTGCGACCTGCACTTCTGGTCGCGCAGCCGGGGCGCGCTGTGGAGAAAGGGCGAGACCAGCGGCAACGTGCTGAAGCTGCGCTCGCTCCACGCCGACTGCGACGGCGACACCGTGCTCGCGCTCGTCGAACCGACGGGTCCGGCCTGCCATACCGGGGAGGAGAGCTGCTTCGGCGAGGGCGCCGCCCCGACCGTCGCCGCGGGCGCGGGGGCCGCGATCGACCGGCTGTGGGCGGTGATCGAGGAGCGCGCACGCACGCGGCCCGAGGGGAGCTACACGACGCGACTGCTCGGCGACGAAAACCTCCGCCTCAAGAAGCTCGGCGAGGAGACCGCCGAGCTGGTCGCCGCGCTCGCGCGCGCAGACCAGCTGCGCGTGCCCGAGGAGGCCGCCGATCTGCTCTATCACCTTCTCGCTGCGATCAAGGGCAGCGGCGTGGAGCTGGGCGCGGTGCTCGCCGCGCTGGACGCGCGCCGGCGTTGAAACGAGAGGAGCGGCCGCGTTCCGTGCCCCCCCCGTCCCCGAGTCGTCGGTCGCCTCGATCCCGGCCTGACGCTGGTGGTCCTCGACGGGACCGCGATCACGATCGCCGCCTTCCTATGGATCCGGTCGGAGACGCGCGGACGCCGCATCCGGGCCTTCGACGAGATCGCGGCCGGGCGCGCCGCGGCGGTGGTGCGGAGCACGGAGGAGGCCGTGGTGCGGGTGCGCGGGGCCGCCACGTACCTCGCCACCAACCCGTTTCTGGAGGACGAGGATTATGGCACCCTGCGACCCGAGTTCCGGCTCTTCGGGGCCGAGCTCGCGTCGGGCGCGCCGGACCTGTTCGCGCTCGGTTGGGTCCCCCGGGTCGCGGGGGATGATCGGGACGCGTTCCTGCTCCGCGCGCGCCCGGTCGACGGCTCGCCGTTCGACCTCACCGAGCTCGGTCCCGACGACGCGGTCGTGCCGGCCCAGCCTCGCGCAGTGCACTTTCCGCTTACGATCGTGGGCCCGATTCCGCCACGGCCGTTACGGGGCGTCGACCTCGGCGCCCGTCCCGAGCTGCGCGCGCGCCTCGTGGGGAGCCTGCGCACCGGTGCGGTCGTTGCGGACCTGTCCGACGGCATCCTCCCTCGCACGGGCGCCGGCCCCACCCTCCTGGTGCTGGTACCGCTTGCGCTCCGGCCGACGGTCACCGAGGCGGGGAGCGAGCGCACCGGCTTCGCGCTCGGCCTGATCGACCTGCCTGTCCTGCTGCGCCAGGCATTGGGCACGCTGGCCCCCGCGGCGGTCGAGGTCGAGCTCCGCGACGACGCGACCGGCCGCAGCTTGTGGGGACAGGGCGGTGAGGACCCGAGCCCGGCCGCGGCGGCGGGCTACGAGCGGCGCTCGCCGCTCCGCGTCGGCGACCGCGCGTGGACCGTAGTGGTGCGGGCGACCCCCGCGTTCCGGCCGCCCGCCGGCTCCAACGGCTGGCTCGTTCTGATCGGCGGGCTGCTGGCGACGGCCGCACTGGCCCGCTATCTCGCCGTCGCCCGGCGCCGGGAGGAGGCGCAGACCGAGCTCGCCGTCCAGCGGCGCGAAACCGCCGCCCACCTGAAGGCAATCTTCGACGTTTCGTTGGACGCGATCGTGAGCGCGGACGACCACGGCACCATCAGCGAATGGAACGCGAGCGCCGAGCGGCTCTTCGGCTGGCCGGCCGACGAGGTGATGGGACTGACCCTCGCCGACACGATCATCCCGCCCGAGGACCGGGTGGGCCATCGCGCCGCGCTCGCGGGCCTGCGCGCCACCGGTAAGAGCCCGAGCATCGGGCGCGCCTTCGAGTACGAGATGGTGCGTCGGGACGGCTCCCGGGTGCCGGTGGAGCTGGTGATGACGCCGACGCCGATCGGCGGGGCGCCACGGATCACCGCCTTCATCGAGGACATCAGCCACCGCAAGGCAGCCGAGGCCGCGACGCGCCGCGCGCACGAGGAGCTCGAGGATCGCGTGCGTCACCGCACCGCGGACCTCGAGCGCGCCACCGAGCAGCTGGGGGAGAGCGAGCAGCGGCTGCGGCTGATGATGGAGAACGCGGGCGACGCCGTGTACCTGTCCGATCCGGAGGGGCGCATTGTGGACATCAATCGGACCGCGTGCGTGATGCTGGGCTACGACCGCGACGAGCTGCTGGCGCTGCACATCGCGGACGTCGAGACTCGCGCCGACCGGAGCCGCCCAGTGGGTCCCCGCCTGGCGGCGCTCCAGCCCGGCGAGGTGATGACCTCCGAGGGAGAGCGGCGGCGCAAGGGCGGCGCCATGCTCCCGGTCGAGGTGAGGGTGGGCCCGGTGGACTGGGGCGGGGAGCGCCTCTATCTCGCGCTCGCCCGCGACGTGACCGAGCGCCGCGCGATGGAGGCGGCGATGGCCGCCGCGCGCGACGCTGCGCTCGAAGCGTCGCGCCTCAAGTCGGACTTCCTGGCGAACATGAGCCACGAGATCCGGACTCCGCTCAACGGCATCCTGGGGATGACCGGGCTGCTGCTCGACTCCGATCTGTCGCAGGCGCAGCGCGAGGACCTCGAGATCGTGCGCCAGTCGGGCGAGCACCTGCTCGCGCTCATCAACGACATCCTGGACCTGGCGCGCATCGAGGCGGGGCGGTTCCACATCGACAGCGCGCCCTTCGACCTGGAGGACGTGCTCCACGGCGTGGCGGGCCTGCTGTCGGCCGCCGCCGAGCGGAAGCGCATCGAGTTCATCCTCCGCATCGCCCCCGACACGCCCCGGGTGGTGGTCGGGGACGCCGCGCGCCTGCGCCAGGTGCTCGTGAACCTGGCCGGCAACGCGGTGAAGTTCACCGACAGCGGACACGTGCTGCTCGAGGCCGAGTGCACGGCGGCCCAGCGCTCCGATGGCGCGACCCTGCGCTTCGCCGTCGCGGATACGGGCATCGGCATTGCCGCGGACGCTCTGGCGCGGGTGTTCGAAAAGTTCACGCAGGCGGACCAGTCCACGCAGCGCCGCTACGGGAGCGCGGGCCTCGGGCTCACCATCAGCCGACAGATCGTGGAGGCGATGGGCGGCCACATCCACGCCACCAGCACGCCGGGGGCCGGGTCCGAGTTCTCGTTCAAGCTCACCCTCCCGGTGGGTGAGGCGCCGCCGCGGCGCACGGGAGCGGACGAGCTCGCGGGTGTGCGCGCGCTCATCGTCGACGACAACCCGGTCAACCGCCGTGTGCTCAAGGAGCAGTTGACGAGCTGGCGGCTGCGCGCGACCGCCGTGGCGTCGCCCGCGGAGGCGCTGGCCGAGCTGCGCGCCGGGGCGTGGGACGGCGATCCCTACCGGATCGCGCTGCTCGATTTCCAGATGGAGGAGATGGACGGGCTCGAGCTCGCGGGCCGGATCCAGGGCGCCGGCGACATCGAGACGCCCCTGATTCTCCTGCTCAGCTCGGTGGGCCGACATTTCGACAGCCAGATCGTGGCGCGTGCGGGCATCGCGCGTTGGCTCACCAAGCCGGTGAGCCCCTCCGATCTCTTCAACACGATCACCGAAGGGTGGGCGGGGCGCGAGCGACGCGCCCGACCACGAGGAGCGCCTGCGGCCCCGGTGGTGCCGCACGCGCGCGTCCTGCTCGCGGAGGACAGCCTGGTGAACCAGAGGGTCGCGGTGCGCAACCTGCAGAAGCTCGGATGCGAGGTGGACGTCGCAAGCACCGGAGCGGAGGCGGTGGCCATGTCGGAGCGGACGTCCCACGCGATGATCTTCATGGACTGCCAGATGCCCGAGATGGACGGCTACGAGGCCACGCGCAGGATTCGCGTGCGGGAGGGGACCGCCCAGCACACTCCGATCGTCGCGCTCACCGCGCACGCCCTGGCCGGCGACCGCGAGCGCTGCCTGGCCGCAGGGATGGACGACTACCTGTCCAAGCCGGTGGCGATCCCGGATCTGCTCGCAGTGGTCACGCGGTACGCGGGAAGCGGCGCCGCCCCCGCGACCGAGCCCGCTCTTTCGGCGCCGCCTGCAGCCGCCCGCATCGACGCGGCCGCGATCCTCGCGATGGTGGATCACGAGGCGCCCGTCGTCGCCGAGCTGGCGAGGCTGTTCGAGGCA
>CAXNGW010000045.1:0-10935 GCA_964201975.1 Longimicrobiales bacterium | reverse complement strand
CTCGGAGTTGTAGTTCGCCGGCACGCACACGCCGGCGGCGACCGCGGCACAGGCGGCCCGTACGGCGTCGTCCCCCAGACCCAGGACCGCGGCCATCGTGCCGGGGCGCGTCACGCCCGCCTCGAACATGAGCTCCCCCCGCAGGCGTACCGCGCGGAGGGCGTCCCCGAACGCGAGCGTGCCCGCCGCCACGTGCGCCGAGAACTCCCCGAGCGAGTGGCCGGCGGCGAACGCGGCGTCGCCGAGCCGCTCCCGCAGCACCGTGAGCGCGGCATACGAGTGGACGAGAAGCGCCGGTTGGGCGTTGCGGGTGAGGGTCAGCTCCTCCTCCGGGCCCTCCCACATCAGGCGCGCGAAGGGCAGGCCCAGCACCTCGTCTGCCTGCTCGAACACGCGGCGAGCGGCGGGGTGGGCGTCGGCCAGCGCGCGGCCCATGCCGACGTGCTGCGATCCCTGGCCTGGAAAAAGGAGGGCGAGGCTCAGAGCGCGCCTACCACCGCAGCACCATCGCACCCCAGGTGAACCCCGCCCCGAACGTTACGGAGAGCACGCTCATGCCGGGGCGGAGCCGCCCCTGCTCGACCGCTTCGTCGAGGGCCACCGGAATGGTGGCCGAGCTCATGTTCCCGAAGCGGTCCACGTTCACGAACACCTTCGCCATCGGGATGCCTACGTACTTGGCGGTCGCCTCGATGATGCGGATGTTGGCCTGGTGCGGGACGACCAGGTCGATGTCCTCGGCCCGCAGCCCGGCCTGTTTGAGCGCGAAGTCGGCCGCCTCCGACATGGAGCGGACCGCGTTCTTGAAGACCTCGCGTCCCTCCATCTTCACCAGGTGGTCGCCCTTCGCGATCACCTCGGCGGTCATCGGGAAGCGCGCCCCTCCGGCCGGCCGGAAGAGCAGGTCGCCCATGCGTCCGTCGGAGCGATGGTAGCTGGAGAGGAGGCCGCGGTCGCCCCGCGCGGGGCGCACCACCGCCGCCCCCGCCCCGTCCCCGAACAGAACGCACGTCTTGCGGTCGGTCCAGTCCACGATGGCGCTCATCTTTTCGGTGGCGACCACCAGCGCGATCTCGGCCCGCTTCGCCGCCACCATGCCCTCCGCGACCGTGAGCGCGTACATCCATCCGGAGCACGCCGCGCACACGTCGAACGCCACCGCGTTGTTCGCACCCAGCAGCGCCTGCGTGTCGCACGCGGTCGAGGGGAGCCAGCGGTCCGGAGTGGCGGTGGCGAGCACGATCAGGTCCACCTCGCCCGGCTCGACCTGCGCCTTCTTCATCGCGCTGCGCGACGCTTCCGCGCCCATGTCGGCGGCACCCATGTCGTCGGCGATGCGGCGCTCCCGGATGCCGGTCATCTCGACGATCCAAGCGTCGTTGGTCTCGACGATCTTGGAGATGTCGTCGTTCGTCATGATCCGCGGCGGCAGGAAGCGGCCGGTGGAGACGATCTCGATGATCGGCTGAGGGGTCTTCAAGCGGGCTCCCTCGAGCGCAGGTCGCGCGCGACGTGCTCGACCATGGAGGAGGTCACCGACTGCACGGCCACCCGAATCGCGTTCCGAATCGCCTTGGGGGTGGAGCCGCCGTGGCAGATGATCGACACCCCGTTCACGCCCAGCAGGGGGGCACCGCCGTACTCGGAGTAGTCCAGCATGCGGTAGGCGTCGCCGAAGTCGGCGTCGCCGGCGGCCTGGCGGACGTCCCGCTTCAGGAAACCGACGAAGAAGCGCGCGATCGATTCGTAGAACTTGAGGACGACGTTGCCGACGAAGCCGTCGCATACGAGCACGTCGCAGCTGCCCTGGATGATCGCCCGCCCCTCGACGTTGCCGACGAAGTTGATCCCCGGCTCGCGGGACAGCCGCTGGTGGGTCTCCACCGCCAGCTCGTCCCCCTTCTCCGGCTCCTCGCCGATGTTGAGAAGTCCCACGCGCGGGTTGGACCGCCCCATCAGGTCCTCGGCGTAGATGCGGCCGAGGTGGGCGAACTGGACCAGGTGCTGGGGCTTGCAGTCCACGTTGGCTCCCGCGTCGAGCATGAGCACGGGCTCGCGCGCGGTGGGCAGCAGCGTCCCGATCGCGGGCCGGTCCACGCCCTCGAGGGGACGCAGGATGAAGAGGGACGCGGCCATGACGGCGCCGGTGGAGCCGGCGCTCACGAACGCGTCGGCCTGCCCCTCCTTCTGGAGGCGCAGGCCGCGAACGATCGACGAATCGGGGTGTTTGCGCAGGACGGAGGCGGGCGCCTCGCCGGGAAGCACCCGGTCCGGGGCGTGCTCCAAGTGCAGGCGCTGGCGCGGGAAGTCGTCGTGGCGCGCGAGCTCGGCGTCGACCACCGCCCGATCCCCCACCAGGACGATCTCGAAGTCGCCGTCAAGCTCCCGCAACGCCCCGACCGCCCCGGCCACCTCGCTCTTCGGGGCACCGTCGGTGCCCATGGCGTCCAGGACGATACGCACGGGTCCCTCCGAGCTCAGTCCGCCTCTACCTTGAAGACTGCTACCTCACGGTAGAAGCCGCAGCTCGGACACACCCGATGCGGAATTTTGGGATCGCCGCAGCTCGGACAGCTCTGCACGGTCGGCGGCACGGCCTTGAAATGGGTCCGCCGCTTTCGCTTCCGCTGCTTCGAGGTCCGCTTCTTGGGGACAGCCATCTCCGCCTTACTCCTTCTTGAGGGCGCGCAGGGTGTCCCAACGGGGGTCGGGGACCTCTACCACGCACTCGCAGGTCGTTTCGTTCAGATCCGCCCCGCACTGGGGGCAGAGCCCGCGACAGTCCGGATCACACACCGCATACGCCGGCGCCGTGAGCATCAGCTCGTCCCGCACCGGCCTCTCCAGATCCACCTCTTGCTCGTCGTCCGTCACGACCCGGATCTCGCCGTCATCCACGCCATCCAGCAGGTCGGGCGCCGCGAAGACGAACGTGACCTCTTCGCGGAGAGGGACGCTCACGGGGTCGAGGCAGCGCGTGCATTCCTGCGCCAGCGTGCCCTCGATCACCCCTCGTACCACGATCTCGCCGCTCTTCGCCTCGCTCGCCGTCAGGTCCACCCGGAGGGGGTCCTGGAGGCGGATTCCGCTTCCTTCCCAGAGCGGAGCGTCCGGCGGGATCTCACCCTGGATGCGGAGGGGACCCTCCCGGCTCAGCCGAGCTAGATCGAGCGGGAGCATAGTCATAAAAGCTAGAAGAGGGGGTAGGGACTGTCAACGCGCCAGGTGGGGATCCCGCAAGGCGTTGCGCGCCCTTCCCGGGCGTCGCCCGCCCTCTCAGCCGCGGTTCCCGAGCACCTCGCGCTCGGGAAAGAAGAAGGCGATCTCGCGAGCCGCGTTCTCGTCCGAATCGGACGCGTGGATCGCGTTCCTCTCCTTCGACTCGGCGAACAGCTTGCGCACCGTTCCCGGCTCGGCCTGGGCCGGGTCGGTCGCGCCGATCACGTCGCGCAGCTTCTTCACGGCGTCCTCGGCCTCGAGCACCAGCGGGATGGCCGGCCCCGAGGTCATGAAGCTCACCAGGGACGGGTAGAACGGCCGCTCCCGATGCACGGCGTAGAACTCCCCCGCCGCCTCCAGATCCAGTCGCGTCATGCGGATCGCGCGCACGGTGAATCCGGCCGCCTCCAGGTGGGCGAGGACCTTGCCGGCCTTCCCCGCCGCGACCGCATCGGGCTTGATGATCGCGAGGGTCCGACTCATCGCTTGAGCACCTTGGCGATCAGCTCCGCGATCTCCACCGGGCGCTTGGCGACATGGATCCCGGCCTCTTCGAACGCCTGCATTTTTTCCGCCGCTGTGCCCGAGCTGCCCGAGATGATCGCACCTGCGTGGCCCATGCGGCGCCCGGGAGGCGCCGTCTGGCCGGCGATAAAGCCGACCACCGGGACGCGGATGCGCTCTTTCACGAAATTGGCGGCCTCCTGCTCGTCGGTACCCCCGATCTCGCCGATCATCACGATCGCCTTGGTCTCGGGGTCGCGGGCAAACGCCTCCAGACAGTCCACGAAGCTGGTCCCGATGAGCGGATCGCCGCCGATCCCCACGCAGGTGGTCTGACCGATCTTGGCGTTGGTCAGGTGGTAGACGGCCTCGTAGGTGAGCGTGCCGGAGCGCGAGATCACCCCCACCGGACCCGGCGTCACGATCTGCCCCGGGAGGATGCCGACCTTGCACTTGCCTGGCGAGATCAGCCCCGGGCAGTTGGGGCCGAGCAGGCGGGCGCCGCGGTCGCGCACGAACGCGTGCACGCGCGCCATGTCGAGAACCGGCACCCCCTCGGTGATGGCAACGATGAACCCCACCCCCGAGTCCGCCGCCTCCATGATCGCGCCCGCCGCGAACGGCGGTGGCACGTAGATCACCGAAGTGTTGGCCCCGGTCTGCGCCACCGCTTCGTCCATCGAGTTGAAGATCGGGACCTTTCGTCCCCCAGGGCCCGCGAACGTCTGCCCGGCCTTGCCCGGGGTGACGCCGGCGACCACCTGAGTGCCGTAATCCATCATCTGGGTCGTGTGGAACGACCCGTCCCGTCCGGTGATCCCCTGGACCACCAAGCGGGTGTTCTGATCGATGAAAATCGCCATTCAGCTCACGCTCCTTGGGGCCGCGGCGGCCAGCTCCACGGCCTTCTTCACCACTTCGTCCATGGACGTGTAGGCGGTGAAGCCGGCTTCCTTGAGGATCTGCAGCGCGGCCTGCTCGTTGGTCCCGGTCAATCGGATCACGATCGGCAGCTTGATGTCGATGCGCTTGGTGGCCTCGACGATCCCGCGCGCGACGTCGTCGCAGCGGGTGATGCCGCCGAAGATGTTGAACAAGATCGACTTGACGTTCGGGTCCGCTGTGATGATCTGGAGCGCCGCGACCACCTTGTCGGGATTCGACGAGCCGCCGATGTCGAGGAAATTGGCCGGCTCCCCCCCGTAGTAGTGCACGAGGTCCATCGTCGCCATCGCCAGCCCGGCGCCGTTCACGCAGCACCCCACCGACCCGTCCAGCTTCACGTAGCTGAGCCCCGCCTCGCGCGCGCGGGTCTCCGCGGCCGGCTCGGACGACGTGTCGCGCAGCTGCACGATCCCGGGCCGGCGGTAGAGCGCGTTGTCGTCCACCGAGATCTTGGCGTCGATCGCCTTGACCTCTCCCTGCGGGGTGGTGATGAGCGGGTTGATCTCGACCATTGCAGCGTCGGCATCCACGAAAACCCTCCACAGCTGCTCGACGATCTTCGCCGCCTGCTTGATCTGGTCCGGATCCTCGTAGAGAAAGTCGGCGATCCAGTAGGCCTGGTGCGGGAGGAGGCCGTAGCGGGGGTCCACGCGCAGCTTGCGCAGCTTCTCGGGGGTCTCGTGGGCGACCGTCTCGATGTCGATGCCGCCGGCGGGGGACGCCATGAACAACGGCGCCTGTCCCTTGCGGTCCACGAGGACGCCCAGATACGCCTCGGTCGCGATCTCCTCCGCGGGCGTCACCAACACCTTCTCGACCGTGAGCCCCTTGATCTGCATCCCGAGGATCTTGCCGGCGTGCTCGCGCGCCTCGGCGGGCGTCTTGGCGAGCTTCACGCCACCGGCCTTGCCGCGTCCGCCGGCGTGCACCTGGGCCTTGACCACCACCGTGCCACCCAGTTTGCGGGCGATCGCCTCGGCCTCGGCGGCCGTGGTCGCGATCTCGCCCGGCGGGACCGGGATGCCGGCCGCGCGGAGCAGTTCCTTCGCCTGATATTCGTGGATGTCCATCGCGTCGCTCGCGTGGGGTGCTCGTGAAGGTCGGGTGACCTGGGCTGCCCGGGACGCCCAGGGACCGGAAAAAGGCCCGTGAAGCTATGCGCGAGGCGGGGGCCGATCAACCGCGGAGGGCCGCCCGCGCGAGCGGATCAGCGCGGAGCCGTGGAGCCGGCCTGATTCAGCGTCTCGAGCAGGTCCTTGAGCTCCTGGAGGGCGGTGCCGAAGCCGGGCCAGTCCCCTTCGCGCAGGCGGGACTCGGCGGTCTGGAGCCAACGCAGCGCCTCGGACGGCCACTCCTCGCCCGCTCGCGGTGCGGGCAGGTCGCTCACGCTGGGCCGGCTCGGGGGCGCCGCTCCGCTGAACACGGCCAGCGCCTCTTCGAGAGTCGGCTCCATCGCCACGCTCTTGCCGTCGCTCACCACGAAGCGGCGCAGCTCGGGGATCGCGTCGGCCTCGGCCGCCAGGAAGACGGACTCCATGTACAGCAGATGTTCGCCCTGCGGCACCACGTTGAGGTGGCCGGTCCACACGCGGCTGCCGCTCTGCCGCCACAGCGAGAACTGCTGCGAGATCACCGGGTCCTGTTCGATCATCGCCTCGATCTGCCGGGGCCCGGGCGCCTGGTCCTCCACCGCCACGTCGTACAGGAAGAGCTCGCGGCGGCCGTCCGCCCCCACCCGCCCGGCCAACAGCGCGGTCAGGTTCTGGCGGGCCGCCGGCACGAACATGGTGGTGAGCAGGAAGGACTCCGCGCTCTCCCCCGGGAGCGCCCACAGGCCGTACTCGGGTCGGTACGGGACCGGGCTATCCCCTTGCATCAGCTCGGTCGGCGTCGCCCACACGTCCTGCTGCGCGTAGAACTGCTGCGGCGCCTCCTGGTGGTACTGGAGCAGCACCTGGGCCTGGAGGTCGAGCAGGCGGCGCGAGTAGCGCAGGTGGTCGCGGAGCCCGACCGGAAGGTCGTCGAACGGCCGCAGCAGACCCGGAAAAGCGCGGTCGTACGCTTCCAGCACCGGGTCGTCGCCGGGCATGCGGTAGAACCCGATGTCGCCGGTGACCGCGTCCATCACCACCCGCACGCTGTTGCGCACGTACGCGCTCGAACGCCCCGCCTCGAACTGGTATGGGGTCGCCAGCGGCAGGTAGCGGTTGGCCGTGAAGGCATCGAGCATCCACAGCAGACGCCCCTCGTGGATCACCGGAAGCGGCGGCTCCGGGTAGCGCAGGTAGGGGAATATCTCGTGCGCCCGCTCGGTCACCTGGCGGTGGATCACCATCCGGCTGGTCGCGCTCACTTCCGATGCGAACAGCAGGTTGGGCTCCCCCAGCTGTAATGCGAACGACAGCGTGCGCGGGATCGAGGAGAGCAGGATCCCTTCTGGGAAGTCCACGCCGGGACGGCCCGGGGTGGAATCCGAAGCCAGGAAATTGGTCGCGCTCGGGTTGAGGATCGCGTACGCCTGCGGTCCGGCGCCGAAGTAGACCGCGCCGTGCAGCAGACCCAGTCCCTCGGGGGCGCCCGGCTGGAACTCGGATGGGATCCCCGACAGGAACATCACCGGCCAGCCCTGCACCGTGCGGTCCGCAGCGTCACTCGCGACCGCGCCCATGCCGGTGAGATAGCGCTCGCGCAGGTGCAGGTTCTGCCAGCTGCGGTCCTCGATGCCGGTGGGATCAACCTCGCGCACCGCGAGCGCGACCACCTCGGGGCCACCCGCGGCCGCATAGCGATCGACGGTCGCGCCCGGGAAGTCGTAGTAGCGGAAGCGCGCCTCGATCTGCTGGTAGGCCGCGAGCAGGGCATCCATCGACCACACCGGCAGGCCGTCCATCTGGCTCCCCACCGCCTCCCAGTCCGCTCCCGGCGGCGCCGCGTAGACGAAGCGCTGGCGCCGCAGATCGTCCAGCCCGAAGCCGAGGCGGGTGAAGCGGATGTTCATCTCGATGTACGGGGCCTCGCGCGACACCTCGTTGGGCTGGACGCGGAAGCGCTGCACGAGCGACGGGTAGAACTGCGTGCCGAGGATGCCTCCGGCCATCACTGCGACCAGCCCGCCCACGACCGGGACCGCTCGGTTCTTCCACGCGCCCCAGAACACCGCGCCGGCCGCGACCAGCGTCAGCGCGCTCATCACCTCGAGCGCGGGCAGGCGGGCCTCCGCGTCGGTGTAGCCGAAGATCCCCTGCACGTCCGAGGAGCCGTCCATCAGCAGCAGATAACGCCCCAGCCAGAAGCGCGCGGCCACCAGCCCCAGGAAACCCGCCAGCAGCGCGCCCACGTGAATGCGAGGGAGCCGCCCCATCACCAGGCTGCCCCGGCCCCAGCGCATCGCGCCGGTGGTCGCGTAGCCGCCCAGACAAACCGTGAACACGATCCCCATCACGAACATCGCGAACGTGAGGGCGGTGTTGAGCAGCGAGACCGAGAAAAAATAGAACGACAGGTCGCGGTCGAAGATGGGATCGCGGACGCTGAACGCGGGAGCGGTGGTGGCGACCAGCGAGCGGATGGCCACATCCTCGCTGACCAGGCCGCCGAACCAGAGTCCCATCAGGGCGGACAGCGCAGCAGCCACCCACAGCACGTACGACCGGGGCAGCTGCTCGGCGATCTCGAGGTCGCCGAAACGGCGCTTGATCTGGATCGCGCCGAGGGTCCCGCCCACGAGGCGCAGATTGACGAAGAGGAAGGCTCCGACCAGCGCCCCGACGGCGCTGCGCATTCCCCACAACCACATCAGCTTGCGCCAGAAGACATCCTCGTATCCCACGCTGCGGAACCAGAGCACGTCGACGTGGAGCGACGCGACCAAGCGCAGCAGGGTGAACAGCCCGAGCAGGCCGGTGGCGAGGACGAGCGCGAGCCGTCCGCCGCGGAGCGTGTGGATGCGATCAACCGGGGAGCGGACCGAGCGTGCCAAAGTTCTCCGATTTTCCTTAGTGGGCCGCGGCGACCAGGTCGACACCCTGGCTACGGAGGAACCCCTCCATCGTTTCCCTGATCTGCTCCATCCGCGCGCGCATACGCGCCTCGAAGCGGAGCACCAGCACGGGCTGCGTGTTCGAGGCTCGCAGGAGCCCCCAGCCGTCCCCGAACTGGACGCGCACTCCGTCCACGTCCACCACCTCGTAACGGGAGCCGAAGTGCGCGCGCGCTGCCTCCACGATGCCCCACTTCGACTCCTCCGTCACCTCCACCCGGATCTCAGGGGTGGAGACGTAGGACGGAAACTCGGCCACCTGGGCCGCCAGCGACCGGTCGCCGCGCGCGACCAAATCGATCAACAGACAGGCGTCGAAGAGCGCATCGTCGAACCCGTAGTAGAGGTCGCCGCCCACGCAGATGTGGCCCGACAGCTCACCCGCCAGCGGCGCTCCCGTCTCCCTCATCTTCTCCTTTATCAGGGAGTGGCCGGTCTTCCACATGATGGGCTCGCCGCCCGCCGCCGCGAACACCTCGGGGAGCACCTGCGAGCATTTCACGTCGAAGACGAGCTTCTGCCCCGGCCCCTTCCGCTTCAGCAAGTCCAGGCCGAACAAGAGAAGGAGAATGTCGCCGCGCACGACCGCGCCGGTTTCGTCCACCGCGCCCACCCGATCCGCGTCGCCGTCGAACGCGACCCCGAGCTCGCACCCGTGCCCCCGCACCGCCGCGATCAGGTCCACCAGATTCTCGTCCACGGTGGGATCGGGATGATGGTTGGGGAAGGTACCGTCGGACTGGCAGAAGAGCGGCACCACCTCGACGCCGATCGCGGCCATCAGGCGCTCCGCGACCAGCGCGCCGCTCCCGTTGCCGCAGTCGAGCGCCACCTTGATGGGCCGGGGCAGGCGGAAGCGTCCGGACAGGTCGGCCACGTACGCGTCGCTCACGTCCTCGGTGCGGTAGCCGCCCTTGCCGGTCGCGTAGGAGCCCGCGTCGATGCGGGCGCGGAGCGCCTGGATGGTGGCTCCGTAGATGGCGCGGGCGCGCACGGTCATCTTGATGCCGTTCCACTCGGCGGGGTTGTGCGACCCCGTCACCTGCACGCAGCCGTCGGTCCCCCGCGTGGCCTCGGTCCAGTAGACCATCGGAGTCGGCACGGTGCCGATGTCGAGCACGTCCACTCCGGTCGAGCGGATGCCCTTCACGAGCGCCTCGGCGAGGGCCGGCGAGCTGGGCCGGTTGTCCCGGCCTACCACGACGATCGGGCGATCCTTGCCGGTTTCCTCGCGCACGAGCGTGCCGTAGGCGCGCCCGACTGGCTCGCTCACCTCGGGTCCGAAGTCGCGGCCGACGATGCCGCGAATGTCGTACTCTCTGAAAATGTGGGGCGCCAGCGTCATGCGGATCCTCGTGTGAGGTGGGCCAGAGGCGTCGCACCGGCTACCCGCCGAGGCAGCGGGGGTTCGGCCGCCCGCCAATGTGAGCGCCCTCCGTGGGGCGAACCCCTCAGGGGCCCACCCCGGCGACGCCTGCGCCCATCGCGCCCAGACCCGTCACGCTCGCACGCGCGAACGCTAGCACCGGACCTGGGAACAGCCCGAGCCAGATCACGACCCCGGCGCTCACCACCAGCGCCAGCCTCATCGACAGCGGGATATAGAGCGCGGGCGCGGCGACCGCACCGGCCGCCGGCTCCCGCATCCACGCGTACCAGGCCAGCCGCAGGTAGTACGCGTACGACACGACCGTGCTCATCACCAGGATTACGCACAGCACCCACAGACGCGCGTCCATCGCTCCCAGCAGCAGCTGGAACTTGGCCATGAAGCCACCCGTTCCCGGGAAGCCGGCGAGCGACAGCAGAAAGAGCGTGAGGAAGATCGCCAGCCCCGGGTGCGTGCGCCCGAGCCCGGCGTAGTCCTCCAGCTCGAGCCGCTCCTCCCCCTGGTTGGAGACCGCAATCACCACCGCGAACGCGCCCAGGTTCATGACCGCGTACACGAGCAGGTAGAAGAGCGCGGCCCCGGCCGCGGTGGCGTTGGCGGCGGTGATCGCAACGAGCAGGTAGCCGGCGTGCGCGATGCTCGAGTAGGCCAGCATCCGCTTCACGTTGGTCTGCACCAGGGCGATCAAGTTGCCCACCACCATCGTGATGGCGGACAGCCACCACATGACGCCGAACCAGCTCGGGTAGGCGCCGTGGAAGGACACCATATAGATGCGCAAGAACGCCGCGAACGCGGCTGCTTTGACCGCGGCCGACATGAACGCGGTGATCGGCGT
>CAXNGW010000044.1:0-10953 GCA_964201975.1 Longimicrobiales bacterium | reverse complement strand
CGAGAAGGATCCCCACGCGCTCGTGGTCATGATCAGCGGCCACGGTACCATCGATACCGCGGTGGAGGCGACGCGGCGAGGTGCGTTCGACTTCCTGGAGAAGCCGCTCGACACCGACCGCTTGCTGGTGACGCTGCGCAACGCGCTGCGCGTGCGCGGGCTGTCCGATTCCGTAGAACGTCTGCGCGGAGAGATCGAGCAGCGCCACCGCATCGTCGGCTCATCCTTCCAGATCCGCCACGTCGTCGAGCGCATCGAGCGGGTCGCCACTAGCGATGCGCGCGTGCTCATCACCGGCGAGAACGGCACCGGCAAGGAGCTGGTCGCGCGCGCGATCCACCTGCTGTCCGCGCGGTCCGCGGCGCGCTTCGTCGAGGTCAATTGCGCCGCCATCCCATCCGAGCTGATCGAATCGGAGCTATTCGGCCATATCAAGGGGTCGTTCACAGGGGCGGTTGCGGACCGGGCGGGGAAGTTCGAGCAGGCCGACGGCGGCACCCTCTTCCTTGATGAGATCGGGGACATGTCGATGGCGGCCCAGGCGAAGGTGCTGCGCGCGCTCGAGGAGGGGGTGGTGACGAGGGTGGGAGGCGCCAAATCGATCCACGTGGACGTGCGCGTGGTGGCGGCGACCAACAAGACCCTCGCCGCGGAAATCGGGGCGGGGCGCTTCCGTGAGGACCTCTTCTATCGCCTGAACGTGGTGCCGATCCAGGTGCCGCCTCTGCGCGAGCGCCGTGAGGACATCCCCATGCTCGTGCAGCATTTCGCCGAGCGGCTCAGCGCCGAGCGCGTGCAGCCGAAGCGCTTCACGCCGGAGGCGATCCTGCGGCTGGAGGGGATGGAATGGCCGGGCAACGTGCGCGAGCTGCGCAACACGGTCGAGCGCCTGCTCGTCCTGACCACGGGCGACACCGTGCGCACCGAGGACGTGGACTTGCAGGTGGGCGGGCCGGCGGGGGCGAGCGGGCTGGGCGGCGAGCTGCTGGCGGCGGAGACCTTCGGCCAGTTCAAGGAGGCGGCGGAGCGCGCCTTTATCCTGCAGAAGCTCCGCGAGAACGACTGGAACGTGTCCGAAACCGCGCGCCGGATCGAGATGCCCCGCTCCAACCTCTACAAGAAGATCGAACGGTTCGGGCTGGTGCGCGAAGACTGATCGGCGCCGCGGGCTAGCGGGGGGTGATGTGGTTCTGCGCCCCCTGCCTCCAGATGCCGACGCCGTTCGGGAGCCGGTACAGGGCTTCCATGGCGCGGTAGTCGCGCGCCGACAGCGTGAGCGCGGTGTTGGTCGGGTACATCACGTCGCGCGGCTCGTCCGAGTGGGGCAGGCCGAGCGCGTGCCCCATCTCGTGCGCGGCGGTGAGCTCGATCTGGCGCGGCGCCAGCGCCGTCCCCGCCGCGGGGCTCGCGGTCGCGAGGCGGAACGAAACCACCTGGAGCGTGGCCCGTCCCCCCACTTGCAGCCACCGCGTGCTCGCCTGCCCCAGCTGGTTGCCCGGGGGCGCCGCCATCCACTGCACCGTGATGTCGGCTGGGGTCGCCCGCGGTTTGTCGAGCACGAGGACCGGGAAGGGGTGCTTGTCCCAGGCGCGCACGCCATTCATGGCCGCCCGTTGGATCGCGCGCGCGCGCGTAGGATCGCCGGCGGGGAGCGGGACCAGAACCGTGATCAGCCGGGTGTCCTCGTTCCAGCGCAGCGCGCGTGCCATGCCGTCTTTCCACTCCAGACCGCGACAGAGATAGGACGCATCCCGGCATGCCTCGCGCTCCTCCAGCGTCACGACCGGAGCGCCGATGGTGGCGTCCACCGTTCCGGCCTGCTCGCACCCAGTCTCGGCGATGCAGGTGCCCATCCCCTGCTCGTCGAGCGACTGCGCGGCGACTCGGTCGTTCATCGAGCGGCGGGCCGCTGTGGCCATGCCGCCCATGACGATGAGCATCGCCAGGTAGCTGAGTGGGCTGCGACCCCTCATCGCCCGGTCTCCTGCTCGGTGGCGCCAGCGAGACGGATCTCCGCGCCGTTGGGAAGCGCGTACAGGGCGGCGACCGCGCGCAGGTTGTCGCCCGATGGGGTCAGCGCGGAGTTGCCCGGATACATGACGTCCTCGGCGGAGGGCGAATGGGGAAGTCCGAGGGCGTGGCCCATTGCGTGTGCGGCGGCGGCCTCGACCTCGCGGTCGGTGAGCGTCCTCCCCCCAGGCCAGCGGTCCACCATCGGGACCCACGTCGAAGTGACCGTCAATCCGTACCCCCGCGCAGGCCGTCCGAGCCCCATGCCGCGTAGGCCTCGCGCCGCACTGACCGGGTCCTCCCTCCGACGACCGGTGGATTAGGCGACGCGTGGCACTCCCCGGCCTGCTCCATCGAGGGCCGATCCGACATCTCCCCAGGATCTGTGGGCGCACGCCGAAACAGGGGCGCACACGTCCCCCCGCGCCGCCGGCTCTGCGATGAGCCCGTCCGGGGCGGGCGTCCCCCCGGCCCGCACGACGGTGGCGACGCCCCCCACCATGAGGGCGGCGGCCAGCAAGCGGGTCGCCGTGCCGACCGCGCGGGGTGCGGCGGGAGGGGTCATCGCAAGGGGCTGGTAGGAGGGGTGGGACTCCGCAAAGATACGACGGCTCCCGACCCCCCTCCAAGCTTCCGGTGCGAGACTTGCTTGCTCACCTGTGGCTCCGGAAACTACCGGCAGCGGGATCCCCGAACCGACGCCTCCATGTCTCACGAGTTCCGCAATTTCATCGCTGGCGAATGGGTCGAGCCCCACACCGGCGACTACTTCGACAACCGCAACCCTGCCCGCACCGACGACCTCATCGGCCACTTCCCCCGGTCGGGAAAGGAGGACGTGGACCGGGCGGTGGAAGCCGCGCAGGGGGGCTTCGAGATCTGGCGGGCAACCCCCGCCCCTGCTCGCGGAGATATCCTCCGGCAGGCGGGGGATCTCCTGGCCAAGCGGAAGGAGGAGCTCGCCCGCGCCGCCACCCGGGAGATGGGGAAGCCTCTGGCGGAGACCCGCGGCGACGTCCAGGAAGGGATCGATACAGCCTACTACGCGGCCGCTGAATGCCGCCGCCCGGGGGGCTTCACGGTCCCGTCCGAGCTGGCCGACAAGTGGGCGATGACCTTCCGGCGGCCCATCGGCGTGTGTGGGATCATCACCCCGTTCAACTTCCCGATGGCGATCCCGACCTGGAAGATCTTCCCGGCGCTCGCGTGTGGGAACAGCGTCGTCTTCAAGCCGGCCGAGGACGCGCCGCACACCGGCGCCCTGTTCGTCGAGATCCTGCTCGAGGCGGGGCTGCCGCCCGAAGTGATCAGTCTGGTGCACGGCGCCGGCGAGGAAGCGGGCGCCGTGCTGGTCGAACACGCCGGGGTGCCTGTCATCTCGTTCACGGGATCGAGCGCCACCGGCAGCAAGATTGGCGAGATCTGTGGGCGTCTTCACAAGCGGCTCTCGCTCGAGATGGGCGGCAAGAACGCGCAGATCGTGATGCCCGACGCCGACCTGGATCTCGCGCTCGAGGGCGTGCTGTGGGGCGCCTTCGGAACCGCGGGCCAGCGCCGCACCGCCACCAGCAGGCTGATCCTGCACCAGGACATCGAGCGCGAGTTCCTGGATCGGCTCACCGCACGTGCCGGGGAGCTGCGGATAGGAGACGGGCTCGAGGACGGCACCGAGATCGGTCCCCTCATCAACGACCGCGCCCTGCGCAAGGTGATCGGCTACATCGACGTCGCCCGCAGTGAAGGGGTGATCCTGTGCGGTGGGGCGCGGGCGCAGGGCGACGGGCTGGACGGGGGCTTCTACTTCCAGCCCACCGTCGTGGGTGACGTCGCGGCCGGCGGGCGGATGGCCAGCGAAGAGATCTTCGGCCCCGTGCTGTCCGTGATCCGGTGCGCGGATTTCAACGAGGCGGTGCGGATCAACAACGGCGTGCGTTACGGTCTGTTGAGCTCGGTCTACACCACCGACGTGCGCACCGCGTTCCGGGCGCTGCAGGAGCTAGACAACGGGATCACGTACATCAACGCGCCCACCATCGGCGCCGAGGCGCACCTTCCGTTCGGCGGAGTAAAGGAGACGGGCAACGGCCACCGCGAAGGCGGGTGGCAGCCGTACGACTTCTTCTCCGAGACCAAGGTCGGCTACGTGGATTTTTCCGGCCGTCTCCAACGCGCGCAGATCGACAACCATCCGGGCTGATTCTGGTCCGTCTATTGCTTGTACGCTCTGCGAAACCAGTCCTGCGCGGGAATCGGGGCGAGCGTCGAGCAGAGGAGCCCGGCCGTGAGCGAGGAGCGCAGCACGAGTCCCGCCGATGAGGCGATGCGTCGGCCGGCGCTGTTCGGCACCGCGTGGGATTGGACCCGGTCGGTGGCCATCGCATTCGCCCTATTCCTCGCGATTCGGACTACGGCGCGGAGGTCCCCGGCATCGGCCTCCATGTGCCGGCCCTGCGCGAGCTGCGCCGCGGCGAGGTCATCGTATTCAACCCTCCCCATGAGCCCGAGAAGAATTACGTCAAGCGGCTGGTGGGGCTGCCGGGCGACACTCTCGAGATGCACGAAAAGGTGCTCCACCTGAACGGCGCTCGGATCGCCGAGCCGTACGCGCGCCACATCGACCAGGCGGGGGACGCGGTGCACCCCGGGATGGGTTGGCAGTCGCACCACCTGATCGCGAGCACGCGGCGCAGCTACCATCCATCGCGCGACAACTGGGGGCCGCTGGTGGTGCCGGAAGGCGAGTACTTCGTGCTCGGCGACAACCGTAACAACAGCGAGGACTCGCGCTACTGGGGTTTCGTAGACCGCGCCGCGATTCGGGGTCGCCCCTGGTTCGTGTACTACTCGTTCGACGCCGGCTCGCAGATACTCGCGCCGTGGGCGCGCGCGGTGCGCTGGACACGCATCGGCCATCCGATCGAGTGACGCGCGCCCCGCGCGCGTCGTCGCCGACGGCGTCGTGACCGATTGCACGGGGGGTGGTTGCGCATCTGCGCGTCGCCCCCGATCATCATGCGCGCGGCGTGCTCGACCTCCGCCGACGCCCAATCATCACACGTTTCGAATCGGTCGCAGGACCCACGCAACCCCCTCCTGCCGATGACGTTCATTCCGCGCCGTGGTGCCTTCAGGGAAGGGTCTCTCGATCAGTACCTGAAGGAGATCAGCGCGTATCCGCTGATCGATCGCAATGAGGAAGTGCGACTCGCTCAGCACATCCGCATCGGCGACCCCGAGGCCCTCGACAAGCTGGTGCGCTCCAACCTGCGCTTCGTCGTGTCGGTCGCGAAGAAGTACCAGAACCAGGGCGTGCCGCTCTCCGATCTCATCAACGAAGGCAACCTCGGGCTGATCCGGGCCGCCCATAAGTTCGACGAGACCAAGGGCATCAAGTTCATCAGCTACGCGGTGTGGTGGATTCGCCAGGCGATCCTGCAGGTGCTCGCCGAGCAGAGCCGCATCGTGCGGGTTCCCCTGAACCGTGCCGGCGCCCTGCACCGGATCGGGCGCCGCAGCTCCACCCTACTGCAGGAGCTGGGCAGGGAGCCGACCGTCGAGGAGATCGCCACCGACCTCGACATCTCGCAGGAGGAGGTCGAGCGCACCCTCGCGATCAGCCAGTCGCACCTGTCGCTCGACGGGCCCATCACCCCGGGCGAGAACAACCGGCTGCTCGACTACCTGCCGGACCAGTACTCTCCGGGCCCGGAGGACGAGGCGTTCGAGCACGCGCTCAAGAACACGATCGAGGAGGCGCTGGCCACCTTGAAGGAGCGCGAGGCCAAGATCCTGCGCCTCTACTTTGGCTTGGACGATCAGGAGCCGATGACGCTCGAGGAGATCGGCTCCCTCCTGGGGATCACCCGCGAGCGGGTGCGCCAGATCAAAGAAAAGGCGCTGCTGCGCCTGCGCCACGCTTCCCGGGCCCGCTTCCTAGAGACCTTCATCTCTTAGGGACCCTCCGGAGCCGGGTTTCCAGCACGGCCCTTCGGTTGACACCCCCGCAGTCATCGGATATCATTCAAAGCTCTGTTGCCTAATGCTTTCGGACCGCCCATGAAGACATACGTACCCAAAGCCGAAGACATCGAACGCCAGTGGTGGATCGTGGACGCCGCGGATCAGCCGCTCGGGCGTCTCGCCACTCGCCTCGCGTCCGTCCTCCGCGGCAAGCACAAGCCGATGTTCACGCCCCACCTGGACACGGGTGACCACATCGTGGTCATCAACGCGTCCCAGGTGAAGCTCACCGGCAAGAAAGCGGAGCAGAAGGAATACTTCCGCCACTCCGGCTACATGGGGGGCGAGCGCTTCATCCCCTTCAAGCGGATGCTCGCGACCCATCCCGAGCGGGTCATCGAATTGGCGGTAAAGGGCATGATGCCCAAGAACGCTCTGGGCAAGAACATGGCGAAGAAGCTCAAGGTCTACGGGGGCGCCGAGCACCCGCACCAGGGGCAGAAGCCCGAACCCCTCGACATCTGACGACATGGCCGACGCGAAGCAGATCCAGACAGTGGGCCGTCGCAAGACGGCGGTGGCGCGGGTGCTCCTGCGGCCAGGGAAGGGCGACTGGTCCATCAATGGCCGCACGCTGACCGAGTACTTCCCCCGCCCCAGCCTGCAGACGCGCATCGAGGAGCCCCTCAAGACCGTCCAGGCCGAGGGCCGCTTCGACATCATCGTGCGGGCCGCCGGCGGCGGCCTCACCGGTCAAGCGGACGCGTTGCGCATGGGTATCGCCCGCGCGCTGGTCGTGTTCGACGAGGATCACCGTCGGCCGCTGCGTGAGAAGGGGATGCTGACCCGCGATCCGCGCAAGGTGGAGCGGAAGAAGCCGGGCCGGCCGAAGGCGAGAAAGCGCTTCCAGTTCTCGAAGCGTTAAGCAGGATGAGGGTCCTCGCGGGGACCCGGCTGGACACGGCGTGAGGTTGCCCGCCGTCACACTGACCGGGGCGTAAATCGGCCCCATTGCGCGACGAAGAGGACGAATGCCGCAGGTGGAGCTCAATCAGCTGTTGGAGGCCGGTGTCCATTTCGGGCACCAGACCCGCCGTTGGAATCCGAAGATGCGCAAGTTCATCTTCACGGAGAAGAACGGCATCCACATCATCGACCTGCGCAAGACGCTCGACCGCCTACAGGCGGCCCAGGGCGCGGTGCGGGGAGTGGTGCTCCGGGGTGAGCGGATTCTGTTCGTCTGCACCAAGAAGCAGCTGCGCCCAGTCGTCGAGCAGGAGGCGCAGCGCTGCGGCGCGTTCTACGTGACCGAGCGCTGGCTGGGCGGGATGCTCACCAACTTCCAGACCATCCGGAAGCAGATCCGGCGGCTGCGGGAGCTGGAGCGGGGCCAGGAGGAGAACGCCTTCGAATTCTACACGAAGAAGGAGCGTCTCCTGCTCGAGCGCGAGCGGATCAAGCTGGACAAGTACCTGTCCGGCGTGAAGGACATGGGTCGGCTGCCGGGCGCCGTGTTCGTGGTGGACGCCAAGCGCGAGGTCATCGCGGTCAAGGAAGCCCACCGCCTGGGCATCCCGATCATCGCGATCGCCGACACCAACGCCGACCCGGACCTGATCAACTATCCGATCCCCGGCAACGACGACGCGATCCGGTCGGTGCACCTGATCACCGCCGCTATAGCCGACTCGATCGAGGCCACGCGCCGCGAGGTGCCCGAAGACGAGCGCCGTCGGGTCGAGGAGCTGGAAGCCACCACGTACTCGACCGAGACCGGAGAGAAGCCGACCGAGGGTGGAGTCGCGGGCGACGACAAGCCCAAGCGTCGTCCCCGGCGCAAGCGCCGGCCTCGTCCCGAAGTGATCGCCCAGCATCTGAAGACGGGCGAGGGTGATGAAGAGGAGTCCGAGGCGGCAGAAGAGGAATAGGGGCGGCCCCAAGCTTCGAGCCAGAGGTTTCCCATCTCAGGGGAACCGGGAGGCGGAAGCCGGACGGCGACCCCCGGGTCGCCCTTCCTGGCTGCCGCCTCTTTCGTTGGTGGGGATTGACCAGAGACCCGAAGGGAGTGGACGGACCATGGCGACGATCACGGCACAGGATGTGAAGGCGCTTCGCGACCGCACGGGCGCGGGGATGATGGATTGCAAGGCCGCCCTCCAGGAGACCGAGGGCGACGTGGAGAAGGCGATCGATCTGCTGCGTACCAAGGGCGCCGCCAAGGCCGCCAAGCGCGCCGAGCGGAAGGCCGGCGAGGGGACGGTCGGCACCTACGTCCACCACAACGGCAAGGTGGCCGTCATGGTGGAGATCAACTCCGAGACCGACTTCGTCGCGAAGAACCCGGCGTTCCAGCAGCTCGCCAAGGATCTGGCGATGCACATCGCCTCGACCGCCCCCCTCGCGGTGAGCGCTGCCGACATTCCCGAGGCCGAGATCGAGCGCGAGCGCCAGGTCTACATGGCGCAGGTCGCGGAAGAGGGCAAGCCGGAGAACATCCGCGCCAAAATCGTGGAGGGGAAGCTGCAGAAGTGGTTCAAGGACAGCACGCTCATGGAGCAGCAGTTCGTCAAGGATCCGGAGCGGACGATCAAGGACTTGGTGGACGGCGTTTCGGCCAAGACCGGCGAGAAGATCTCGGTCGCGCGTTTCGTGCGCTTCCAGGTCGGCGGAGCCTGAAGGGATCAGGACGCGGCCTGCGGGGTGGTGTGCGCTCTGCGGGTGCTGGCGGAGTTGGACCGAATGTGACGCTGAGCCGGTGAGGACGACATGACGGAGCCGCGCGGGTACGGAAGGGTGATGCTCAAGCTGTCCGGCGAGGCATTGGCCGGGACGCGCGGATTCGGTATCGAGCCCTCGGTGGTGGACCGGATCACCGATGAGGTCAGGGCCGTGTACCAGATGGGCGTCTCGCTCGGGGTGGTGATCGGCGGCGGCAACATCGTGCGCGGCTCGCTCGCCAGCCGGCAGGGGATGGACCGCGTGCAGGCCGACTACATGGGCATGCTCGCCACGGTCATCAATGCCCTCGCGGTGCAGGACCTGCTGGAGAGCAAAGGTGTGGACACGCGCGTGATGACCGCGATCCGGATGGAGGAGATCGCGGAGCCCTACATCCGCCGCCGCGCTCTACGGCACCTGGAAAAGGGAAGGGTTGTGCTGTTCGCCGGTGGCACCGGCAATCCCTATTTCACGACCGACACCGCGGCCGTATTGCGCGCGATCGAGATGGAGGCCGACGTGGTCATCAAGGCCACCAAGGTGCAGGGGGTGTTCACGGCCGACCCGGTCAAGGACCCCGCGGCCGAGTTCATCCCCGCCATCACCTTCCAAGAGGTGATGACCCGGGAGCTCGCCGTGATGGACGCGGCCGCAGTGTCCCTCTGCAAGGAGAACGGGCTCCCGATCATCGTGCTGAACCTCGACGAGCGCGGGGCTGTCACCTCCGCCATCCGCGGGGAGCGCATCGGGACCCTGGTGTCCTAGCCGCCTCCGGGCCGATTACATTCGGCTCTCCACCCATCCGGGGGCGTCCGCCTCCACACTTTCCGAGCTCACGGGATCCGAGCGATGCCGACGATCAAGCAAGCGAAGGACAGCATGGAGGACGCGTTCACCGCGCTCCGCCGCGATTTCGCCACGGTCCGCACCGGCAAGGCGACGCCGGCACTGCTGGACACTGTCCGGGTGGAGGCCTATGGTGCCAAGATGCCGCTCAATCAGGTGGCGACCGTGTCCACGCCCGAGGCGTCGCTGCTGGTCGTGCAGCCGTTCGACCGCTCCCTGCTGACTGCGATCGAGCGCGGCATCACTCTCGCGGGGCTCGGCCTCAATCCCGCCAACGACGGCAACATCATCCGCATTCCGGTTCCGCCCCTCACCCAGGAGCGTCGCAAGGAGTACGCGAAGGTGCTGCACAAGATGGCCGAGGACGCGCGCGTGTCGATCCGACACGCCCGCCAGGAGGCGCGCGACGAGCTGAAGCAGCTCATGAAAGACCACGAGATCCCCGAGGACGAGGGCCACAAGAAGGTCGAGGAGGCCCAGAAGCTCACCGATCAGTACATCACCAAAATCGACGAGCTGCTCGAGCACAAAGAAGCGGAAGTGATGCAGGTCTGAGGCCCTTCCTGCTCCCATGCCTTCCGAGCTCCTTCACCAGATCCGCCTGCACGGGGCCATCCCGCGCCACGTCGCCATCATCATGGACGGCAACGGACGGTGGGCGCGGAGCAAGGGGCTGCCCCGCCACGCTGGACACCGCGTGGGGATGAAGTCGGTACCGGAAGTGATCGAGGGCGCGGTGGAGGCGGGGATCGAGATCCTCACGTTGTTCGCGTTCTCGACCGAGAACTGGCAGCGGCCCCGTCCCGAGATCAGCGCGCTGATGGCTCTGCTCGAGCTGTTCGCGCGCAAGGAGCGCTCCGACCTCGCCCGCCAGGGGGTGGAGGTGCACGTTCTGGGGGACCTCGAGAAGGTGGATCCCGCTGCGCTACGGTCGGTGGATGCGCTCGTGAACGGCACCCGTGGGGGCGACCAGATGCGCCTTAACCTCATGATCTCCTACGGCGCGCGCGAGGAGATGGTCCGGGCCGCCCGCATGCTGGCCGAGAAGGTCGCGCGCGGGGAGCTGGATCCCGAGCAGATCGACGAGAGCGCGTTCCAGGCCGAGCTGTTCACCGGCGACATGCCCGATCCCGACCTGCTGATCCGCACCTCGGGCGAGTACCGGATCAGCAACTTCCTCCTCTGGCAGCTCGCCTACACAGAGCTCCACATCACCTCGGTGCTGTGGCCGGACTTCACGCGCGAGGATCTGTTCGCCGCGGTGCGGGATTATCAGCGCCGGGAGCGTCGATTCGGCCGCGTGAAGGCGGTCTGACATCGGTCCGCGCGCGGCGGGCGGCGAGCTGGGACGCCGGGTCGCGGTCGCGGTGGTGGGCATCCCGCTGGTGCTGGGCGCGCTTTGGCTCGGCGGCTGGGCGT
>CAXNGW010000043.1:0-11001 GCA_964201975.1 Longimicrobiales bacterium | reverse complement strand
CAGCCGCCTGGCGCTGTCGGAAGGCCTCGAACAGCAGCAGCGCCGACGCCACCGACACATTCAGCGAGCGCACCATCCCGGCCATCGGGATCAGTACGAAGTCGTCCGCCAGCGCGAGGCCGGCGTCGCTCACCCCGCGCAGCTCGGATCCCACCAGGAACGCGGTCGGAACCGTGAAGTCGCACGCGCGAAAGTCGCGCGCGCCGCTCGTAGGATGCGCAGCGATCACACGGAACCCCTCGCCGCGCAGGGTCGCGACCGCGGCCGCCGCGTCGTGGTGGCGGCGCACCCCCACCCACTTGGCCGAGCCCGCAGAGCTGGCCGCGGGCACCTTGAGGCCGCCCTCGGGGGGGACCGCGTTCGCCTCCAGCACCCCGACCGCGTCGCAGCTACGCAGGATCGCGGACAGATTGTGGGGCTTGTGCACCCGGTCCATCAGCACGGTGAGGTCGGGTTGCCGCAGATCGAGAACGGCGCGAAGCCTCCGGTAGCGCTCGGGCGTCAGACGATTCTCCTGCCGCGGTTCGGGTTATATTTCGGGAAGATGGACCCCTCCGCTCCACGATGGAATCCCCCATGTCGTTGCGCCCGCTCCTCCTCGTCCTCCTCGTCGCCGGCTTGGGCTGCGACTTCCACGGCGACCCGCTCATGATCGAGCCAGAGCACAGCGACACCGCCTCGTTCGAGGCCGGCCTCGGGGACTGGATTCCGTTCGGGATCGACCTGCTGAGCCCACCCGTCGCGTGGGAGGTCGCGCGCTCGACCGACCGCGCGAGCGACGGCACCCAGGCGATCCGCGTGCGGCTGAACAACCTGAACGGACGGGGGAAGGTCGTCCTTGAGCGGAAGTACGCGGTCGCCAAGGATCAGCTCTACACGGTCGTGATTTCGTTCGACTTCGCGACCGCCGATTTCGGCGACATCGGTTTGTGGCGGATTTTGGCCGGCGCGTCTCCCGATTCGCCCACCAGGAGCAACTCCGTCGCCCCGCGCGAGAGCACTGGGAACGGACTCGCTGCCGATGGGGGCTATCGCTGGCTCCCCAAGAGCTACACGATGGAGGCGAGGTCGGACGCCAAGGGCGAGATGTTCGTCCACGTCGGCGTGTGGGGGACGTCGGAGGTCTTGCGCACGTACTACATCGACAAGCTGGAGGTGACGCTGACCCGCAAGGGGCTGTCGGCGCCCTAGAGAGAGCGTGCCACCGGGGTGGCGGAATCGGTAGACGCAGGGGGCTTAAAACCCCCGGGGCTTCGGCCCTTGAGGGTTCGAATCCCTCCCCCGGTATTCTCTCCTCTAGCGGTCGGCCACCCCCGTTCTGGCATATGTGTCGAAATATTCGTTTATTTTCGACACGTTCTGCCGACCTGTCGATTGCGGGGACAGGTCCCGGCAACCTGTCAAACGAGCAATCGGGGACCCATGGCCGGCTTCGATCCTGGCAGAGCTTACAACGAGCTGCCCCTCCTGCCGCCCCCGGCGGGTCTGGAGAGTCGGGCCGTGCTCAAGGCCTGCATCGAGGCGCGCGCGAGCTCGGAGATCGAGAACATCGTTACCACTGCCGACCAGCTCTTCCGGTTTGCGCAGCCCGATCGCCAGGGGTTGGCGGACCCCGCCACCAAGGAAGCGTTGCGCTATCGCGCGGCCCTGCGCCGGGGTGCGGAGCTGCTCCAGACGAGGCCCCTGACGACGGCGACCGCGGTGGAGGTCTGCCGCACGCTGCTCGCGGTGGATCTGGACGTGCGCCGCGTGCCCGGCACGGCGTTGCTGAACGACGCGACGGGTCAGGTCGTTTACACGCCACCCGAAGGCGAGTCTGCATTGCGCGCGCTCCTGGCCAACTGGGAGCGGTTCCTTCACGAGGCTCAGGACGTGGACCCCCTGATCCGGATGGCGGTGGGGCACTACCAGTTCGAAGCCATCCACCCGTTCACCGACGGCAACGGTCGCACGGGGCGGATCCTCAATTAGCTTTTTCTCGTGGAACAGGAGCTCCTCGAGCTCCCGGTCCTGTACCTCAGCCGGGCCATCATCCGCAGGAAGGCGGACTACTATCGCCTGCTCCTGGCCGTCACGACCGGGGCGGCTTGGGAGGAGTGGATCCTCTACATGCTGGGTGCGGTGGCCGAGACCGCCCGCTGGACCACGGAGCGCATCCGCGCCATTCGCCATCTGATGCAGGAGACCGGCGAGCACGTCCGTGCCGAAGCGGCGGGCGTATACAGCCGGGAGCTGGTGGAGCTGATCTTCGTCCAGCCCTATAGCCGCATTCGGAACGTGGTCGAGGCAGGCATCGCCCAGCGTCAGACCGCCGCGGTATATCTGAAGGAGCTTGCGCGCGCCGGGGTGCTGCAGGAGGTCAAAGTCGGGCGTGAGAAGCTGTTCATCAATCCGCGTCTCATGCGGCTGCTAACGGCGGAGGAGCCGGGCGACCTGTCGTTCGGGGCCGTCCGTAAACGCCCGGTGCCGTCGCCGCCACTCCCCATGCCATGACCGACGACTTCTTCGCCAGCCCTCCGGCTGATGTCGCCGCTCAGCGCCCCCGCAGACGCCCCGCGAGCAGCGCGACAAAAAACAGCGCCGCGGACAGCAGCACGATGGAGGCACCCGAGGGCAGGTTCCACAGCCAAGACAGCCACAGCCCGCCCGCGACCGACACCAGTGCCGAGGCGACCGCCACCGCCAGCATCCCGCGGCTCGACCGGGCCACCGCCTGCCCGGTCGCCGCAGGGATGACGAGGAACGCCGACACCAGCACGCTCCCGACCAGCTTCATCGCGGCCACGATGGTGACCGCGAGGACGGTGAGCAGGGTGTAGCGGAGCGCCTCGGCCGGGAGGCCGGCGGCGCGCGCGGCCTCCTCGTCCACCCCCAGGAACAGGAACTCCTTGAAGAACAGCGCGAGGATGACGAGCGAGACGCCGGCGAGCGCGGCCACCACCCACACGTCCGCGGTGCGCACCGACAGGATGTTGCCGAACAGGTAGCCGACCAGATCCTGGCGGTAGGTGTCGGAGCGACTGATGAGCGCGACGCCGAACGCCATCGCAGTGGGGAAGAACACGCCGATCGCGGTGTCCTCCGACACCTGCCCGCGCCCGCCGATCCATCCGATCATCCACGCGACCACGATCGAGAATGCAGTGGCGGCCAGCACCGGCGATACCCCCAGCACGACCCCCAGCGCGATCCCACCCAGCGCGGCGTGCGAGATGCCGACGCCGATGAACGCCATGCGCCTCAGCACAACGAAGAACGACAGCACCGCGCAGGTCAGACCGAGGAGCGCACCGGTGAGGAGCGCGCGCTGATTGAAGCCGTAGGCGAGGAAGTCGCTCATGGGCTGTCGTGCGCGTGCGGGGTGGGGAAGGCGTAGGTGTGCGCCAACGCCGGACTCGCGAGGACGTCCCGGGGCGGCCCTTCCGCGCGCACGGCCCGGTCGAGCAGCACGAGGGTGTCCACGTGCTCGGAGACGATCTCGAGGTCGTGCGAGGCGCACAGCACGGTGAGCCCCTGCCCAGGCTGGAGGTCGCACACCAGCGCGTAGAAGCGCGCGCGCGCGGCGGGGTCGAGGCCCGCCGTCGGTTCGTCGAGCAGCAGAAGGCGCGGCTCGCCCGCGAGCGCGCGGGCGATGAGCACGCGCTGCTGCTGTCCGCCGGACAGGTCGCTGAAGCGCCGGCCCGCGTGCTCGGCCATGCCGACCTGCGCGAGTGCCTCGGCCGTCCGGGCGCGGTCCCCAGGTCCGGGGCGGCGCAGCAGCCCGAGCCGTCCGTAGCAGCCCATGAGCGCGACCTCGGCGGTGGTGAGCGGGAAGCCCGCGGGGAGGTGCACGCGCTGCGGCACGTAGCCGATGGGCTGCGAGCGGTCGCCGGTCGGTCCGCCGAAGACCTCGACCCGTCCGCGGTCCGGTCGGAGCAGGCCGAGCAGAAGGCGGAGCAGCGTGCTCTTGCCGGCGCCGTTCGGGCCAATCAACGCGGTGAACGAGCCTTCGGCGACGGTGAACGAGGCGCCTTCGAGCGCCGGCTCACGCTCGTACGCGAACCAAACGTCCTGCACCAGGATCGCCGGTGCGACACTCATCGGCTCTCTCCCAGCGCGCGCGCGATCTGCTCGGTGTTGAAACGCATCATCGCGAGGTAGCTGTCACGCCCCTCGAGTCCAGGCCCGCCCAGGGGGTCCAACACTACGACCGGTACGCCGAGTTCGCCGGCGAGCGCGCGCGCACCCGTCTCGCCCAGCTGCGGCTCAGTGAACACCGCGCGCACGCCGGCGGCGCGCGCCGCGTCCACCAGCGCCGCCAGCGCGCGCGCGGACGGCTCCCGACCGGGGCTCTCGTAGATCGCGCCTAGTTCGCTCACGCCGTAGCGCGCGCCGAGGTAGCTCCACGCGCCGTGGGTGGCGACGAACGCCTGGCCGCGCACCGGCGCGAGGCGCTCGCGCATCCACAGGTCGAGCGCGGCGAGCGAGTCGGCGAGGGCGGCGCCGCGCTCTTCGATCGCCGCGCGCGCTTCCGGGTGCGCGCCGGCGAGCGCCGCGACGATGCGGGGGAGCCAATGCTCGCGGACCAGCATAGGATCGAGCCACACGTGCGGGTCGCCGGTGCCCTCTCCGTGCCCGCCCGCGCGCAGCGCGAGCCCCTCGTTCATGCGGACCACGGGGATGCCGTCGAGCGTTCCCGGCACCTCGACCATCCAATCGTCCATGCCACCGCCCACGATGAGGAAGGCGCGCGCGCTCGACAGCTCGCGTAACTGGCGTGGAGACGGCTCGAAGGTGGACGGATCCGCGCGGGGGGGCACCAGCACGTCCACGCGCACGTCGTCCCCGGCCACGTGTGCGGCCAGGTCGCCGAGCGGGAAGATCGACGCGGCCACGCGCGGAGGGCCGGCGTCGGGAGCGTCGGCGGGCGCGGAGCATCCCCCGGCCACCGCGGCGGCGGCGGCGAGCCAGACGCGCCGGGACGGCGCGGAGCGGCGGCGGCGGAGAGCGGTCATGACCCGGGGTGGAAATGAAACCGGCCGGCCTGTGAGGCCGGCCGCGAACGGCTGAGAACATAACCCCCCGGGGGGATGCGTCCCAGGGTCGGGACGGGGCCGGGGGTCAGGCCTGCCCGACGACCCTCCGGCGCATCTGCTCGAGCAGGGAGAGGGGGGTCAGCTCGCCGTCCGCGATCGCCGCCAGCTCCTCCCCCTCGACCCAGGCGGCTTCCAGTTGCGCGAGCTCGAGCTCGAGGAGGCGCTGCTCGGAGTGCTCGTTGGCCGCGATCTCGAGGCCCAGCGCGCCGGTGCGCTGGATGTCGCCGAGCCGACCCCCGCCACGCCGTGCCGCCGTAGCGGAGCCAGCGCGCGCTCGAGGTCACCCAGCGCCCGCCGTTCCCCCACAGCCAGAAGCGAGCCGATGGCGCCGACGCCGCCGGCAGCCCATCCCCCCACCAGCACGACCTCGATCGGACCCACCCGGACGAGCGCGATGTTGTCGGTCTGGGAAAGCAGCCGCCCCTTGTCGCGGACGAGCTTTCCAGGCAGCGCTTGAACACGTAGGCTCCTGCCGGAGGCCATGGGAATGGGATAAGATAAAGGGATGCTGCTCGTCATCGACAACTACGATTCGTTCACGTTCAACCTCGTGCAGGCGCTGGGCGCCCTCGGGGCGGATCCGTTCGTGATCCGCAACGACGAGAAGAGCGTCGCGGAGATCCGCGCGCTCGGGCCGGACCGGATCGTGGTCTCCCCGGGACCGTGCACGCCCGCGCAGGCGGGGGTGAGCGTCGAGCTGATCCGGGCGCTCGGCCCCGAGGTCCCCACGCTGGGGGTGTGCCTCGGCCATCAGGCGATCGGCGAGGCGTTCGGCGGCCGCACCGTACGGGCGCGGCGCGTCATGCACGGGAAGACGGCGCCGGTCCGGCACGGTGGGGAGGGGGTGTTGGCGGGGCTCCCCTCGCCGTTCACCGTCGCGCGCTACCATTCCCTGGTCACCGATCCGGCCGCGCTCCCAGCGGAGCTCGAGGCGATCGCGTGGACCGACCTGCCCGACGAGCAGGACGAGGTCCAGGCCGTGCGCCACCGCAGCTTTCCGGTGTGGGGGGTGCAGTTCCATCCCGAGTCCCTGTTCGGCGAGCACGGCGAAGCCCTGCTCAAGAATTTCCTCGCTCTCTAGTCGACCGCGAGATTGCGCTGGTCTTCCGGTCCTAGGGGGGGTACGTTGAGGGGCGTGGTAATGACTTCCGCGCCTCCCCGTCGCGGGCCCCTCGAGGCCCGGTGAGCCACACCGTCCTCGGCATCGTCCCGGCTCGGCTCGCCTCTACCCGGCTCCCCAACAAGCCGCTCTACCCGATCCTCGGCCGTCCCCTCATCGAATGGGTGTGGCGCCGGGTGTCGCGGCTCGCGTCGCTCGACTACGCGGTCGTGGCGACCGACTCGGAGGAAGTGGCCGAGGTGTGCCGCGCGCTGGGGGCGCCGGTTGAGATGACGTCGCCCGACCACCCCTCCGGCACCGACCGGGTGGCCGAGGTGGCGGCGCGCGAGGGGTACCGCGAGTTCGGCGTGATCGCGAACATCCAGGGAGACGAGCCGCTGCTGGAAGACTCCCACCTCGCGGCCGCGGTGGGGCTCGTGCGAGACCACGGCTGGGACGTGGGCACGTGCGCCGCGCCGCTCCTGGACGAAGACGCGCGCAAGGATCCCTCGGTGGTGAAGGTGGCGCGCGCGCGTGACGGTCGCGCGCTCTACTTCTCCCGCGCCCAGATTCCGTACCAGCGCGACGGCAAGCCCACGCGGGCCGATCTGGAGCGCGAGCCGTTCCTGCGCCACATCGGCATTTATGCGTACGCGCGGGAGGCGCTGGCCGCGTGGGTCGCGCTGGCCCCGTCGCCGCTGGAGACGCTGGAGCGGTTGGAGCAGCTGCGCCCCCTGGAAGCGGGGCTCAGGATCGGAGTCGCGGTGGTCCACGCGGCCGATCCGGGAGTGGATACGCCGGCCGACGTGGTCCGGCTGGAGGAGCGTCTGATCGAGATGGGACACGCCCAACCCTTCGCCACACAGGACCGATGACCGAGCGAGCCGAGCGTCCGACCAAGTACATCTTCGTGACCGGGGGCGTGGTGTCGTCCCTGGGGAAAGGGATCGCGGCCGCGTCGCTGGGGCGCCTGCTGAAAGAGCGGGGGCTCGAGGTGACGCTGCAGAAGTTCGATCCCTACATCAACGTGGATCCTGGCACGCTGTCGCCGTTCCAGCACGGCGAGGTCTACGTCACCGACGACGGCGCCGAGACCGACCTGGACCTGGGGCACTACGAGCGTTTCATCGACCGCTCGCTGTCGCAGGCCAACAACATCACCAGCGGCCGCATCTACCAGAACGTCATCAACAGGGAGCGGCGGGGCGACTACCTCGGCTCTACCGTGCAGGTGATTCCGCACATCACCGACGAGATCAAGACGGCGATACGCCGGCTCGCGGCCGGGCACGACGTGGTCATCACCGAGATCGGCGGCACCGTCGGCGACATCGAGAGCCTGCCGTTCCTGGAGGCGATCCGTCAGTTCCGCCAGGACGTGGGGCGCGAGAACGCGCTCTTCGTTCACCTCACGCTCGTCCCGTACATCGCGGCGGCCGGCGAGCTCAAGACCAAGCCGACCCAGCACTCGGTGCGCGAGCTGATGGAGATCGGAATCCAGCCCGACATCGTCATCTGCCGTTGCGAGCGCCCGCTCGACGAGGACATCCGGCGCAAGATCGCGCTCTTCACCAACGTGGACGTCGAGGCGGTGATCGAGGCGCGCGACGTGGAGACCATCTACGAGGTGCCGCTGGCCTTCCGGCGGCAACGGCTCGACGACGTCGTGCTGGAGCGGCTCGGGCTGGACGCGCCCGCGCCCGACCTGGGTCCGTGGACGCGCATGGTCGAGCGCATCAAACATCCGGAGAAGGGCGAGGTCCGCATCGCGGTGGTCGGCAAGTACACCGAGCTGGTGGATTCCTACAAGTCGGTCCAGGAGTCGCTCAAGCACGGAGGCATCGCCAACGACGTCGGCGTCGACATCGATTGGCTGTCGAGCGAGCAGTTCGAGCACGACTCCGGTGCCGAGCGGCTCCAGGCGTACGACGGCCTGCTCATTCCCGGCGGCTTCGGCCCGCGCGGCATCGAGGGGATGCTGGCCGCGATCCGGTGGGCGCGCGAGCACGAGCTGCCGTTCTTCGGCATCTGCCTCGGGCTCCAGTGCGCGGTGATCGAGCTCGCCCGCAACGTGGTGGGGTTGGCCGAGTCGCACTCGTCCGAGTTCGCCGAGGAGTCGCCCGACCCGGTCATCTGTTTGATGGACTCGCAGCGCAACATCACCACCAAAGGCGGCACCATGCGGCTGGGCGCGTACAAGGCGCTCCTGCAGCCGGGCTCGCGGGCGGCCGCCATCTACGGCGCCGCCGAGATCAGCGAGCGGCACCGCCACCGCTTCGAGGTCAACAACGCCTACCGCGACCGCTTGGCGGCGGGCGGGATGAGCGTGAGCGGCACCTCGCCCGATGGCAAGCTGGTCGAGATGATCGAGATCGCGAAGCACCCGTGGTTCTTGGCGTGCCAGTTCCATCCCGAGCTGAAGAGCCGTCCGATGGCGCCGGCGCCCTTGTTCGCCTCGTTCGTCGAGGCGGCCGCGCGCCACGCGGGGCTGATCGACCAGGAGGCCGAGGCCACCATCGGGTCCGCGGACTAGCGCCCGCCATGTTCGACCGATTCACCCTGATCGCCGGCCCCTGCGTGCTGGAGGACGACGCGTTGAATCTCGAGATCGCGCGCGCTCTCGCGCGGCTCGCCGCCGCGGCAGACTTGCCGGTTGTGTTCAAGGCGTCGTTCGACAAGGCCAATCGCGCGCGGCTCGATTCGCCCCGCGGTCCCGGACTCGAGGAGGGCCTCCGCCGCCTTGCCCGGGTAGGGGAAGAGACCGGGCTCCGCCTGCTCACGGACGTGCACGAGCCCGCCCAGGCCGTCGCGGCCGCGCAGGTGGTGGACGTGCTCCAGATCCCCGCCTTCCTGTGTCGGCAGACCGACCTGGTCGCCGCGGCCGGCGCGACCGGAAGGGCGGTGAACCTGAAGAAGGGGCAGTGGATGGCGCCCGAGGAAATGGCGGCCGCGGTCGCCAAGGCGCGCGCAGCGGGGGCCGGCTCGGTCGCGGTCACCGAGCGCGGCAGCGCGTTCGGCTACGGCGACCTGGTGGTGGACATGCGCTCGTTCGCGCGCCTGCGCGCGGCGTGCGGCTGCCCCGCGATCTTCGACGCCACCCACTCGGTGCAGCGTCCCGGCCGGGCCGCGGGCTCGAGCGGCGGCGACCCGGAGCACATTCCGGCGCTGGCGCGGGCCGCGGTCGCGGCCGGATGCGACGCGCTCTTTCTCGAGGTCCATCCCCGCCCGCAGAGCGCTCCTTCGGACGGCGCCACCATGCTCCCGCTCGACCGCCTGGACGCGCTCATCGACGAGGTGCTGGCGATCCGCCAGGCGCTCGCCCCCGCATGACCCTCGGACAGCCCGGACCCGAGCTCGACGAAGGCCGGGCGCGCGCGGTGCGCCTGGTGATCTTCGACGTGGACGGCGTGCTCACCGACGCGGGTGTCTACGTGGGGGCGCTTGCCGACGGGAGCCCGATCGAGCTCAAGCGCTTCGACATCCAGGACGGCCTCGGCATTCAGCTGCTCAAGCGTGCTGGCCTCCATGTGGCATTCGTGTCGGGGCGCCTGTCCGAGGCCACGGTGCTGCGCGCCCGCGAGCTGGGGGTCGAGTGCCATCAGGATCCGGACGGGCGCAAAGTGCATCTCGTGGATGGAATCCTGGAGCGGATGGGAGCCACTTGGGAGCAGGCGGCAATGCTGGCCGACGATCTTCCGGATGTGGCCGTCTTCCGACGGGTGGGCCTGCGCGCGGCGGTCGCCAACGCGCAGCCCGAGATCGCCGCCCTGGCCCACTGGCGCACGCAGAGCGCGGGCGGGTCGGGGGGTGCGCGCGAGTTCTGCCGCGCGCTGCTGCGCGCCCGGGGGGAATGGGAACGCGTGATCGAGGAATACGAGCGTGAGCGGAGCTGACCGGATGCGCGACCCGGAGGCGCTCCTGGCGGAGGGTCGCCGGGTGCTGCGGCTTGAGGCTGCCGCGGTCGCCGCTCTCGAAGGGCGGCTCGGCGATGGGTTCGTCGAGGCCTGCCGGTTGCTCGCCGACACCCCCGGCCGCGTCATCGTTTCCGGGATCGGCAAGAGCGGGATCGTGGCGCGGAAGATCGCCGCCACGCTCACCTCGACCGGGACCCCCGCCACCTTTCTGCATCCGATCGAGGGGCTGCACGGGGACCTGGGGATCGTTTCCCGCACCGACGTCGCCCTGCTCGTCTCCAAGAGCGGCGAAACCTCGGAGCTCGGGGGGCTGATCGAGTACCTGCTCCGGCTCGGGGTTCCGATCGTCGCGCTCACCGGTCAGGCCGACTCCGTGCTCGGGCGGCACGCGCGGGTCGTGCTCGACTGCTCGGTGGCCGAGGAGGCGTGCCCGCTCGACCTCGCCCCCACCTCGTCCACCACCGCCGCCCTGGCCATGGGGGACGCGCTCGCGGTGGCGGTGTTCCGGATGAAGGGGTTCCGTCCCGAGCAGTTCCGGGAGATCCACCCCGGAGGGGCGCTGGGACGGAAGCTCACCCTGAGGGTAGAAGACGTCATGGTGGGGGAGGGCTATCCTTCCCTCCCCGAGGGCGCGTGCATGCGCGATGCGCTGGTCCCCATCGCGACGATGCGCGGGACGGTGCCGGTGGTCGACGCGGCGAGGCGGGTGGTCGGCGTGGTCACCGCGGGCGACCTGACCCGGCTCATGGAGCGCGACGAGGGGTGGGCGGCGCGTCCGGTCGCCGAGGTGATGACGCGCACCCCGCGCACCGTGCGGCTAGGGGAGCTGGCCTCGGCCGCCGTGCATCGGATGGAGGCGGCGCCGGGTGGGGTGATGGCGCTGCCGGTGGTGGACGACGGGGGCGTGCTGAAG
>CAXNGW010000042.1:0-11043 GCA_964201975.1 Longimicrobiales bacterium | reverse complement strand
GTCGCGCTGTCGGTGGAGCGCCTGTGAGCCGCGCACGGGAACGCTGACGCCGGAGCCGTTCGCGGACACGTTCGGGACGGCGCTCGGCGTCCGTGACCACAACGGATGGCTGCCGCTGCTGTGGCGGGTTCTGCTGTGGGCGCTGATCGGTCTCACGCTCGCGTGGGCGATCGCTTGGATCGTCCCGCGCGAGCTGCCCTGGTCGGCGCTTCCGGGGCTGGTCGGCGCGCTGGGCGCCGCGCGCGTGGTGCGCGCGCTTGAGAAACGACCGGCGGCGGCGCTCGGCTTCCCGCTCGACCGCGCGGCCCCGCGCGAGGCGGCGCTGGGCGTGGCGCTGGGGGTGGCGGTCGGGCTGCTCGCCGTGGCCGCGATCGCGCTCGCCGGCGGGCTCTTCTGGCGCGCCGAGGCGGGCGGGATCGGGGATTGGCTGCGGGTGGGCGCGGGGAGCCTGTGGCTGCTCGCGATCCCCGCCGCCGCGGAGGAGGCGATGCTGCGCGGCTACCCGCTCCAGGCCCTCGTCGAGACCAAGGGGCCGCGTTGGGCGCTCGCGCTCACCTCGCTCGGGTTTGCCGCGCTGCACCTGCCCAACCCGGGGGTGGGTCCGGTGGCGCTCGCCAACCTGGTGGTGGCTGGGCTCTTCCTGGGGGCGCTCTATTTGCGCACCGGGAGCCTGTGGTGGGCGACCGGCGCGCACCTCGGGTGGAACTGGGCGCACGCGTTCCTGGCCGATGTGCCGGTGAGCGGTCTCGACCTCGCGGACGCCCCCGGGGTCGAGGCCGTGGCCGCCGGTCCGGCCTGGCTCTCGGGCGGGGCGTTCGGTCCGGAGGGAAGCGCGCTCGCCACCGCGGTCGTGCTGGCGGCCGCGGCGTGGACCTGGCGCACCGGGCGGCTGCGTGATCGCGAGAGCACCACACGAGAGGAGGGGTGATGGAGATCCGCCGGGTGGTGGTGGTGGGCGGCGGGACCATGGGCAACGGCATCGCGCACGTGTGCGCGCTGGCGGGTTTGTCCGTGCGCCTCGTGGACGTGTCGCCCGATGTGTGTGCGCGCGCGCGCGCGACGATCGCCAAGAACCTCGACCGCCAGGTGAAGAAGGGGACGCTCGACGAGGCGGCGACCGCGGCTGCGGTCGCGCGCATCGAGTGCTCCGCAGACCCCACGGCCGCCGTGGCCGACGCCGACCTCGTGGTCGAGGCCATTCCCGAGCGCGCCGAGCTCAAGTACGAGCTGTTCCGCGGGCTCGACGGGGCGGCCCCCGCGCACGCCATCCTCGCCAGCAACACGTCGGCGATCTCGATCACCGAGATCGCCGCGCGCACCGGCCGCCCCGACCGCGTCATCGGCATGCACTTCATGAACCCGGTGCCGGTGATGCAGCTGGTCGAGGTGGTCCGCGGACTCGCCACCAGCGACGCGACCACCGCCACGGTCCTGGAGCTGGCCCGACGGCTCGGCAAGACGCCGGTCGAAGTGAACGACTTTCCGGGCTTCGTGGCCAACCGCGTGCTGATGCCGATGATCAACGAAGCGGCCTTCGCGCTCATGGAAGGGGTGGCCGACGCGCCCGCGATCGACACCGTGATGACGCTCGGCATGAACCATCCGCTGGGGCCGCTCGCGCTCGCGGACCTGATCGGGCTGGACACCTGTCTCGCCATCCTAGAGGTTCTCCACCGCGAGCTGGGTGGCGACCGCTACCGGCCCTGCCCGCTGCTGCGGAAGTACGTCGCCGCCGGCTGGCTGGGGCGGAAGTCGGGGCGGGGGTTCCACGCATACGAGAGCGGAGGCGGATGACGCTCACCGCCGAGCAGCGCGCGGTCCAGACGCTCGCGCGCGACTTCGCCGAGGGGGAGATCCGGCCGTACGCGGCGGCGTGGGACGAGGCGCGCGCGCTCGACCCGGCCATTTTCACCAAGCTGGCGGAGGTGGGGTTCCTGGGGATGTCGGTGCCCGAAGACTACGGTGGCCTCGACCTGGATCCGGTGACCTACCTGCTCGTGCTCGAGGAGCTGGCCCGCGCCGACGCCGCGGTGGCGCTCTCGGTCGCCGTCCACAACGGTCTGGTGGCGTCGCTGCTCGCGCGGCACGGCAGCGACGCGCAGAAGCGCGCGCTCCTGCCCGCGCTGGCGGCCGGGGAGCGGCTGGGCGCGTTCGCGCTGTCCGAGCCCGACGCCGGCAGCGACGCGGGCGCGGTGGCGACCGCGGCCGTCCAGGACGGGAGCGGATGGCGGCTGTCGGGCACCAAGCGGTGGGTGACCAACGGCGAGCGCGCGGGGCTCGCGGTCGTGCTCGCCCGCACCGGCGAGAAGCGGATGGGCGCCTTCCTCGTGGAGCTGCCGGCCGCGGGGTGGACGGTGACCGGGCGCGAGCGCACGATGGGGCTGCGCGCGTCGGAGACCGTCTCGGTCGCGTTGGACGGGGTGGCGGTGCCCACGGAGCGCGTCCTCGGCGCCCCCGACGCGGGCCTGCGGCTGGCGATGGAGGCGCTCGACGTCGGGCGCGCGGGAGTCGCCGCGCAGGCGGTCGGGATCGCGCGCGCCGCGCACGAGCACGCGCTCGCATACGCGGTGCAGCGCGAACAGTTCGGGCAGCCCATCGCGTGCTTCGGCGCCGTCGAGGAGAAGCTGGCGGAGATGGCGCGACGGGTGGCCGCGGCCCGCCTCATGACACACGCCGCCGGGGAGCGGCTGACGGGCTTCCGGGCCGGCGAGCCGCTGGGGCGCGGACCGGACTCGGCGACGGCGTGGTCGGCGATGGCCAAGCTGACCGCCAGCGAGGCCGCGATGTGGGTCACCGACGAGGCCGTGCAGGTGTTCGGCGGCTACGGCTACATGCGCGACTATCCGGTGGAGAAGCTGATGCGGGACGCGAAGGGTACCGAGATTTACGAGGGCACCAGCGAGATCCTGCGGGTGGTGATCGCCCGCGAGCTGCTGCGCAAGCATCCCACAACCTAGGGACCCCCGAAGCCGATGACGTACGAGCACCTGAAGAGCGCCGACCCGGTCCTGTACAAGGCGATCCGCAACGAGGCGGTGCGGCAGTCCACCCAGCTCGAGCTGATCGCGAGCGAGAATTTCGTGTCACGCGCCGTGCTGGAAGCGCTCGGCACCGTGCTCACCAACAAGTACGCAGAGGGGCTGCCCGGGAAGCGCTACTACGGCGGCTGCGAGTGGGTGGACGTCGCCGAGAACCTCGCGCGCGACCGCGCCAAGCAGCTGTTCGGCGCCGACCATGCGAACGTGCAGCCGCACTCGGGCGCACAGGCCAACCAGGCCGTCTACCTCACGTTCATGAAGCCGGGCGACCCGTTCCTCGGCATGAACCTGAGCCACGGCGGTCACCTCACGCACGGCTCTCCGGTCAACTTCTCCGGCATGCTGTTCAAGGTGTCGGCCTATGGCGTGCGCGAGTCCGACGCGCTCATCGACTACGACGCGCTGCGCGAGCAGGCGCTGCGCGAGCGGCCGAAGATGATCATCGCGGGCGCGAGCGCGTACCCGCGCACGATCGACTTCGCCGCCTTCGGCGCCATCGCGCGCGAGGCGGGCGCGGTGCTGATGGTGGACATGGCGCACATCGCCGGGCTCGTGGCCGCCGGCATCCATCCCAGTCCCGTGCCGCACGCCGACGTGGTCACGACCACCACGCACAAGACCCTGCGCGGACCGCGCGGCGGCATGATTCTTTGCAAGGGGGAGCACGCCAAGGCGATCGACAAGTCGGTCTTTCCGGGGCTTCAGGGCGGTCCGCTGATGCACGTGATCGCGGCCAAGGCGGTGTCGTTCAAGGAGGCGCTCGAGCCCGAGTTCAAGGTCTACGCGCGGCAGATCGTGGCGAACGCGCGCGCGCTCGCGGACGGGCTGCTGGCGCGGGGCATCCACCTGGTGAGCGGCGGCACCGACAACCACCTGGTGCTGGTGGACCTGCGGAAGAGCCACGGCGACCTGACCGGCAAGGATGCGGAGGCCGCTCTCGAGCACGCCGGCATGACCGTGAACAAGAACACCGTGCCGGGCGAGACCCGCTCCCCCTTCGTGACCTCCGGACTCCGCATCGGCACCCCGTCGCTCACCACCCGCGGCATGGCCGAGCCGGAGATGTCCCGGATCGCCGGCTGGATCGCCGATGTACTGGACGCCCCGGCGGACGAGGCGGGCCGGGTCCGCGTGCGCGGCCAGGTGCTCGAGTTGTGCCAGGCATTTCCCCTTTATCCGGAGCTGGCCGCGGCCCTCTGACGCGGGTGTCAGGTCTGGCGCCCCCCGCACCGGGTCGCAACATTCCGGAATCATGACGGATCTTCAGTTCGCCGAGGAGATTCTGCTCCAGCTGCAGGAGAAGAATCCCCGCTTCCACGGAAAGGCGTACCTCTTCTTGCTGTCGGCGCTCCATCACGTGATGGAGGGGCTCGAGGAGAAGCGCCACATTTCCGGGCAAGAGCTCGCCAGGGGCGTGCGCGAGCTGGCGCTCGACCGCTACGGGCCGATGGCGCGCACCGTGCTCGAGCACTGGGGGATCCACGCGACGCAGGATCTCGGCGACATCGTGTTCGCGCTGGTGGAGTGCGGCATCCTGGTCAAGCAGGAGGATGACCGGAAGGAGGACTTCCGGGACGTCTTCGACTTCGAGGAAGCCTTCGACCTGGGCTATCCCTGGGGCGCGTAGCCCTAACAGAGGGGTTACAGATGGCAGACGAGATCGGGTATCCCCGTTGCCAGAAGTGCGAGGGGGGAATCCTGCTCCCGCTCTCCGACTACGGGCGGGACGGTCCTCCCATCCGCTACAAGGCCTGGGTATGCTCGAGTCCCGAGAGCGGGTTCAACATCCGCATCGACAACGGCGAGATCACGTTCGGCCGCACGATCGGCCAGAGCTACAAGTAGCCCGCTCTCTCGCGAGCGCGCCGGTCCGCGGGACCGTTCCGCGCCCGCTCTCCCCCTCATCCAGCCCTTCCCCGTGAGCGTCCGGGTCCGTCCCTTCGCGCGCGGCCTGATCCCGGTCGCGACCGGCGAGGAAGCGGCCGCCTTCGATCGTCATGCGACCGCCGTGCTCGGCGTGCCGGAGGGCGCGCTGATGGAGAGCGCGGGGCGCGCCGCCGCCGAGATCGTGCAGCGGCTGTATCCGCGCGGCGATGTGGTCGGCGTGGTGGGGGGCGGAAACAACGGCGGGGACGCGCTCGTGGCGCTGCGCACGCTGGCGGCGTGGGGGCGCCGCGTGCGCGCGGTGGTGGTCGCCGACCGCTCCGCGGAGGACGCCCTGCTGCACGGCTGGAGCGTGCACGCGGTCCGCGACCTGGACGCGGGGGACGCGGCGTGGGAGATGCTCGCCGGCGCGGACGTCGTCCTCGACGGAGTGCTCGGCACCGGCGGGCGCGGCGCGCCGCGTCCGCGCGAGGCGCGCGCAATCCAGGCGATGAACGCCGCGCGCGCCCCCGTGATGGCGCTCGACCTCCCCTCGGGCGTGGACGCCGCCACCGGCGCGGTCGCCGCGGCGGCGGTGCGGGCCGACGTCACGGTCGCGTTCGGGTGGCCCAAGCTCGGCACGCTGATCGGCGAAGGGCGGGTGCTGCGGGGCCGGCTGATCGCGGTCGAGATCGGCCTCCCGCCCGTTCCGGAAGGGCGCTTCGGCGCCGCGCTCATCAGCCCCGCATGGGCGGCCGCGGCCCGCCCGCGCCGCGAGCCCGAGACCCACAAGTACAAGGTGGGCACCGTCCTCGTGGTGGCCGGTCGGCCGGGCATGGCGGGCGCCGCCGTGCTCGCCGCGCGCGCCGCGCTGCGCGCCGGGGCCGGGCTCGTCTACGTCGCGTCCGCGCCCGAGAACCGCGTCATCCTCCAGTCCGCAGCGCCCGAGGCGGTCTTCGTGGACGCCGCCGATCCGGTCGCGCTCGCCGAGCGCGCCGCGGCCGTGGACGCGGTCGCGATCGGGCCCGGCATCGGCACCGACGCGCAGGGGGAGCGGGTGCTCGCCGTGGTGCTCGACGCCGGCGCCCAGCCGGTCGTGCTCGACGCCGACGCCCTCACCCTGCTGGCCGCCGGCCGGCCGCGCGCGCTCGCCGATGTCGCGCGCGCGCGCCCGGCTCTGGTGACCCCGCACGCGGGCGAGATGGAGCGCATCACCGCGTACGGCCGCGACGAGATCCGTGCGCGCCGCGTCGAGGTCGCGCGCGCCACCGCCGCCGAGCTCGGCTGTACGGTGCTGCTCAAGGGTCTTCCGTCGCTCGTCGCGGCGCCCGACCGCCCCGTGCTCGTGGACTCGGTCGGCACCTCCGACTTGGCAACCGGCGGCATGGGCGACGTGCTCACCGGAGCGGCGGGCGCGCTGCTCGGGCGCGGGCTGGGGCCCCGCGACGCCGGCGCGCTCGCTCTGCACGGCACCGGCCGCGCGGCGACGCGTGCCGGGCGGGGAGAAGGAATCCTGCCGGTGGACGTGGTCGCGCACCTGCGCGACGCGCTCGCGGAGCCGGGGCCGGGCGAGAGCGACCTGGACTTGGCGTGCGTGCACCTCGATCTCGACGCGGCCCGCTGAGCACATGGACCGCGCGCTCCCTCGCTCCCGCGTACGGCTCGGCCCCGGCGCCGAGTTCGACTTGATCCGGGCGTTGCTCCGGGAGGACGACGCGCCGGCGCCGGGGGTGGTGGTGGGCCCGGGGGACGACTGCGCGGTGCTGGACGGGGGCGCCGGCGCGTGGGCCGTCAGCGTGGACCTGAGCGTCGAGGGGGTGCATTTCCGGCGCTCCTGGCTCACGCCCGAGGAGATCGGGTGGCGGGCCGCGTCGGCGGCGTTGTCCGACCTGGCCGCGGTGGCGGCGGAGCCGGCCGCGGTCCTGCTCGCGCTCGCGCTGCCCGACGCGGACGCGCGCTCAGGCGCGGCCGTCGCGCTCCAGCGCGGGGCGGCGAGCGCCGCGCGCGCGGTGGGGGCGGCGGTGGTGGGCGGGGACGTCACCCGCACACCAGGGCCTCTCACCGTAGACGTCGTCGTCCTCGGCCGCGTGCAGCGGCCGCTGCTACGCTCGGGGGCCCGCCCCGGTGACGAACTGTGGGTGACGGGGCGGCTCGGCGGGGCGGCGGCCGCGGTCGCCGCGTGGGAGCGGGGGGAGGAGCCGACCCCCTCCCTCCGGAGCGCGTTCGTGCGGCCGACGCCGCGTGTGCGCGAGGCGCTCTGGCTCGCCGCCACGGGGCACCTGCACGCACTGATCGACCTGTCCGACGGGCTGGCGGGGGACGCCGGGCACATCGCGGCGGCATCGGGGTGCCGGGTGGTCGTGTCCGGGCCGCGAGTGCCGGTCGCGGGGGGGACCCCGCGCGGGCGCGCCGCGCTCTCGCTCGCGCTCTCCGGAGGGGAGGACTACGAGCTCCTCCTAGCCGCCGCGCCGGGCGCGCTCGCCCCACTCGCCGCGGACTTCGAGGCGCGCTTCGGGGTGCCGCTCACGCGGGTGGGTGGGGTGGAGGAGGGAGAGGGGGTGGTGCTCGACCGGGGGGACGGGGCTGGGGCTGTCCCGCTCGCGGGTGGATACGACCACTTCGGCGCGGGGGGTGCATGATCCGGGCGCTCTGGGTCGCGCTGGTGGGCTCGATCACCACGGTGGTGCTCTCCTCCCACATCGTGCTGGCGGAGTGGTTCGGGTGGGCGCGCACGCTCGAGCGCATCTGCTGGACGCACCCGCGCTGGTGGGCGCGCTCGCTCCTGTGGGCGTCGGGCGTGACGGTCGAGCTGGTCGGCGTGGAGCGGCTGTTCGGCGACAGCCCCAAGGTGATGGTGGCCAACCACGAGTCGTGGTTCGACGTGCTCGCCCTGGCCGCATGGCTGCCGGTCGAATACCGCTTCGTGGCCAAGAAGGAGCTGGAGAAGGTGCCCTTCTGGGGAAAGGCCTGGCTGGCGTGCGGGCACATCTCGGTGGACCGCCGCAACCACCAGGCGGCGCTGGGGGCGCTCGAGCGGGCGCAGTCGAGCTCGCACGGCCAGGGGATCACCCTGGTGGTGTTCCCGGAGGGCACGCGCTCGCCGGACGGGGCGATGCTGCCGTTCAAGAAGGGGGCGTTCGTGCTGGCCATCCAGCTGGCCGCACCGGTGATCCCGGCGGCCGTGCTGGGGAGCCGGCGCGTGATGTCAAAGAACAGCTGGAAGATCCGCTCCGGGACGATCCGCATCGTGTTCGGCGACCCCATCCACGTGGACGGGCTCGTCTACCGCGACCGCGACCGGCTCGCGCAGGAGAGCCGCCGTGCGGTGGCGGCGCTGCGCGGCGGGGAAGGACCGACGGAACCGAACCGCTGAGCGGGGCAGTCCGGCCATTCTACAGGAGGAGGTGAAGGTGTCGGCGATCGTGGACGTGCGTGCGCGCGAGGTGCTGGATTCGCGGGGCAATCCGACCGTGGAAGCCGAAGTCATCCTGGAGACCGGCGCGCGCGGGCGCGCCGCCGTCCCGAGCGGAGCGTCCACCGGCGCGCACGAAGCGGTCGAGCTGCGCGACGGCGACAAGAAGCGCTTCGGCGGCAAGGGCGTGCTGAAGGCGGTGACCCACGTCAATACCGAGATCAAGAACGCCGTCCGCGGTTTCGAGGCGCGCGAGCAGCTCGACGTGGACCGCACGATGATCGAGCTCGACGGCACTCCCAACAAGCGCCGGCTCGGCGCCAACTCGATCCTGGCGGTGTCGATGGCGGTCGCGCGCGCGGCCGCGCACGAGAATCAGATGCCGCTGTGGCGGTACCTGGGGCCGCACGGCACGCACGTGCTGCCGGTGCCGATGATGAACATCCTGACCGGCGGTGCCCACGCGCCCAACAACGTGGACATCCAGGAATTCATGATCATGCCGCTCGCGTTCGACAGCTTCCACGAGGGGCTGCGCTGCGGCGTCGAGATCTTCCACGCACTCAAGCAGGTGCTCACCGACAAGGGCAAGAACACCGCGGTGGGCGACGAGGGCGGCTTCGCGCCGGACCTCGCGAGCAACGAGGAGGCGGTCGAGGTCGTGCTCACCGCGATCGAGCGCGCCGGCTACCGACCCGGCGAGGACGTGATGCTGGCCATCGACGCCGCCGCCACCGAGTTCTACGAGGACGGCGAGTACGTCTTCCGCTGGTCCACCGGGGAGCGGCGCGACGCGGCCGCCATGATCGATTTCTGGGAGGGATGGTCGAAGAAGTACCCGATCCGCTCGCTCGAAGACCCGCTCGACGAGAACGACTGGACCGGCTGGAAGGCGCTCACCGACCGCATCGGCAAGCGCGTGCAACTGGTGGGCGACGACCTCTTCGTCACCAACACCGAGCGGCTGGACCAGGGCATCCAGGGCGGCGTCGCCAACGCGATCCTGATCAAGGTGAATCAGATCGGCACACTTACCGAGACGCTCGCGGCGATGCGGCTAGCCGAGGAAGCCGGCTACAAGTCGGTGGTCTCGCACCGCTCCGGCGAAACCGAGGACACATTCATCGCCGACCTGGCCGTCGCCACCTCGGCGGGGCAGATCAAGACCGGCAGCGCCAGCCGCACCGACCGCGTCGCCAAGTACAACCAGCTGCTCCGCATCGAGGAGGAGCTGGGCGCGCGCGCGAGCTACCCCGGGAAGGGGCTGTGGGGCGGCTGACCAGGGCGCTGCTGCCGGCGACCGTGCTGCTCGCCCTCTACTATGCCGTGTACGGCGGCGAGCATTCGGTGATGGACGTGCGCCGCACGCGCGCCGAGCTAGCCGCCGAGACGGCGGAGGTGGCGCGCCTCGAGGCCGCGAACGACTCGCTGCGCGCGCTGGTGGACTCGCTCGAGAACGATCCGGTGATGCTCGAGCGGCTGGCGCGCGAGCGCTTCGGGCTGATCCGCGACGGCGAGGTGCTCTACCGCTTCGCGCCCGCGGACAGCACGGACAGCGCCGCGGCGCGGGACTCGGCGCGCTAGCTCCCGCCCTCGGGCGCCTCGTCCAGCAGGGCTCCCACCTCGAGCACCGCGGCTTCCAGCCGGGCGATGACGGGGCGCTGGAAGGCCGGCCAGATCAGGCGCGTGCCGAGGCCGATCAGCGCGACCGGCGCGAGCACGGAGAGCGCGGCGCCCACCACGCCGGCCAGACCCGCGAACCCTCCCAGCGGCTGCAGCGCGAGCGCGACCGCGGTCGCCATCCCCATCACGAGCGCGAGCAGGTGGCCCTTCCGCTCCGCCTCCGCGCTCACCTCGACGACGTCGCTGTCCGCCCGCGCTCGCACGTACGTGCGCCCCAGCCCGTGGTCCTCGCTCCACACGAAGCCCCCCGCTTCGGCCTTGATCTCGCCACGGCGGCCGACCGCGTCCTCAATGCACGCGCGGATCGCGTCGATCGTCGCGGGCAGGCGGCCGCGGAAGCGCGCGCGGATCACCGGCGCGACGGGGGCGCCCACGAAGAGCGACCGGATCCGGTCCGGCGCAACGTCGATGAGCGCGGCCGCGCGCCGCACCGCGGCCGCGTCGATGCCCGCGTCCTGCGCCGCGGCCACGATCTCGTCGAGCGTGAGGCCGCCCTCGACCTCGCTGCGCGGGCGCCGCTCACCCTCGGTGGCGCGCCGCAGGATGAGCGCGGTCTCGTCGCGGCTGAAGCGGTGGTCCGGGGGCGCGGCCACGGATCCGCTCAGCTGGCGTCGCCGGCCGGGCCCTTGGCGACCGGCTGGGCGAGGCCGCCCAGCCCGAGCGCGCGCTGGGCGAGGCGGGCCAGCTCGTCGCGGCCGCCGCCCGTGAGCATGGTGGGACCGGACCCCGCGGCGGCATCCGGCAGCAGGGCGGCGCTCCTCGCCCCACCGTGCTCCCGCAGCCCCGCGAACAGCTCCATCGGGATCGGGAAGAGCGTGGTCGAGTTGTTCTCGGTGGCGATCTCGGCCACGGTCTGGAGGTAGCGCAGCTGGAGCGCCGCCGGGTAGTCCTGCATGACCGCGGCCGCCTGAGCGAGCTTGGTGGACGCCTGGAACTCGCCGTCCGCCGCGATCACCTTCGCGCGCCGCTCGCGCTCCGCCTCGGCCTGCTTGGCCATGGCGCGCTTCATCTCCTGCGGCAGGTCGATATCCTTGATTTCCACCCCGG